>CAKSPH010000010.1 GCA_934481355.1 uncultured Oscillospiraceae bacterium | reverse complement strand
GGAGTAAAGCAGAGCATGCACAGCGCCGGAGGCAGATGTCATGACAATGCCCGCTGCGAAAGTATGTGGGCGCGAATGAAGAATGAACTGTTTTACAGCCGCGGCAGAAGAAGTACGGATTACACGACAGAGCAGCTGAAAACAATGATCTGGCGCTACTACATGAGCTATTGGAATAACCGCCGGATATGCTCGTCGATAGGCGGAATGCCTACGGCAGAGAAGCGCCGCAGATATTACTCGGATAAGACGGGCAAATCGGCGGCCGCAATGGAATAAATTTTTGAGTGAAATGTGTAAAGCTATATTGACAATATCAGAAAGCATGATACATTAGAAGTATATAGTAAATGGTTTTTGGTAATGGTTGACTGTTAAGAATATGGTAAACAATTGAGTTTTACCTATTGACAAATCACTTGCTTTGTGTTAATATATTATTGTACTCGAAAAAATAAAACACTTACAGATGAAATAAATTCTTTTTATCTGTTCGTTCGCTTATTATGCGTTCTCTTTTTCGGGAGAACGCATTTTTATTATGGAGGTATTATATGCCAAACAACGATTTGTTTTTCTTTGAAGAAACAATTCGGTTCCTTGCTGCTGGAATATGCGAAAGGGAGCGGATAGGAACAACTGAAGAATTCAGATTCAGTAGTAAGTTGCGGGCTGGCATCAGCAGATTGGCAGTGCTTGCTGCACAATATTCTGGTAAGAGTATCAACTTTCACGAAACAATGTTCATAATTCAATATGCCAGCAAGCCGTTAAAAGAATGGTTCAAAAACTGGGATAATGAATTCCAGCAGTTGATCTGTCAGAGTGAGTATTATATGCTTGGAGAGTTTATTGTACTGTCTGATAACGCTCGTTTTGAACTTACTGACGACTGTATTGAACTTCTCGATGTGTCAGAAGATGATTTGGCTTATGGCGAGGAGCAGAAAAACGTATTTAAGAAGATGGTTTCATTGACACCGGAGCTGTATTCGGAGGTTCGTGAATTTATTGTAACAAATCCAGTATGTGATGATTCGGCACTGCGTGAATTCAGGCTTAAATATCCGGATACTCAGGCTATTGGTGATATCCTTGATTTTTCGTATGAAAAGGTGAATAGGCAGACCTATCGCTGCCCACACTGCGGCTGGACAATGACTTTTGTCGGATTACAGGCATCATGTTGTAACAGATCATGTACCCAGACGCCGTTATCTGAAGCTGATATTCCCGTTAGAGATATCCTGCCAGCCGGAATATGCCGTCTTCGGCGAGGAGTAATGCGCTATATGGCGATTCCAGGAAAATTGGAGCTTCAGATACGGGACAATGCTGAAAAACTTGGGTACGCTACAGTGCTTTATCCGGAAAAGGACAAGTATGACATCAGAATATCAGGAGCCGGGAGAACTATTGCGGTCGATGCAAAGACTCATCACAATCCGTGGTTGCTCAAGAAACAGATAGAAGCTGACTTTGCTTTCAGAAATACGGGCTGTTTAGAATCATATTATGTTGTTCCTGACGAGTATGAAAAAATACGGAATGGCTTCTGTTCCATTGCAGGAGCCGGATGCAGTATCAAATGCATTACTGTGAAACAACTGATGACTATTCTGAAAGGAGGGAGAATCTGATGCCTGAATACAATACTGTTTTGGCTACGCTTACAGCAGTAATGCATGACAGAAAAGCGGCGCAGAAGCTAACGGAAACCGAAATGGTTCTAATGCTTCTGGAACAATATGCTCCCCATGCTGATCCGTTTAAGGCTTATCTGCTTCTTTGTGATTATTCGGTCGTGGGGCGGATTGCTGATCTGTGCGCTGTAGTGGTACTGCAAAAAGCCCATAAGCGGCTTCTGAAATGTTCCTCAAAGAAATACTGGGAAGAAACACTTACAGAATATAGAGATGGTCAGTATGACAATGTGAAATTATATATTGTTGAAGAATATAATGACAGATTTATTCTGAAACGGAATACAAGATCCATTCCGGCTCCTACCAGGACTGAGGCATATATCAGCGAGATAATGACTACAGCTAAAGTGTCAAAAATTCGCTTTGCGAACAATGGATCATATAAATATATTGTAAAAAGGACGACCGGAACTGTTGCGGAGAAAACCGTGTCTATTGAATCTGTCAGTACATCAAATGACAGAAAGTTATCTCCAAAATCAGAGCGTGATGCTGTTTCGGTATCAGTAAAGGAACTCCTTGATTCTGCAAAAGAAATGAATGTCAAATGCAGTGGTGATATATGCTACGATGTTCTATCGAAAAATGGTTTGTTAAAAGCAGAAGGTAACAATCTATGTTCAATTGATAAACTGGAAATATGCCGTACTACAAACATTGTTAGAATGGTCGGCTCAGGTAAATCTACGCTGATAAAGGCGCTGACATATCATCTTGCCAAGCAGAAAAAGCGTATCATTTTGGTAGTTGACACTGCCGATGAAGCACTGCGGTTCAGCGGGTATTTCAGTAAACTGGGAGTTTCAGCTACTCCACTGGTAGGCAGGAGTGAACGCATGTCATATCTGTCTAGGGTTACCGAAAAAGGGGCTTTGTACGCAGATGATTATTATTCCGGATATCTGTGTGGTGCCTGCTTTATTGAGGGATTGTCGAATGATAGAGAGCCGGCTGCTATATACGGCGATGAACCGTGTTATTCTTTGAAAAAAGGTGATACAGTTTATACTTGTCCATTTTTCAATGTGTGCCCTGTAACAAGAATGCAGCGGGAAGCGCTTACTGCTTCGGTCGTGGTTACTACTGCACAGGGACTTGCATGCGCGAAGGTCGGAACCGATAAGCGCCTGTTTTTAGAGTATGTTATTGAGCAATCGGATCTTGTTGTTTTCGATGAATGCGACAGAGTTCAGAGTGTTCTGGACAAGCTGTTCATTCCCGAAACTGAATTCAGCAGATTCATTCAGGAAAGCAGCGAGGAATGCAGCCACGATATGAAAAAGAGCAGTGAACAGCGGCTGAACGATATAAACGGTTCCTATTTCATGGAGCTGCTTTATCGCTCACCGGTAATATCTGATGTGGTTCAGAAAGCGGTAACATCTGAAACTGGCAGCTGGTCGAAAATCCTACAGCACACTTTTTCCTCCGGGACATTGTTTGAACAGCTCAGGCTTGACGGGCTTCCAGAAAACGTTTTGAAAGTTCTCGAAGAAGCAATGTACAAGCCAGTATTGTCAGAATATTCTGACTTGTTTTCAATGGCTTGCAGTTCACTAAGAGATAATGATTTTGAAAGAAGGCTGCGAGCGGTTCTGGACGAGTTGGATTACAAGAATTATAGCCGTGAAATGCTATCCCACATCAAATTATACCTGGTAGTTGCGGGTTTCGACAGCTATATCCGAGAGGTGGACGAGCAGCATTCAGTTTATGCTTCTGAAAACAGCGACAAGGAACTGTACAATTTCTTGTCCGGAAGGTTTACTCAGCAGAAAAAGCTGCTTCCGGCATCGGTGATGGGAAATCTGTTCGGCATGAAATATGATAAGAAGTGTGGACTGGTATTGTATCGCCAGTTTGCATATGGCAGGGCTTTGCTCACTTCGCTACCATGGTTGTCCGTATCTGATGACGGCAGACCGCTTGGTCCGAATGTGCTGCTGCTTTCTGGTTCAAGTTGGGCCGAGGGCTGCCTTGAATATCATGTGAATGCTCCTGTGAAGTACATCCTGAAAAGCGAAAAATGGAAAACGGATTTTTTGAGTCGATCCGAAGTCCGGGAACTGGGTATTACTGACAGAGTGTCTGGAAGCGACTCGGATTCAAGAAGGAAACATCTTGCAGCGGTTATATCCAAGTCGATGGATACTATCCGAGCAGAGCTTGAACGTGATGGGTGCATTCTTATTGTTGTAAACAGTTACGATGAAGCAGAGTATGCCCAGAAATGTCTTGACATGTGCTTGGAAGAATATAAGCTGCATTACCGGACAGTGCGAATGGTGAGAGAAATGTCAGAAAAATCCGACATTTGTATTCCGCGAGGCATGCTCCCGGATTTCTCTAAATACGGTGCAAATGTCCTGATAGCTCCTGCCAAGGCGATAGAGCGTGGTTATAACATTGTAGACGAGGGTGGACATTCTACTTTCAGCAGTTTGTTCTTGTTGGTCAGGCCGCTCAGCAATCCGGACGATATATCGCAGAAATGTGCAAAACTGAACGGCATGATAGACGCAGAGTTCTCGCACAGAGTATATGAAAGTGAGTTTAAAAAGGATTATGATATTAGAAAAACAGCTGCGATAAAGTGGAACCTGCTTGAAAGGAAGACATTCGGGCTAAGCGAGCTGTCTGATGAACTCAGAACTGATGTTACGTCTGGAATTTTTGTAATGATACTTCAGGTATTTGGCAGGCTTGCGAGAATAACTGATCCGAACAGGGAGCCACCGAGGATATATTTTGCTGACGGCTCATTCCGCGCCTCTGAGAACAATTTCAATGGCTACGACTGCCTGAAGGAAATAGCAGATTATTTGCATGATCTAATAAACGACGAGCGGCATGGCGCGATTGCTTCTGCGCTTTATCAGCCGTTCTATACTGCATTTATGAGAGGTATTGAAAACAATGAAAAAAACGAAAACAAGAACTCGGATTATTCCGATGGCATTTATTCCGAGGACGAATGTTACTGCTGAACTGTTTTATACTGCGCTTCCGCGAGAGTGGAAGGATAAGTTATTCGAGCTTTATTCTGCCTGCAACAATAATTATAATCCAATGTATCCCATCGGATTAAGTTCTTTGAGAAAAAACCTGGAATCCTGGCTTGGAAATGTTGTTGAAATGACAAATGTAAGGAAAGACTCTGATGACAGCAGGTGGCTTATTTCGCTCTGCAAGCCGGATACCGGGCGTATCTGTGAAATAATGAAAATCTGGGTAGCTTCTGAATATATCACCGATAAAACAACTGATGAGGTAAAGGAACTTGCAAGGATGCTTATTGGCGAGATAAATTCTGATGTGCTTTCGAAAGGTATATCGAGTTATAAAACAAGACTGTTTAATGATGATGGTACGGCAGCGGGTAATTTTTCTTTCAGTGCATTTTCGCTTATTGCCAGAAATCAGCTTGTGGGAAAGAATATAAAACTGTTTCAAGAGACTCTTCATTTGTGCAGTGCAAATAACGATATTATCAGCGCCCCTCTGTTCTATGAAACAAATGGCAGAAAAATGGCATATTCGTTTGTGTTCCGGCTGTCAGTGCAGACTACTCCACCCGAATGCAGATGTATGCTATATGTGCATACAAGCATAAGAAGGTTTATTTATGAAACCAAGGGAGAAAAATTGTATCTGCCTGATAATATCAATGCACATATTAGAACAACTCCTGACAGTTTCCGTGTTGTGCCTATAATCGGTAATTATAAAAACAACGCGATATTCTGGAATGATCGTGATTTGCGTTTCTATAATCTTTTTGAGCTGCATAATCTTCCAGAAGCTGAATCTGTGCTGCGTTCTCCTTCCGAATATTACGGTGATAACGAAAGCGTTCAGATACTTTGTCCGCAGGCTGTGGATACAAAATGTTCGAAGAAATTAATCATCGGTTCTGGTGTTCCGATGAAGGACAAGCATGAACTTTATTACGAGCTTACGACTCTTTTTTCATCATTTGCGGAACCGGCAAGACAGCCTGAAATACTGCCTGCACTTAAACATTATCACAATAATGATTCTGACTTGATCTCTTGCCGCAATAGACTCTTTGAATGCACAGAGTGCACGAAATTCAATTTTGAAATATATACAAACAGCGGCTGTGAAAAGCTTGTTGAACATCTTGAGAACCAGATACGGAGTTTTTTTAAAGAAGATGATCATTGTTTCGGAGTTGTAACCGACATCAAAGCCGTTCCTTTGGGTTCTCTTGGCGACGCTCTTGGAGGTGATGGTTCTGAGTTTGTTCGGAAGCGTATTTTTGAGGTCACGCAGACACTTAACCAAGCTGAAAAAATTACTGCGGCTTTTGTTGTGCTGCCAGGAAAGGAAAAGTATGAAGAAAAGAGGGACCCTAAGGCTGCTATAAGGGCAGGTTTCGCGAAAACCGGAAGGCTCACTCAGTTTATTACTCCGGAGGGTAACAGCGCTGAGCACAGGGCGAAATCTGCGTTTTCAGATATGCTTCGCCAACTTGGATATACGGAACCGTGTAAAAAATCACTTTCGTCATTCCTTGATGTGGATTTCGTGGGAATGTATCTCCTGAGTGAACTCATGCCAATATGCGGAAACAGCAGATACGACCGTGTGCGTATGCTTCCTGTGTATGTTACGTTCAATCCGGTCAGCGGAAAGGTGTATGTAGACTGCGATGCACTTGACCGCCGACATCTGTTGTATCATGAAGCATTGCTGGAGTTTTCATCCTTTTCACAGCAAACCGATTTTACTAAACGCTGCAGCAATTCCTGCCAGGGAACTGTAAAGCAGAAACTACTTGGTTACTCAAATCTGTATCGAACCAGACCTGCTGTTTTTATTGTCAAGGCAGACGGGAAGAGTCGCAGTTTGTGGAATGGTATCGCAGATAAGACAATAGGAGGTTATAATGGAGCCGCATACTATCCGGAAAAAATAGATATAGGCACCAAGCTTTCACCGTTTGCTCTTGAAAATCGCGGAGAACTGCGTGTCGTGAGGATAAGAACTGCTGAGAACAGGGAGGTTCCTGATTGCTTTACCGAGTACGATTCAGCCGGAAATTGCCGTTCCGCTTCCGGAATATTCCGTTATGAAAAGGTATACTGGGGACTTGATGGACGTGATCATAACAAGGAATTCTGGCTTAGTCAGAAGAATAGCCGTGTTGAATCTCCGGAAACCAACTTTGATGAGCATAATTTGTTGGAACTGTATCCTGTAATGCTTAATAACGGTGATGACCCGGAAGAATGGGTGAGAAAAGTGTATATCACAAGGGAAGCTATGCCAGAGTATAAAGATAGCCCTGTAATGCTACCTGCGCCGCTTCATTTTGCAAAGCTTATGGAGGAGTATCTGCTTATAAAATAACTGACCAATATTATTGTGGTAGTAAATATTACGAAGGAGATTCGGAAGGCAAACATGAAGATATACACCATTTCATGATAATGAGAATGGTTTTGTAGAGATCGGCAGATACCGCAGAGGTGAAATGACGCTTTGTGCGAATATATCACAGGATAAATAAAATGAAGGTGCTGTTTCATTAGACAGCACCTTTTGCATTTTAACAACGGGAATATAGTCTGACCAGCCTTTCCCGAACCGCAGCCTTAACTTCCGACCTCCCGCTCTCATAATTCATCAGCGTATGCCGGCAAATACCGACCGCCTCCGCAGCCTGACGTATCGTCAGCCCGGCACGAAGTCTGAGCACCTTGAGCCGCTTGCCGTCAGTAAGCGTATTCACATCACAAGCGCACAGCAGGGAATCTTCCGGCTTCTTAGCCCCGACCACTTTCACAGAGCCGCACCAGAATGCGGAATACAGCTCTGTGGAAATATAAGGCAATATTTCCGTTGCCGATATATAGATAACCAGATAAAAATGCACTTTCGGAAGATAAAGCGCCAGCAGAGCGAGGTCTACATAAACGAGCCTCTTGAAACGGACAGCGAGGGAAACACGCTGACGATAGCGGATATACTGGCAAGCAATGTGAACATAGAGGAGGAAACGGAGCTCAGGATAAATTCGCAGAAGCTGTACAGATACATTGATGAGGAACTTGACGAGCGTGAAAAGGAGATAATCTGCAAACGGTACGGGATACGGGACGGCAGGGGATTCGTCTGCGAAGCGATGACCCAGCGGGAGATAGCGAAGCAGCTCAAAATCTCGCGCAGCTACATTTCGCGGATAGAGAAAAAGGCGCTGGAGAAGCTGCGCAGGCGGTTTGAGCAGGGATGAAGACTTTTTTCAACATTTGAACTCAGCTTGTTGAAATTCATTATCTCATCGCAGAGAAGCTTTGGGATCAGACCAGACGGCGTGTATATGTGACAGGTTTCATAAGGCGTGCCTGCTTCTGCTGAACGAATAAAGGCGATGATAGTTGAAATGAACGATAGCCTTACAATGCTGTTAGACAAAGCAGGGAACAATGCAGAACTTACCCAAAGAATGTATGTGACCCGAAACGACAGAAATCCCGTGAACGCGCTCTGTGAACTGTCCACTGCCGAAGGATTCCCGATAACTGCCGCTGAATTTCTCTACGATGGCGAGGAAACCTGCGCTGCAATGTGCCGCTCGGTAAACGGCGGTGGAGTTGATACTCCGGACGGCTGGGACGACGTTTATGAGATGTTTTTTGCTGCGCTCGACTATATGAAAAAATAATCAGACTTCCGTAATTTCAAAGTGCTTCATCATCTTCTGGAACGCGTCCTGCACGAGCTTCTCGACATGGAGGAATACGAAAAAACCAGCGCGACACTGCGGCTGATGAGCGAGCTTGAAAAGGGCGAACGTTCCGCGCAGGAAAAGGGCTGGATAGACTCCGCGGAAATCGAGAAGGAGTTCGCGCGCAACATTCCGGATTGATAAATTTTCTCAATATTGCAGTTGATAATCTGCATATAATAAGCTGTAATATATGCAGATAAGCTGCAATATAAGGAGAAACTCATGCGAATGTTCGACTACACATTCCTGAAAAAAATCAGCGTCCCCGCCGACATAATGAACTCCGCGACCTCGATATACGAGATGAAAGCGAAAGCGGAGCTGCGCCGAACCGACTTCGCGGAGGTATTCTCGGCGATGGAATCCGTTGCGAAGTTACAGTCGGTGAAAAGCTCCAACGCCATCGAGGGGATAATCACGACGGACAAGCGTATCCGCGACATCGTGAACAAATCCACCGCGCCGCAGGGACATAACGAGCTTAAGATAGCGGGATACCGCGACGCGCCCTACCTTATCCACGGCAGTTACTCCGATATTCCGTTCAGCGAAAAAGTAATCTGGAGCTTCACAGAATCCTACTCCGGACGAGCTGTCCGGAAATACAAAAAACTGCGTAAATTTTGATTATGAGATTGGTTGCGAAGCTTTTACAGAAGATCAGTAATGAAATGGTGAAAGCCTTGACAGTTTTAATTGAATGTGGTATGATTTGGAAAGAAGGCATTAGTTGATAAAACAAAGGTGAAACTTTAAAGTAAAAAGTGTTTATTCGCCACTTGGCGAAAGAGGGAACATTATGGCTTTTATTAACGAAAAATTGACATCTGAACAAAAAGATATTTTTAATTCCTTAAATATAAAAAGGCCAGTTTTTGACTTTGGGCGTTTAATTAGAGAAGTTGATATGGAATTTCCTTGGTATTGGACAATAGATAAGGAAAGAAAAATGTATCTTATGTCAACTTCATATGACAGAGATTACCCTGATGAGAGAGTATTTGTTTTTGTTTGGAATAATAAAAGCTACCTTGTACAATTCAATATCAGCTTTGAAAACGGTTATACCGTTGTGTGGAATATTCCTAAACATTATTTGATCAATGGTGTTTTTCCGTATTGTGAGGACGACAGCTTTCTGGATGATTTATGTGATGCTCTAGTAGCTTACGGAGTATCTGGTGATCCCGATAATACAAATGAAAAAAGCAGTACAAAAATCAGTTTTAAGTCCTATAATATATTATAACAGCGTAGTGTGTCAAGTTTTTTTATACAACATCATTTCGGTTTCGGTATGCGGCGGTTTACATGGTCACTAAGGACGAGCGTTTCAATGTTTTGTTTGGGTGAGTTTTCGGCATTTTACCGATAAACCAATTGACAACTGCTTGTTTTTGTGATAAAATGGTAGCGAAACGATTTCAGAGCCACCGAAAAAGGAATATATGTGAATATACGGACATACAAGGGCGATTTCAGCTATGCGATTTTTCAGCGCGGCCAGATATATTACCGCCAGAAAAAACTGAAAGAAGCGATATGCGACGGCAGCGGAAACTACCGCTTCATTGTCGCAGGAACGAAGGACTACAACGTTACAGCGTCGATAACCCCGGAGGGCGAGCTTTCGGGGCTTTCCTGCGACTGCCCGTACGACCGCGGATACTGCAAGCACCTTGCCGCCGCGCTCATATATCTTGAGAGCATATATGACAAAACAATATCAAACCGCAGTTCAAATTACACCAGGGGACTTATCCGGCACTATACCGAAAGAGCCGTTATTAACGCGCAGGAGCACGGAATACGGCTTGTGCCGGAGCTTGAAGCAACGTTCGAGGGGCTTAAGTACTCGCTGAAAATAGGGCGCGAAAAACTCTATGTCGTGAATGATATTTACGATATGTATCAGGCTTTCCAGGGCAGACTGAACAAGAAATACGGAAAGGAACTGGAGTTCGTACACAGCCCGGAAGTACTGGACGAGCAAAGCTCGGCGCTGCTGGAATTAACATTCAGTATCTGTATGAGCTTCAAAGAAGGTATCGACAGAAAACGCAGTTTCCTGATACAGGGGCAGGACGCAGTGCGCTTCTTCCAGATAGTCAGGGAAAGCGGAGTTAATTACGGCCGCAGTCATTTTGACGTGAAATTTTCCGACCCGGAAATTAGTTTTGACATCGCGAAAACTGACACGGGACGCTATTTTCTGCACCCGGTGGGGAAAATAGAAATATTTAATGCAGAGCAGAATTTCTGCATTATCATCGACAGCGACAAAAAGCAGATTTTCGTCTGCGGCAGATTTGCTGCGACCCGGCGCTGGTCTACGAGAATTACACCGGGAAAAGCGCCAAGCTGGAGCAGTGCGTGGAGCTTGTGGAAAGCTGCGTTAATTCCGGGCACAAGCTGCTTTTGTTCTCGCAGTTCACGTCGATGCTGGATATTGTCGCGGCGCGTCTGGACGGCATGGGAATACGGTATTTCATGCTGACTGGTTCCACAAAACCCGCGCAGCGGCTGAAAATGGTGAACAGCTTCAACGGCGACGACACCAGCGTATTCCTGATATCGCTGAAAGCAGGCGGCACGGGGCTTAATCTCACCGGCGCGGACGTTGTTATACATTACGACCCGTGGTGGAACAGCTCGGCTGAAAATCAGGCTTCCGACCGCGCTTACCGAATCGGGCAGAAGAAAAACGTGCAGATATATAAGCTCATCACCCGGAATACCATCGAGGAGAAGATACGCGAGTTACAGCAGGCAAAATCCGGGCTTGCGGATATCGTACTCAGCGGCGGGGAGAACTCCGGAAATATCATGAGCATGAGCTCCGAAGAGATACTGGAACTTCTGAAATGATACTTTTAAAATGAGGTTTTTAGAGGTTACCTTATGGTGATTTTGCGAGGTTGTAGAATGAAAAGAATAAAAATTACTGCGCTGCCGTGTATATGCGCCGATGTTTTTGACGGCACAGACATAATCAGACCAGGAGGAGAAGCGCTGAATTTTGCCGCCCATGCCTCTCGCTTTGATGAGACAGACGTTACGCTGCTTGGAATTGTCGGAAAAGACAGATATGCGGAAGCGATAATGGATTCAATATCAGGGCTTGATATTGATAAGAGCCATATACGCACTGATGACAGGTATCAGACTGCCAATAATATGACATACCTTACAGCAGACGGCGACAGGTATTATAAAGATGATTCATGGAACGGAAAAATACTTGATGACATCATTCTGAACGATGACGAAATAAGGATATTATCCGAATCCGACGTGGTCTTTGTTCACATCTGGGCTTCGTGTTTTTCACAGGTAGTTGAACTGAAGAAAACGTCCGGATTTAAGCTTGCGGTGGATTTTGACGTATACAGGGATTTCGATGATATGGAACGTCTTGCACCGTACATTGATTTCTTTATGATAAGCGGCTCGGAGGAACTACTGCCGAAGTTCAGGGAATTATCGTGTAAGTATGATTGCCTGTTCAATATATCCCTTGCAGAACGGGGGAGCGTCACATACTTTAAAGGGCAGGAATTCAGAGTGCAGGCTGTAAAGGTGGACGCCGTAATTGACACGACCGGGTGCGGCGACAGCTACCACGCTGGATTCGTATGCTCGTATATGGTTGAAAAAAATATTGAAAAGGCTATGAGGGTTGGTTCTGAGATCGCAGCAGAAACCCTGAAACATTACGGCGGCTTCTGATTATACCCTGATATATTAAACAGCACCGGAAGTGGTTTTCGTTCGCTTCCGGTGCTGTTATTGAACCTTGGATTACGCCTTGAAATTAAGGCTAAAAGTTGATATTGGAGGGCTGTATATGATCTTTCAGCAGGAATTCCAGACCGCCGACCAGCCGGAGAAGAGTCATGCCGCCTGCGCGGTATATCATACCAGCGAGGAAGAAAATTATCCTCTGCACTGCCATTCGTACTATGAGATATCCTACGTTATCAGCGGCGAACGCTATGAGGTCATAAACGGCAGACCGTATAATATAAGGGAGAATACACTGGTGTTCATTCCACCTCTGGCTTTTCATGCGAACTACAATGTCCGCGCTACCGACGTTGCAGTAATACAATTCTCAACGGGATTTCTCCGGTACACGTCCTCCGTGATGAGCGATTCGCTGATACTCAGATGCCCGGACGGGCTTTCCCCGGTTTTCTCACCAGAATCCGGCGGTGGGATCTACAATGTGCTCCAGAGAATAATCGAAGTGTGCTCTGCCGGCGAACCGGAAAATTATGCGCCCGCCACTGTGCTGACCGACCAGTTCCGCAAGAACGGAATGGTGCTGGAGCTCGTCGCAGCGCTGCTTCATGAGAACTGCGTCATTCCCGTCGAGGGAGCCGGAATTTCCACCCAGAACGTAAGGCTTGACCGTATAATTGAACATATCATGAGCCGCCCGGCTGAGAAGCTGGACATGAAAACTGCCGCCGCAATGGCAAATATGAGCTACTTTGCGTTCAGCCGGAAATTCAAATCTGCAGTCGGACTGAATTTTTCGGATTACTGCAACCTGCTGCGCATACGCTTTGCGGAGGACAAGCTGATATCTACCGATATGCCGATCTCCGATATAGCGGCTGAAATCGGCATAGATACGCCCAGCTACTTTTCAAGGCTGTTCAGGAATACAAACGGGATATCTCCGCAGGAATTCCGAAACAAAAACCGCTCCCACTGACGTGCTATAATCCCATGCGCTGGACACCATCGGCGTTCATTGTTCCTTTTCTGCCTTTGACGGCGCGATAAGCTTTTCGATGAATTCCGGGTTTCTGAATCTTGCGTTGTTGCGGTCGTACTCATCGCCGGAGGTGTCCCAGAGGATAGGGCAGGCGCCTATTTCGTACATTGCGGAGGAAACGTCCAGCATATAGGATTCTTTGGTTTCGCGCGTCTTGTTCTTTCCGAAGCAGCCATATTCTCCGACTATGACGGGTATCCCGTTGTCGATGAAGGTCGTTTTGAGCAGGTCCATACAGCGGTTCAGCTCCGCAATGTCGGATTTGCTGCCCCAGTCGGTCTTTGCCTTGCCCCAGTCAGCGTCCTTTTCAAGTATTGTCAGCGTTGACGGATTGTAGTAATGAACGGACACCGCAAGGCGTCCGGCCGGGTCGCTGGGCATTTTGAAAAGCTTATCGCAGGTGAGGTCTATATCAGTGTTGTAGCCGGATATCAGCAGGTGGCGCTTTGCGTTGTTGCCGCCGGTAGCTCTCACGGTATCAACGAACGCCTGATTTACCCTGTTCACAAGGTCGTAGGAGGACTGCTTTTCAGCGCCGTTTGTTCCGCTGTACCTGTTCCAGAGACTTTCCCAGCCGAGCGCCTCATTCTGGGATTCAAACACCAGCTTGTCGCCACGATCCCTGAACAGTTCGGCTATCTGCTTCCACATAGTGGTGTAGCGTTTCATGTTTTCGTCAACGTTCTCCGGGAACTTGCTGATCCAGCCGTTGTCGTAGTGGATGTTGACTATAACGTACATTCCAGTGCCTAGCGCCATATCAACGACTTCCTGTACCCTATCGGCATAATCGGGATTTATTGTGTATGTACCATCGTCCGCCATCATATTCGACCACGCTACTGGAATACGCAGTACGCCGAATCCGGCGTCAGCATAGCCCTGTATAGCCTCGGAAGTTATTATCGGGCTTCCCCATGCTTTTTCGTAGCTTGACGGAGAAAATCCGTTTATCCAGTCACCGCAGGATTCCAGCGTGTTCCCGAGGTTTATCCCATAACCCATTTCGCGTACGACATCCATGGTAGAAATGTCGCGCATTCCATTGTTCGAGCTGTCGCAGCCGGACATCATTACAGTCATGATAACTGCAAGTATCGCGGAAATTATACTGTTCATTATTATCCCCCTGTGCATAGTGCATAAATTTTTTTCTTTCTGATTTAATTTTACAATATATTATCCAATATCGCAACGGGCGGATTTGCGAATTACTTATACTTTTTTGCTCTTTTTATGCAAAGGATTTTTTTCCCGGGTCTGCATTTGATTTATTTGCTCAGATTGCCGCCGTTGCGTTCATGCCAGCCCTGCTCCCAGCCGTCGCTGCACATACGGATAAAATCCTGCATTATTCCTGACCAGACATCGCCGAAAGGTGCGGTTTTCGGTTCTTCCTGCTTTACCATAAGTCCGGTCATATCGCGCCGGATTCCTGCATTTCACGCATTGCTTCATGCGGCATGAGCAGCGCATTGAGGACCGCTTCCTGCACATTACGCACGCCTGCCGGCCATCGTTGCATTCACAGGCGGAATAATCGGTATGCTTATCGGCTTTTCACCGGTGGGTCTGAATTACCAGATGCTCGATACATATGCGTATTTCTCGCTCCCTGAATTTGCGCCGGTTTATCCTGTGTACCTCATAATATACAGCGTTGTAATGCCGCCTGTTATCTCAATGATAGTGAACACGCTCGTCATCAATAAGCGCCTTTCGCAGACTGCGCTTTCGCTTATCCGCAACGAACAGAAAACGGCGCGTTACAGCAGCCTAAGGATCAGGAGCAAGAACTTTATCCGCAGATTCCAGATAAGGCAGATGCTGCGCGAGATGCGTACGGGGATAACCGTTCTTCTGAGTATGCTGTTTTCGCTGGTTGTTCTCATGCTCGGAGTTGACTGCTATTACCTCTGCGAAAACGTAAGGATAGATACTATCCGCGACACAAAATATGAATATATGTATACGCTGAAATACCCTGGATCCACAGTCCCCGAGGGCGGAGAAGCCTGCTTTGCAAAAACGCTTTCAAAGGAACAGCTGGGATATAATCTGGACGTAACGGTAATGGGAATCGACAGCGACAACAAATATTACAATGCAGAAACACACAGGGGCAAGAGCCTTATCACCGCGAGCAAATCAGTTGTTGAACGCTACGGAGTAACCACCGGGGATAAATTCATACTCACCGACAGCGCGAATTCCATGGACTATGCTTTTACTGTTGCCGATATATGCGACGAAAGCGCAGGGCTTATGGTGTTTATGGATATCGACAGTATGCGGGAGCTTTTTGGCGAGGACGATGATTATTACAACTGCGTCCTTTCCGATGAGCCGCTTGATATAGACGAGGGCAGACTTTACGGTACGACCACAAAGACTGATATCGAACGTTCCGCGGCTGTTTTCACGGAGCTTATGATGTCGATGATCGTTATGCTGATCGTGATAGCGATAATAATTTTCTTTGCTGTGATGTTCCTTATGCTGAACGTTATGGTAGAGCGCGCCTCGTTCGGAATTTCACTCGTCAAGGTGTTCGGCTACAGGACAAGGGACGTAAAGAGGCTCTATCTCAACGGAAATGCGCTGCTTATAGCAATAGGCGCGATCATAGAAATTCCGATTTCAAAGCTTATCATAGATAAGGTGTTTCCGCTGTTTATCCCGAATGTAACAAGCGGAATAAACCTTGAATTCCCGCTGTATATTTATCCGATAATCTTTGCCGGAACAATGGCTGTTTACTATGTTATAACCGCTATTCTTGTCAGAAAGCTCGGTAAGATCACGCCTGCCGAGGTCCTGAAAAACAGGGAGTAAATCATATCTCGGGGACTGCCGGAACGATCCGGCGTTACAAAAGAAAACAAGTGTGGGTGGAAATCTATTGGTTTCCACCCACATGGTTTTTACTGCTTAAAACTTACTGAGCCTTTGTGTTGACATATATCTATTGCTTTGTTTCGCTCTCCACATTCTCATAATCCATCAGCGTATGCCGGCAAATTCCGGCTGATGTTGTATCCTTATTTTACAGTGCCGTTTTATGGCATTACTTCTTCCACTTCATGGAGATATCAAACGCCTTTACGCTGTGGGTCAGCGCGCCGAGCGAAATGATATCAACGCCGGTCTCTGCGACCTCGCGGATATTTTCCATGGTGACGTTTCCGCTTGCTTCAAGCTTTGCGCGTCCGTTGACCATCTTCACAGCCTGAGCCATCGTGGGGCGGTCCATGTTGTCCAGCATGATGACGTTGACTCCGCAGTCGACGGCCTCCTGTACCTCGTCAAGATTCCTTGTTTCGACCTCTATCTGGAGCATATGTCCCGCTTTCTGGCGGAGAGCGTTCACCGCAGGAGTGATACCGCCGTAAGCGTCAATGTGGTTGTCCTTGAGCATTGCCGCGTCAGTCAGGTTGTAGCGGTGGTTGCGGCCTCCGCCGACCGTTACAGCGTACTTCTGGAGCGGTCTCAGACCAGGGAGGGTCTTTCGGGTGTCAGCGATGCTTGCATTAGTCCCCTTGACCAGCTCGACGCACTTGTTGGTATAGCTGGAAATACCGCTCATGTGCTGGAGCAGGTTCAGCGCGGTGCGCTCCGCTTTCAGCATGAGGCGGGTGCGTCCGGTGAAATCCGCGATGATGTCGCCGTATTTCACCTTGTCGCCGTCCTTGAAATGGCACTCTGTCTTCATGTCGGGGTCAAGAATCGTGAACACCCGGAGCGCTACCTCCAGACCGCACAGAACGCCGTCCGCCTTGGACATGAAGTACGCGGAGGAAACGCTGTCCTCCGGGATAAGCAGGTCGGCCGTGCTGTCTATGTAGTTTATGTCCTCTGTCAGGGCAGTCTTGATTATGTCGTCAACGTAAAACGGAAGCAGTATCATTCCTCGCCTCTCCTTTCAAGCACCTCAGAAAGTATAATGTATGCAACTGTTACAAGGGACTTTGTCTCAACGAAATCCGCTGTTATCTCGTAGCCGCCGTTGTAGACCTGATCCTTCAGCTCCTTTATGCGCGCAAGACCCTTTTCAGCCTCCTCGTAATTCGGCTTGATGAAGTACGCCTTCTGCATGATGTGGCGTATTTCTGTACGGATTCCGTGCGGGAGGGGCTTGCCCTCCGGGGAGGTCATCGGGTACTCGACGGTATCCCGGTCGTCCTTACGGCTGTTCCTGGTGATGTCCTCGGCGATAAGGCGGGAGAACACCAGCGCCTCCAGCAGAGAGTTGCTGGCAAGGCGGTTCTTTCCGTGAACGCCGGTGTGGGAGCATTCGCCTGCGGCATACAGCCCGGGAATGTTTGTGGCGCCCTTGCCGTCAACGTTGATGCCGCCCATGAGGTAATGCTGGCAGGGGTAAACCGGGAACGGCTCCTTTGTCATGTCGTAGCCCTTTTCAAGCACCTTGCCGTAAATCATCGGGAAGTGTCCCTTTACAAACTCCGGATCCTTGTAGGAGATATCCAGCCAGAACTCGTCGGAGCCGGTCTCCGCCTGCTCCTTCATCATGCACTCGGAAACCACGTCCCGGGGAGCAAGCTCCTTGCGCTCCGGCTCGTATTTCTGCATGAAGCGTTCCTTGCGGCAGTTCAGGAGGTACGCGCCCTCGCCTCGCACGGCCTCTGAAACCAGGAAGCACTCGCGGTTCTTTCTGTCCGCGAAAGCGGTGGGGTGGAACTGAACGTAGCTGAGGTTCTTTATCTCAGCACCGAGGTTGTAGGCGAGCTGTATTCCGTCGCCGGTGGCGATGGCGGAGTTCGTGGTATAGTCGTACACCCTGCCGATGCCTCCGGTCGCGAGGACTACCGCGTCAGCGCAGTAATACTGGTGCTCCTGCTTTCCCGGCTCGTCGTTGTGGGCGAGGACGTCTGCGAAGAACATACCGTCCTGCCTTTCAAGCCGGCAGAGCACTGACCAGTTGACAACGGTGACGTTTTTCAGATCCTGAACCTGCTTTATAAGGTTTGTCTCGATCTCGAAGCCGGTGGTATCCTTGTGGTGGGCGATACGGCGGCGGGAGTGCCCGCCCTCGCGGGTGAGCTCGATGCTGCCGTCCTGCTTCATGTCGAACTCAACGCCGTACTTGTCCTTGAGGCGCATTACGTCAGTCGGACCCTGTTCAACGAGAATCTTCACGTTGTCGAGGTTGTTCTTGTAGTGACCCGCGATGAGCGTATCCTTTATGTGGAGCTCATAGCTGTCGTTTTCCTTGTCCATTACCGCCGCAACGCCGCCCTGAGCCAGCGCGGAGTTGCACAGCGTGAGCTCCCGCTTGCTGAGCATGAGTATCTTCAGCTCCGGCGAGAGATTCAGCGCGGTGTAGATACCGGAAATACCTGTTCCGACAATGATCACGTCATACCTTTGGAATTTCAAAGTTATCAGCCTTTCTTTAACGGACTTTCGCCCGGTGTTTTGTTGTTGAATGTTGAATATTGAAAAAAATACCGGCGGCGGAATCCGCCGGAAAATTTCTCTTGACATATCAGGGGTTTGCTGTTATAATTACGTTATGTGTGTAATTACTTATGTCCCGCACTCACGCGGCGACAGGAAACTTACCCCGCCGTTACCGGAGTAACATGAGAAGGAGTAATTATGGAAAGAAAAGAACTCGCGCCAACCGTCGGGGAAAAGCACCTCACGCGGGCAATACTCATCGGTGCTGACACCGGAGAATACGACGCAGAGAGCTCCATGGACGAGCTTTCGGAGCTGGCGCAGACCGCCGGAGCCGAGGAGCTCGCGCGGGTGATACAGAAGCGCGAAGCCTGCGAAGCCGCCACCGTCATCGGCGAGGGAAAACTCGCCGAGGTAAAGGAGCTCTGCGGCTCCCTCGGGGCGGAGCTGCTGATATTCGACTGCGAACTGACAGCCTCCCAGATACGCAATGTCGAGGATGAAACGGACGTGCGCGTAATAGACCGCACGATGCTTATTCTCGATATTTTCGCCGGGCGCGCCGTTTCCCGCGAGGGAAAGCTGCAAGTTGAGCTTGCACAGCTCAGATACCGCCTGCCAAGGCTCATGGGAATAGGCGCTTCGCTGTCGAGGCTCGGCGGCGGAATAGGCACCAGAGGTCCCGGCGAGACCCAGCTTGAAACCGACCGCCGGCATATCCGCAGGCGTATCGACAAGCTCTCGGCGGAGCTCAGGGAGCTGGAGGAGCGCCGCGGCTACACCCGTGAGCGCCGCCGCAAGGACAGCGTGCAGGTGGGCGCGATCGTGGGCTACACCAACGCGGGAAAATCCACGCTGCTGAACCTGCTGACCGGCGCCGGGGTGCTCGCCGAGGACAAGCTGTTCGCCACCCTCGACCCCACCGCGAGAGCCATCGGGCTCCCGGACGGGCGCAGCCTGCTCCTGGTGGACACCGTAGGACTTATCCGCAGGCTGCCGCACCATCTTGTGGAGGCGTTCAAGTCCACGCTGGAGGAAGCCGCAGGCGCTGACATCATAATTCATGTATGCGACGCTTCCGACCCGGAGGCCTCAGAAAAGGCTGAGGTAACGCTCAAGACCCTCGCAGACCTCGGCGCGGCAGAGATCCCTGTGGTGACGGTGCTCAACAAGTGCGACCTGCTCACGGAGACTATCCCGGAGGACGACTCCACCGTGAAGATAAGCGCGAAGAAAAATCAGGGGATAGACCGTCTGCTGCACGTCATCGCCGCGAACCTCCCTGAAACTGCGAAGCGCATGAAGCTCCTCCTGCCCTACGACAAGGCGGGGCTGACCGCGAAGCTCCGCGAGAACGGAAAGGTATTCAGCGAGGAGTACGCCGAGAACGGAATACTCGTTGACGCACTGGTGGATCAGCTTCTGGTGAAGATGATGACGGAGTACGAAATCAGGTAAAAGCATATGGGGCGGAACCGCAGGGCTCCGCCCTTTCGCTTATTCCTCGGCGGAAACTTCGGTGCCGCCGATGGGTCTGACGCTGAGGACGTGGCAGGAGCCGTTCCCGAATGTGCGCTCAATGTTCATCTTGAACTGCTGGAGCATTTCCAGCGGAACGAACGCCTGGATAGTTCCGGCGAATCCGCCGCCGTGAACGCGGCAGGCGCCCTTGCGGTGCAGGGAATATTCCGCAACGTTCAGCGCGATGGAAAGGCACTGGTGCTTTATATCGGAGTTCGCGTAGATGTTCTGGAGGTACTTGAAGGAGCTGTCGCCGGATTCCTTCACGTTGGAGAGGAAATCCTCAAAATTGCCTGCCTTGAGCGCATGAACCAGCTTGTCAACGCGCTCGTTCTCGTCAAAGAAATGAATGGAGCGGAGCACCGCCCTGTCGCCGAATTTTTCGCGCAGCACACGGATATTCAGCATGATGTCGTCCTTGGAGAGCTGACGGAGAGTTTCGCAGGTAAAGTAGCCCGCAACGCTCTTCATCTCGTTCGGGATGGCAGCGTACTCGTCCGTGAGGTCTGCGTGGTCGCCCTTTGCGTCAACTATGCACAGTGCATGGCCGAACTTCTCGAAATCAGCGGGAACGCTCTCGATTATCGGGCTTTCGGTGTCCTTGAAGTCGATGGCGATGAAGCCTCCGACGGAGGAAGCCATCTGATCCATCAGTCCGGAGGGCTTGCCGAAGAACACGTTCTCGGCGTACTGTGATATCTGCGCGATCTTCACGGCGCTCACCTGACCGCCGTTGTAGAGGTGTGAGAGGATAGTTCCGACCAGGACCTCGAACGCCGCAGAGGAGGAAAGTCCGCTGCCCTTCATTACGTCAGAGGTGGTGTACGCGCGGAATCCGCCGATGTGATAGCCGTGCTTCTCAAAACCGGCGGCAACGCCGCGTATCAGCGAAGCGGAGGTGTTCTTTTCCCCGGGAACTGCCTCAAGGTCAGAGAGATCTATGCTGTCCTCGGGGAAGCCCTCGGACTTTATGACGATCTTGTTGTCGTCCGTCTGCTCAACTACCGCGATGACATCGAGGTTCACGCTGGCTGCGAAAACCTTTCCGTGGTTGTGGTCGGTGTGGTTTCCGCAGATCTCGGTTCTGCCCGGTGCGGAGAAGAAACGATGCTCTCCGATGGAGCCGAAGTAGTCGGCGAAAGCCGCAACGGCGTTCTTGTAGCGCTGCTTCTGCGCCTCAGACTGGGAGGCGGGGTAGATATCCTTGATGGTCGAAATTACAGGTTTCATTTGCTCTTACCTTTCGTTGGTTTTGTATGTCCTGCGCTGAAAGCTCAGCGCCGTTCATTCCTTTTCTTCATAGAACATATGCTTTTTCTTTTCCCGGTGGGAAACTACCGAGAGAACAGGACCTATCGCCGCGTAGCACATTACAAGCGAGGTCCCTCCCGCGCTCATGAACGGCAGCGGTATGCCCACCACCGGTCCTGCTCCGAGGACCATTGCGATGTTTATGATGCAGTGGAACGTCAGCATTGCGAAAACTCCCACGCAAATCAGCTTTCCGAGCGGGTCTATCGCCGCCGAGGCGTCCGACAGAAGCTTAAGGCAGAGGATAGTCAGCGCGATGACCACCGCCATGCAGCCGATGAATCCGAACACCATGCCGAGGTACGCGAAGATAAAGTCATTGTAGCCCTCCGGTACATAGGTGTAGGTATCTGCTTTAGTTCCGAGCCCGGTGAGCTGCCCGGAGCCCATAGCCACCTTAGCGTTGTACTGCTGGAGGTAGGAGCCCAGCCGTTCGGCCTCCTGAAGCTCCTCGTCCCATATCAGCCGGAATCTCTCGCGGTGGTGCTCGCCCATGACGAAGTTCCATGCAACGTAGGCGATGACCGGCACTGAGATCAGCCCGGCAAGTATATATTTCCACGACATTCCGCCGGCGAACATCATACAGATGAATATGAACAGGAACACCAGCGCGGAGCCAGCGTCGCCCTGTATCATGATTATCCCGAACGGAATAAGGAAGTGTACGCACAGAAGCGCGAAATGCGGCAGCGAGTTCATCTTACCGCCAAGCTTTGCGATGTGCCATGCGAGCGAAAGTATGAACGCGAGCTTCAATATTTCAGAGGGCTGTATCGTGATTACGCCGAGATTCAGCCATGCAAGGTCGCCAGCGCGGGTCACTCCCAGCGGTGTCCACAGCAGAAGCTGGAGTATCACGGCAAGCGGTCCGTAGACGTACCAGTATCTGGACAGCCGCTTGTAGTCTATCATTCCGATTATCAGCGCCGCCCCGATGCCAAGCGCGCAGGCGACGACCTGAGTTTCGATGTCGTCCTGCTTTACATAGCCGAGGTTATGGAGCGTGTTCAGAAGAAATATGTCAAACGCCGAAATGCCGAGGCATATCAGCAGAAGTATCCAATCTATGTGCCGGAAATAATTACCGAGCCATTTCAGAACAATTTTCATCAATTATACCCGAATGTGAAATTTTAAGCATAGTAAGGGTGTTTGTATCTATACATTTTTATTATACACTTTTTTTCAGGATATTTCAAGGATAAACCAGTGTAAATCAGACTTAACGTGAATTTTCGCCATTCTTTATAAAAACCTGCGGGAATTTGAAAAATCTTAGGCTATTTTGATATTTGCACGCTGCGGTGTAGTTTCACGGAGTTTCCGTGTGAGAAATCAGATTTATGGTCACCTCTAAAAACAGGTTTGAAAAGGGAAAACGGGTAGAGTGCGCCGAATGCGATGAAAGCATCCCCGTAAGGCTGTATGCATTACGAGGAGGTTTGACGAAGCAGGCGGTGCGTAACTCAAACAAGGTTTTTAGAGGCAAACTTATGGTAATATGTTCCACAAAGAACACTGAAAATGGCTTACAGTAAGGAATTTTGTGCAAATCGCCTATTGAAAACGATTAACTTTTGATGTATTATATAAATATAGACAACAGACCGAGAGGTGAACCAGCTTGAATATCACTATTAAAGACGTAGCAAAAGCGGCAAACGTTTCAGTCGCCACTGTTTCCCGAGTACTCAATAAAAAAACGAATGTATCCGATGAGGCTGTGCAGGCTGTCAACAAGGCGGTCGAGGAGCTCGGGTATAGTCCGAATTTCCTTGGACGCGACCTCCGCAAGAGCGAAACGAAGCGCATACTCGCGATAATCGCCTCAACGGAGCAGAGCTTCTATTCCGAGGTGCTCCGGGGAATGCAGGACGCGGCTTACACTCAGGGGTATGATGTTCTTATCGCCACCACGAGAAACGACCCCGACCACGAAATGCACCTGCTTGGTATGCTGTTTTCAAAGGCTGTGGACGGCGCCGTTCTGCTCGCCCCGAAGCTTGACAGCCGCACGATTTCAGAGCTTGCGAAGAAGTACCAGCTTGCAATGTGCCTCGAGCGGCTTGAGAACTGCGATATCCTGTGTGTTACGATAGACAACGAGCGAGCCGGCTACGACGCCACGAAGTACCTGATAGGGAAGGGCAGGCGGCGTATAGGTCTGCTAACCACCGAGGAGCGCAGTATGTCGTCGGTTGACCGGGAGAACGGCTATAAGCGTGCCCTTGAGGACTCCGGACTTGGCGTGGACGAGGATCTCATTTATTACGGCGGCTACGACGCTGAGAGCGGCACCCGCGGCTGCGAGAAGCTGATGTCCCTGCCGAATCCTCCGGACGCGATATTCTCCATTTCCGATACCATTTCCATCGGTGCGATGACCTATGCGCTGAGCCATGGCATTACCGTCGGCAAGGACGTGCTTTTCTTCGGATTTGACAACATTGCGTACTCGCATATGTTCATTCCGCACCTGTCAACGGTGGAGCAGCCCTGCTACCTTCAGGGAAAGGCGGTAATTGAGAAGCTCATCGGCAACATAAAATCCGACGACGTAACCAAGGACAACGGGACCTATAAGCTTCCGCACAGGCTTATCCTCCGGGAATCGACCGGGGACTGACAGGCTCTTCTGAACTGTGACCAAATACCGAAGCTCCTTGCCGTCTGGCGGGGAGCTTTAATTCTGACACTCATACTCACGAAAAAGTACGCAAAAACGCGGTAAAATACATTTATTGCACGTCATGTTTTCAGGCGTCAAAAATCCCCGCCAGGCGGCATAAACAGCCATCTGGCGGGGTTCTCAATATGGAGCTGGGAATGGGACTCGAACCCACGACCTGCGCATTACGAATGCGCGATGAAAATGTCTTTAAACGGCTTGGTTGTGCGGATTATCAGCTTGTCTTGACACCCATCTGACACCCATCGGACGAAAGAAACAGATTGAGCTTATCGAGGTTTCTAAGTTTGTGTTGCTTGTCAAGATGCGTGTAAATCCCCAGCGTGGTGGATATATCTGCGTGCCCCGCCTGTTCCTTGGCGGTGAGTACATCTACGCCAGCTAGATAGAGCATGGTGATGTATGTGTGTCTGAGTTGGTGTGGCGTGAAAACTGGAATAAGCATAGGCAATTTCTTCGGACCCGGCTTTTTCTTCGCCTGTTCTGCGTTCGCGATAATCGCCTGAGCTTTTCCGAGATCAGCGTACTTCTTATTGAGCGTAGTCATGTAGCTGTTCCACATTCGGCGCCATGATGTTTCTGAATGCGGTTTGCCGTCTGTCTGGCATGACACCAAAAAGTTCGTCTGCGGCTGTTTCCGGAGGTAATCAACGAGAACGTCCGGGATATACACCGTCCGCATACCGCTCTCGGATTTAGTTGCGTTAGCTATCGTGCCGGTATTCCCGGCAAATTCCATAGCCTTGCACACGGTGATATTGTGGGCGTTGAGATCTATGTCTCGCCAAGTCAGCGCCATGAGTTCGCCGCGCCTGAGCCCGGCGTACAGCATGATCATGGCGGCAGTCTGGGCGCGGTGCGGAGTTTCACGGATCCAGCGCTGCTGCTCCTCGGAAATCGGTTCACGGATTTCCTTTTCAGTTTCCTTTGGCACTTTTACGCCGTCTGCGGGATTAAAGTCCATCACACGATTATCAATAGCAAGCCGAAAAATCTGGCAGGCTATATTTTTCAGATTTATCAATGTCTGCCGCGCGAGAGGCTTCCCTGTCGCTTCGGATGGTCTTGTGGCAAGCCGGACGATTATGCTCTGTATCTGCGCGGATTTTATCTTGCTTATAGGGAAATTCGCAAGTTCATCGAGGTAGTGCCGCCGGTATTCGTAGGAACTCCACCGTTTTGCGGATACGTCCATTTTTTTCAGTTCTATCCAGCGTTCAGCCCAGTAGCCGAATGTGTCATTTTCCGCTGTAAGGTCGATTCCCTTGCCGAGCTTGGTTTTCAGCTCGGTGACTTTCTCCTGAAGCTCCTTGTTGTTCGCCGCATAGACGTACTTGTACTTGCCGTCCCCGAGGTATACCCGGGACTGCACTCGTCCGTCAGCGCGGGCTGTGTTTTTCATTCTTGGCATAGCGTCCTCCCTTGACAGGCACAGGCGCTTGTGGTATAATACCTATGTAGGCATTTAGCGCCTGCGAAATCGTTTTGTTGAATGATTTTATTTTATATGCTTTCCCTCGCTTGTGCGGGGGTTTTTTTTTATCTTGGAATTATGATTGTGCTCACCGGATAGGAAGCCAGATACGCAGCTGCCGCGATCGTGCACACCAGCGCCATACACGCGCACAATATTATTTTTTCTTTGCGATTCATTGATTCTCCTCTTTATGTAACACCGCCCTTATCCGGGGCGGCTTTTTTGCTGCTCGATCCACGGCCTGAAAGCCTCGTACACCTGCCGCTCCAGCGGCGATGTGAGGAATTTTCCGCGATCTCGCAGCACTTTCATTCGCTCGGAGCGGTACTGTGCCGCTTCCTTACTGATGTCGCAGACGCGCATGATGTCCTCCGGCTCATAGCACTCCAGCCCCCAGAGTACACAGGCAGGGGCAAGGAGCCGCGCCGCGAACTCGTCCGCCTGAGTTTCGGCGGGTTCGCGCCTGTCCGAAGCTGTCCGGAAATGCCCGGATTTGTCCGGCGCCAGCTCATGCCCGAGCAGGATATGCCCGAGCTCATGCGCGATAGTGAAGCGCGTGCGCCCCCGGTTCTCAGAATCCCGGTAGATTATCTGCCAGCCGGATTCATCGAGGAGCGTACAGCCGGAAACTTCCGGCTCCAGACATTGCACCACGCTGTCTTTCGCCACTCTCACACCGCAGGCTCCTGCGATTTTCAGTACCTTTATCGGCAATTCTGCCGCGCCAGTCCTGATAAGGCAGCGCCACGATGCGTCACGCGCGTCCTTGTAGAGTTTGTAAGCGTTCTCTATAATTCTCACCTCCACAGGTATTGTACCCTGTGGAGGCTGAATTATAGCCGCTTACTAAAGGTCGTTGTCCGGATTCTTGGTTTCGTCCGGAGCTTCTCTGCGGCGTTTTTCCTGTTCAGGCGTGAGCGCCGCAGGTTTCTGCCGGTCGTCTGCGCTGCGTGCGTACATCGGCATTGCCTTGCTTTCCTCGTTGACTTCCTTGACGGATTTCTCCAGAAAAGTCATAAGGTCGCCGCGCATCTTCTTTGGAAGTGCGAAATAATTTTCAACGATTTTCTTTTCCAGTAAGTCCATGTTGAATTGTCCCACCAGCTCGTCGAGAGCGGTCTGCTCTTTGTTTTCGCGTCCGAGAAGATAGTCTGTCGATACTCCGTAGAAATCAGCTATCTTGGTAAGTGTTGATAAGTTCGGTTCAAGCCTCCCGCTTTCGTAGTTACGATATGTGTCCGGCTTCATTCCGATACCTTCCGCAACATCTTTCATTGTTAGCTTTCTTCCTCGGCGAATCTCGGATAATGTTTCGGATATCACTTTTGTTCCCTCCTTTCACTATCCATTATACGACATTTTGTCGTGCTTGTCAATAGGTTTTTAACATTTATTTGTATAGCAATACGGCTAATTGTCGTATTGCACAAAAAGACACAAGATATTTTGTCACGAATTTGCGGATTACCCTATTGACAAACCGGCTATAATGTCGTATAATATAATCACGGAAACGACAAAACAACGTTTCAAGCTAACAAAACGATTTTGAGAGGTAAACAAAATGTGGGAAACAGGAACAATCACAGTTAACGGAAAAGAATACAAGTTCGAGTGCAAGCACTATGAACAGCCCAGCGCGGACTACGGACTGGACGGTGGCAGGATCTCCAAGCTCGCTATCGCTGAGGTCCTGGGTGAAACCTACAGATACTTTTACAACTACGACCGCGGGCTTGACATGGACGTTGAGACCCCGGAGCAGGCTGAGGTGCTGGAACGTATTAAGGCTAAATTCAACTGATTGAGAGGTAAGAAAGCCCCAAGGCTTTTAACCTCGGGGCATGAAAGGGTGTGTGGATAGTGGCTGATATGAAAAAATTAATAATATTGCTAATAAGCAACAAAGGGTACGATATTTCTGCTAAAGCGCTTGAACGGCGCATTGCGTTAGCAAAGAAGCGTCACCCTTACGCTGAAATAAGAATAAGAATCGTCAATCGCTGATGGTGAAAAACAAGTTGAGAGGTAAGAAAGATGAAAGCAAAAGAGCTCACAGAAGCAAAGAAGTTCATAATCAAGACATTTGGCGAACTATACGCCAACGGGGCAGTGGCAATACGAACAGCAGTATTTTTTGAAAAGGCAAAAAGCGCAGGAGTTTACAACGGCGGCTATGGCGAGCCGATAAATCGTGCACTTAAAGAGCTTGCTGAAGTTGAAATCGTTGATTCAGACGACGGTAAATTTAAATACATGATTTTCAAGCTTAAGGGAATTTCTTAAACGCAGAGTGACGGACAGGGCGGAAGCCCTTCCGGTAATGCGGCAGGCCGGTCACAAGCCCGGCCACGCAGAAAGGAGATGAAAAACCATGACGGCAACCAAGACATACGACAACCCGGTAGAGGAGCTGGCGGCACTGCTCGCGTTCCTCAACACCAAGACAGCCGCAGAGAAGCGCGAGATCCTCAAGGTAACCGAGGGCGCTAAGGTCGCAGCAAAGTACTACGCGGACGACAACAGATAAGGAGGCACACATGGCAAAAATCAAGCGCCGCCCGCCGCGAACGTGGGCGGAAGCGCCGGAGGTCATGGACAGCGAGTACATTGCGATCCTGCTCGGACTGACAGTCCAGCACGTCCGGACATTAACGAGGAGCGGCGAGCTCCCCGCCGTTAAGGTAGGCAAGAACTACCGCTACGACAAAGGACAGATAATGAAGCGCCTCGGGGCGCTGGAGGAGGCAACAACGGCATGAAATACGAAATAAACTTTGACAAAAACATGGCTGCCGAATTTTATGCAGAGCTTATCAGCTCGTTTGATTTCGCCCGCACAGCCAAAATGCACAACTGGTTTGACCAGGCTGACGGTTATGTGAATGCGTTCCGCAAAACCCTCAAACTGCTCCGGTGGTTTGGCGCAGACACAGAAGTCGAGACAGGAAGCTCTGAAATCCGTTATGCTGCGATCTATAAGGGCGGAAAGAGGTACGTTATCGTACGCGATGGCAGGGCTGACGAGCCGGTGCTCCTGGACGTGATTTTCAAATTTGTGGAGGAGGGCGAGGCATGAAGATATTAATAGCCTGCGAGGAATCCCAGACGATATGCAAGGAAATGCGGTGGCTCGGGCACGAAGCATACAGCGCAGATATCCAGGATTGTTCCGGTGGACATCCGGAATGGCACCTCATGAGCAACGTCCTGCCGTTCATTAACGGACGGTGCAGCTTCGTGACCCGTGACGGAGTTTGGCACGAAATCCCCGGCAGATGGGATATGCTGATAGCGCACCCGCCGTGTACATATCTCAGCAATGCCGGAGCCGTGCGGCTGTTTAAGCGCATTGACGGACGGTCATACGCAGAGTGTGAACGGCTCAAGAAGGGAATCATGGCCAAAGACTTCTTCCTGGAATTCTTGAATGCCGATGTACCGAGAATCGCAGTCGAGAATCCCATACCGTCCTCAATCTACTGCTTGCCGAAATACACGCAGATAATCCAACCGTATGAGCACGGACACCCGTACAGCAAAAAAACTTGCTTGTGGTTGAAAGGTCTGCCCCCCTTGATGCCAACAGAAATGGTGACAGAGAACATTACCCCCTGGGTATCGGCAGGAAGCAAAGACGCTCACGGAAATCCGCGCAAGAAAAACGGCATGGGCTTCCGAGATCCCAAAATCCGCTCCAAAACATTCCCGGGAATCGCCCGTGCAATGGCGGAGCAGTGGGCGGGGAGGTGCGAGGATTGAAAAAGTACATACCCTACGCGATAGCCGCCCTGACAGGCTTCCACCTGCGCTGGATCGTCTCCGCGTTGAACGGCTGGAGCTACTCCATGAATGGAGCTGACATCATCGTAGCTATCGCCTGCATTATCATGGTGTGGAGCTTCAAGGGGGCATTCCTGCCGAAGAAAACGCCAGAAAGGAGGACAAGCCGCAATGCCGTACAGCTTGGCAACAATAGACAAGGCAGACGCTGACCCGGTGTGCTGCGAAACCTGCGCCTACAAGAACGACTGCCCCGCAGAACACTCGCACACCGAATGCACGCAGGAAAGCGGATATCCGCTGTGGGCTTCGAGCAGATTGAAGTCGAACTGGGCAAAGAAGAAAAAGAAAAGCCGCTAAGTGACGGCAATCACTAAAGCGGTAAAGAAAATGTATTACAGTGGTATTTTACCACAATCGAAAGGAAAAGTCAAGATGAAAGCACCAACAATTGAAACATCGCTGTTTATAGCATATTGCGAAGGCTGCTTCTCCGGAGAGCAGCCGCTGAGCGATGAAACACTCTCCAGTTATGATAAGGATCTCGAAAATCTCCTCATCAACATCAATGTATCCAAAGACGTGCGGGACGAATTAAGCGACATCATGAACGATTCGGGAACCGCCCGCAGCGAATCTGCGTTCGCGGCTGGTATCAGGCTCGGAATCCAGCTTGGTACGTTATACCCCGGCACAGGTGAATGCTATGAGCTGATGAAGCAGCTTCTAGGCGCCTTTAAGGCGGGTGAAGCCAGGTGAAAGAAACCGGACGTTCAGGAGAAAAAAAGATGTCAAATAGAGACCGTCCCAGCATAGATATCCCGCTCGGCCGCGCCACCGAACTCGCAAGGGAAATCGGCATTGGAGCCGCAGCCGAGGAGCTCGGAGTATCACGTTACACGCTGCGAAGAAGGCTTGACGCGGCGGGATTCACAAACCGCCGTCCAACTCACGCGGGCAGGAAAAAGACGAAATTCACCGCCGCAAAGTGCGACCCGCCGTATTCCTGCTTCGAGTGCCCTTACCCGGACTGCGTGCGCCCGGAACCGACAGGAGCCAAGCCGACGGCCGGAGAGCGTGCGTTTGCGGCGGTTATAAAAATGAATTCGAAGAAGGTGCAGATATGACAATATACGAACAGATGAAAACAATGCCGCTGCCGGCATACAAGGTAGTAAGCAGGAAAGACGCGGAGGAAATAATGTCGTGCATTCCTGAGAATATACCAGAAAATCACAATCGTCTCAATCTCGACTTTTGCGGTGCAAAGGAGTGCTTTTGTTCAGGGTATCTTCAGGCGTACAAAGTAATTTATACGCTTTTAGATGGACCAACACTTGACAGTGCAATCCTGCTGCTGGAGCTTCGCGCAGTGGAACTTTCAGATGAGTATCAGGCAATGATAAACTTGTTCAGCGATGGTATCAATCCTACTGAAGTTGAATTGGCTTACCAGATAGGTTGGGACTATGCTAGGACAAAGGTTGAAGAGATTTTGGAGAAACACATTGAAACTCCCATCACTTCCATGTTCTTCGCCGAGGAACACACGCCCGAGGAGCGCGAAGCGAAGCTCCGGGAAATACTCGACACGATAGGAGAAAAGGAGAAAACCAAATGAACGAATACAGAATACAGTCCATGAAGCTGCTGAATTTCTGCGGGGTTCAGTCGCTTGAGATAAAGCCTGACGGCGCTGATCTCTCAGTATACGGCGACAACGCCACCGGAAAGACCACCATCGCGAACGCGTTCGCATGGCTGTTCACCGGGAAGAATGCCGCTGGTACCGCAGATTTCGACCCCGCACCGCTGGACAGCTCCAACGCAAAGATACATAACCTCGAAACTTCCGTCACGGTGAAATTTACGAACGGAACCGAATACCGCCGCGTGCTCACAGAGGCCTGGGCAAAAAAGCGTGGCGAGGTCACAGCACAGCTCACAGGAACGAAAACCGCGTACTACAAGGACGATGTTCCGCTGAAAGAAAAGGAGTTCAACGCCGATGTTGATTCGCTTTTCGGCGGTGCGGAGCAGTTCAGAATGCTGACGGCGGTCGGGTACTTCCCGGCGGTCATGGACTGGAAAGCGCGCCGGAAGCTCCTGCTTGAAATGTGCGGAGATGTCCGGGACGAGGACGTAATTACATCATCTGCGGAGCTTTCGGAGCTTCCCGGACTGCTGAACGGTCACACGGTGGACGATTTCCTGAAAGTCGCGAAATCCCGGAAAACCGCGCTGAAAAAGGAGCTCGACACCATTCCGGCGCGAATCACCGAGAACGAAAACGCAGCTTCCGGAGCGCCCTCGGCGGACGAAATACCCGCCGTTGAAGCGGAAATATCCGCGCTGGAACAGCGGGAAAAGGACATCGCCGCGAAAATATCCGCCTACAATACGCCCAGCGCCGCAGACGAGCGCCGGAACGCCCTCCGGCAGGAGCTTGAAAAGCGCCGCACCGAGTACCTCAGCGACTACAACAAGAGAATCGGCGAGTATAATTCCCGGCTCTCAGAACTCGTCGAAAGGCGCGACGAGCTGTATTCCAGGCGGTCGCCGCTGCTGGTGAAGAAATCAAGCCTCCCGCGCCAGATAGAAGAAATGAGAAAACAGCGGAACAAGCTGCAGGCGGAATGCGCCGAGATCCGCGCGCGGGAATATACCGGCGGCGATACCTGCCCCTGCTGCGGTCAGAAACTCCCGCCGGAACAGGTGGAGAAAGCTGTCGCGGAATTCAATCTGCGCAAATCCGAGGAGCTTTCCGCAATAGCTGCGAAAGCAAAAACGACCTGCCACAAGGATATGATCGCGGCGCTTGAAACGGAGCTTGAAAATATCACTCCGCAGGTGAATGACCTCAACTGGAGATATGATCTCGTTGAGGAAGAGCTTGAAGCCCTCCGGAACAGCAAGCCGGTCAGCGCTTTTGAATCCACTGCCGAATACACCGAGCTTAACGCTCAGATAGCGGCGGTAAAGGATTCCGGCGAAAGCCAGATACCCGCTGAACTATTGGAAAGTCGGACGGACATCACGGACAGGCTTTCAGCGGCAAAGGAGAAGCTGTACAAGGCTCGCGCGGCTCAGGATATCCGCAAGCGCATTGCGGAACTGGAAGCGCAGCAGAAGTCCCTGGCAGCGGAATACGCCCAGTGCGAAAAGGGTGAATATCTCTGCGAACTGTTCATCAGAGCTAAAGTGTCGCTGCTGGACGAGCGCATAAATTCCCGGTTCAGGACGCTCAGATTCAAGCTGTTCCACGAACAGCAGAACGGCGGTTTGCAGGAAATATGCAAGGTGCTCATACCATGCGACAGCGGGCTGGTAGAGTACGAAAAGGCGAACAGCGCCGCGCGGATAAATACCGGAATCGAGATAGTGAACGTGCTCGGGGAGTACTTCGGAGTGCGGCTTCCGGTGTTCTGCGATAACGCGGAGAGCGTGACCGCGCTCACTCCCTCGGACGGACAGGCAATACGGCTGATCGTTTCGGAAGCGGACAAGCTCCTGAGGTTCGAAGCATGAAGCAGGAAGTTGAGAGATTCACGGTGCAGGCGGCGCGGTGCCTGCGCTGCGGCGGTATTCTGCTTTCGGAATACGGATTGAAGCACGGTATGGGGCACGTCTGCAAGGCCAAGTACGAAACCGAGCACGCGGCTCCCGACCCAAACCAGATAACTTTTTTTGAGGAGGATAAAGATCATGGCAAATCAGCTGACGGTAATTAAGCAGGAAGTTTTCGATGCGGTAGAGAATAAGGTGCGCGAGTACACCGACCGTGGGGAGCTGGTTCTCCCGGCGGGATATTCCGCAGAAAACGCGATGAAATCCGCATGGCTCATTCTACAGGAAGCAACAGACGCCAGCAAGCGCCCGGTGCTTGAAAGCTGCACCAAGGCGAGCATTACAAGCACGCTTCTGTCAATGCTCTATCAGGGACTGAGCCCCGAAAAGAAGCAGTGCTATTTCATTCCTTACGGCAGCAAGCTCACGCTTCAGCGGTCGTATTTCGGCTCAATGAAGGTCGCGCGAATGGTTGACTCTGAAATCACCGATATCTGCTATGATGTGGTTTACGAGGGCGATATTTTTGAGATAGAAAAGCGCCGCGGACACACCACCGTTGCAACGCACCGCCAGAAGCTGGAGAACATCGACAAGAACAAGATAAAAGCGGCGTACTGTTCCATATTCCGCGGGGATATCGAGGACACGACCGTCATGACAATGGAGGAAATAAAGACGGCATGGCGCAAATCCAAGATGAATCCGGTGGACGAGCACGGCAACATCAAGGCAAACAGCACCCACGGTCAGCACACTGCGGACATGGCGATAAAGACGGTCGTCAACAAGGCGTGCAAGTATGTCATCAACAGTTCGGACGACAGCAGTCTGCTGGCTCAGGCGGTAAAGAGGACCTATGACGACACCCAGACCCGCGCGGATATCGTTGAGGAAGAGATTCAGCAGAACGCGTTCAGCACAGACATCGATATCCCTGACGAACCGGTTTCCGAGCCTGTTCCGGAGGAATCCGCGCCCGCTCCGGTTCCTGCCGATGATGTGGATTTCTGATGAACGTTAATGTTTTAGGAAGCTCCAGCAAGGGCAACTGTTACATCGTTTCGGACGGCGTGACGCGGCTCCTGCTGGACTGCGGGGTGCCGATAAGGCGGATACTTTCAGGGATAGATTTCAGGCCGGGGAGCGTGGCAGGGTGTCTTGTCACGCACTCCCACGCCGATCATGTTAAATCCGCGCGGGAGCTTATGTTCCGGGGAATAACGGTATATGCCAGCGCCGGGTGCATTGGCGCGGCGGAAATCGGCGGCGCTGTTCCGGTGAAGTCCATGAAGATGTTCACGGCCGGAACGTTCCGGGTTCTTCCGTTCGATATTCAGCATGACGCGCCGGAGCCGCTGGGATTCCTGCTGAAAAGCGCGGTCACGGACGAAAAGCTGCTGTACTTCACGGATACATATTACTTAAAGTATAAATTTTCCGGAATAACGCATATTCTGTGCGAAGCCAACTACGATCCGGAAATACTCCGGCGGCGGGTGGAATCCGGCGATGTGCCGGGAATGCTTGCAGACCGCGTGATATCCTCGCATATGAGCATAGACCATCTGGAGGATTTTCTCAGGGCGTGCGACCTGTCGGGGCTCCGGAAAATCTGGCTGTGCCACCTTTCGGACGGCAACAGCAATGCGGCGGAGTTCCGCAGGAGGATCCAGCGGCTGACGGGCGTGGAGGTCGAGGTGTGCTGATTTGCAGTATTTTGCAGTCAGTGAACACACATAATCAAATAACAGGAGGAACACACAATGACAAAGGTACATATAAAGCTCACATTCACGGACGACCTGCTCGGAACGTCCTCTGGAAACCCGGACATTCACCGCGAGTTCATTGCCAGCAAGGCGCCTGACGCGGCAAAGATGGAGGAGGAAGTCGCGGCGCTCGGTGTTGACGCGGTCGAGGAGAAGTCCATGACCGTATTCCCGAAGCTGGCTGACGGCACTCCCTATCTCTGGGACTACCAGATTCGCGGATTCTTCAAGGAGATATGCGGTGCTATGAGAGGGATTCCGAAAACAAAGTCAAGCGCGGTCAAGGCTTACAAGAAGAAAGTCGATAACACGATATTCGTTGAGCCGCGCGAAATCCCACTTGATCTGCACGGCATGAAAATGATGGACTGCCAGCGCCCGCTGCGCGGTTCCACACCGCAGGGTGAGAGAATCGCCCTTGCGAACAGCGAGGTCTGCCCGCAGGGCACGACGTGCGAGTTCGACGTTTTCTGCATGGTCGATGAAGATGTCGATATGCTCCGCGAGTGGCTGGAGTACGGCAAATACAAGGGTATAGGACAGTGGAGGAACTCCGGCAAAGGCAGATTCGAATTTACGTTTCAGGTGCTCTGAGCAAGGGTACAGCAGAGCCGCGGCTTGCGGGGCAACGCCTCGGTATGGCTCGGCGATGAACAGCTAGGGTATAGCGTAGTTCAGCGTTGGCACGGAACAGCACGGTTTTGCAGCGCAGAGGGCAAAGCGACGCGACGTCCCGCAAAGGCAATGTAAGCGAAGTCGAGAATTGCAACGGCAAAGCATAGCATAGCTCAGCAATGGAATAGCATACCAAAACAGCACACAGCAAGGGACGGCGATGGAAAAGCTGTGCAAACAACCGCAAAGAAAAGCAAAGGTAATGCTGTGTTACGCGTAGCAATGGCAAAGCATAGCTTAGCCTGGCAACGGCGATGAAGAGATTAGCAGTGCGATGGCAGGGCATAGTTCTGACATGCAGGGCTAAGGCAAAGCAATACACAGCAAAGGCAAAGCACAGGAAAATAACACGTAAAGGAGAACAAGAAATGTTCAACAAAATCATTCTCATGGGGCGGCTGGTTGCTGACCCCGAACTCAAAACCACTCCGCAGGGAGTGAGTGTCTGCCAGTTCCGCATTGCGGTAGACCGCAGATTCCAGAAGCAGGGCGAGGAAAAGAAGCCGGATTTTTTCAACATCGTGGCGTGGCGGCAGACTGCTGAATTTATCCAGAAATATTTTGCCAAGGGACGCATGATTCTGGTCGAGGGCGAAATGACTACCCGCCCTTACACCGACAAGAACGGTAATCAGGCAACCTGGTATGAAGTCATCGCCGACCATGTTTCATTCACCGGAGAGAAGCGCGAGGACGGCGGCAGTGCTCCCAGACCCGCGCAGGGACAGGCTCCCGCTCCGCAGACAGGAGCTCCCGCAGGTGATTTCAGCCCGGCGGCTTCTGATGATGATTATCCGTTTTAAGGAGGGCTTAACGTGGGCTATGTAAAGCTCAACCGCAACCTCTTGCGTTGGGAGTGGTTCGACAATGACATCGCATTGTTAGTGCTTGTGCGGCTCACGCTCAAAGCAGCATGGCGCGATACTCAGTATCAGGGTGTCACACTTCAGCGCGGGCAGGTGATAACTACCCTGCAGGAAATAGCCGAAGAGAACCATATCACAAAACAACAAGCCAGAACCACACTAGACCGCTTGGAATCCACGCACAAAATAACACGCGTGGGAACCAAGAAATTCAGCATTGTTACGCTACTTGATTACGATTGTACTTTTGAAAATAACACACAGAATAACACACAGATAACACACGAGCAACACACAGAGCAACACACAAATAACACACCTACTTTATTAGAAGAAAAAGAGAAGAATATTAAGAAGGGAAGAAGAGAAGAAGGCGCGTGTGCGCCCACTCCTCTCCCCGACCGAAATTCTCTTGTAAAGCAGTACGGCGAGCGTGCCGTAAAGCAATACGAGCTGAAATATCAGAGCTGGCAGCAGCGCAAGGGCTTATCCGGCGGGATCTCCTATCCGAAAATAGCGCAGTGGCTCCTTGATGACGGGGTGCCGGAATATCATGAGGACGACAGCCTGATGGACGAGATACGGGCGCAGTACCAGTAGAAAGGATACATAATGCAGATAGAATTCACGATTCCCGGCGAGCCGTTCGGGAAACAGCGCCCGAGGCACAGCAGGGCTTCCGGCACTACATATACACCCATGGAAACGAAGCTTCACGAACAGCTTATTCAGTGGGAGTTCCGGAAGCAGTGCCGTGACAGGTTCCCAGAGGGGGCACAGGTCAGGATAATTATCACGGCGGTGATGGGCATTTCGAAAAGCACACCGAAATATCGCCGGTCTGATATGCTCAGCGGGAAGATTCGTCCGACCAAAAAGCCGGACTGGGACAACATCGGAAAGCTCGTCTGCGACGCGCTGAACGGTGTGGCTTATGACGATGATAAGTGCGTGTGCGAGGCGGTTGTACGGAAGTTTTACGGCTGCGAACCTCGCGTTATTGTGAGATTGGAGGAGGTCTGATGAAAAGAAAACACACGTTTGACAAAGCAATGGCACATGGGTATCCAGTAGCGTGCAGGCGGTTGAGCAAAACTGCCCGGCTCCTGTTAAGGCATATCGAAAGCGAGTGCAGAGCTAGACATTTTTACACGCTCCCGGCATTGTGCGGCGGCGCGTCCGGCGGTTGGATTCGCTGTGATGGCTTCGAATATAAGGCGGTGCGTGAAATCTATGACATGGATGTGCATTACAAAAGTAAATCGCGTGATATTTCTATGCGTATTGCAGGGGCTTTATCTTATGGCGATGACGATGAGCCATGTTACATAAAGCTGACGTACGACGCAATTAACCATATGACAACCCGGAACTGCTGGAGGTGAGCAAAAATGATTAGTGCATTCATAGGCGCATACACAGAAACCGCTGATACCATGCGCTGGATTGAGCGCAGCGAGGAACGCGCACGCGCTGAAAGTGATTTCAAGAGGTTCGCGGCTAAGAAAAGCCGCGCCAGGAAACAGAAGCGCAAGGGAAAGAAAAAGAGGTGAGCGGGAATGAGATGTGATTGTTGCCCGTTATGCCCGATTGCCGAGGACGATGTGTGTCCCGAAAGCGAGGGCGAATACGGGATAGAGCACGCTGACGGAATGTTAGGCTGCAAGCACCCCAGGAACTGGGCTGAAAAGAAATCCCGGGAATGTGACGAACATTATGGCACCATGGGAACTGATATGGGGATTGAAATGGACTTCACCCCAGAGGAGCTTGAAAAAGTAATCGACCTCTGCAAACACATGGTGGGACTTGACAGGAAAAAGCCATACCATAGACATGGAAAGGCATTTTACAGACCGTATCGAAACTTTTTCGCTTCTAATTTTCCCGGAAATAGGCTGTTAAAAAAACTTCCGGACTGGATAATCACCAAATCGCAGAGCGAAAAGTACGTTTATCACAAGCTGACAGCAGAGGGCTTAAAATGGCTCGGCAGGCAGCTTAAAATAGAGATTAAGGAGGGCGAAGAGTGAGTAAACACACCTACGCAGACCGTACGCTGAAAAGCTGGACAAAAGCTGAACTTTTCCACCAGATACGGATACTGGAAAACAATTGCGCGGTAAGGCTGGAGCGCCTAAATAATCAGGCGAAGCTGCTTAAAACATGGGCACCAGTGGTGCGCTGTAAGGACTGCGAACACTGGGGAACGCGAAAGGCTGACGGATACGGATTCTGCTGTATATGGGGAACGAGCGTTAAAGAAAATTCCTTTTGCAGCTCTGGCGTAAAGGAGGACACGAAATGACTAACGAAAAATTAAAAGAAATTGAAGATCGCCTGTTTGAAAAAGGCAACAGGCGTAGGGACGCGGAGATAAAAGAGATTGACGCCCACGCGCGAGGGTACATATTGGGCGTGAATGACGCGCTTACAGCGGTATCGTTTGTGCGCCCCGAGCAGCAGAATCAACCCGCTTCGGAGACGCGCACGAACCTTGACCGCATACGCGCCATGAGCGCGGAGAAAATAGCAGAGAGGTGGCGTAGCATGGACATCGCTTGCTGTAAATGCCCTGCTAAAAAAACGTGCCCAGAAACTGGAGTTGTGTGTAATTGTGGGAACGCATTTACTGATTGGCTCAACAGCCCTGCAAAGGAGGACGCGGAATGAGTGAGTACATAGACAAGAGCGAGGCAGTAGGTGAGGGTTATCTCCAGGACTGGTACATTAACTCGGTTGTGGGAGGAGCCGAACCAGTATGGACAGAGGCTCATATCGAGGAGCTGGCGAATGATTTCATTGTCATTCCGAAAGATACGCCCGCTGCTGATGTCGTGCCGGTGGTGCACGCACACTGGATAGAAAACAGCAGCGAATACTACGAGTTTTGCTATAGCAGAGGTCAGACTCCTGAACAAACGGAATATCTTACTGAATCCGATGTAGCCTGCAGCGCTTGCCTCAGGAAATTCAACACAACTGATAACAGTTTCACATACGAGTGCGCTAATTACTGCCCGAACTGCGGCGCTAAGATGGACGGAGGTGGCAAGACATGAAGAAAGTGAGCTTATCTGTGGCATTAAACGCACCGGATAACTTTGAGGCCGGAAAATGCGAAAGCTGCCCTATAGCTAAGAAGGAGTATCAGGAAACCTATTACAACATGGGCACGTACATGGTTTCTTGCCCGATTGGTTGCAAGCCGATGAGTTGCCCAATGGAGGTGAAAGAATGTCTGAAATCAAGCTGAAGCCCTGCCCGTTCTGCGGGGGTAAGGCGGAAATACAGTACGGCGCTTGTGATTACAACGTATATCAGGTTGTATGCAAGGGGCAAAATTGCAATGCTATGAACGGTTGGTCTGATACGCCGGAAGAAGCCGCAGACAAATGGAACAGGAGGGCTGACGAATGAACACTAAAGCCTACGAGCGCTACCGGATAGACCGGAATGTGTACAACGAGCTGAAATGGCTGTGCCGCCAGTACAACGACATCTGCCGGGAAATCGCGGACTGCTACGGAATATCAGCCGTGAACTACGACAGCACCGGCGCGGCAAAAGGCAATCACATCAGCGACCCGGTGCAGGAGCGTTCCGACAAAGCAATGCGGCTCCGCGAGGATATCGAGAAGATAGATCAGGCGCTTGAGCAGACCGCCGTCGAACCTGTGCGGAAGTACATCAAGAAAGCCGTTACGGAGGGGCTCCCGTTTGAGTACCTCGGGAATGTTCCGTGCGGGCGGCGGCAGTTCTACGAGTACCGCATGAAATTCTTCTGGAATCTCGCCCGGCTGAAAAAAGGGTAACCATTTTTTCAAAAAACGTGCTATACTAGTATCATGAAATACTGAAAAGCGCCCAGCGATAAGCCCGGGCGCTTTTTTATGCAAGTAGGTGGTGATGTGAACGATGAAAATCTGATACGCCCGGAGAATTTAACTTCGAGGGAACTTCGAGAAAGAGCAAAAAAAGGCGGCAAAGCCTCGGTGGAATCCCGCCGCCGCAAAAAGGCACTGAAATCCCTGATGAACGACCTGCTCTCGAGCGACATCGTGAACGACGACATATACAACAGCACCGTTGATATGGGCTTCGGAGCAGACCCGACCTACGGCGCGGCGGTAGTCGCGGCGATGGTTCGGCAGGCGGCGCTCGGGGACACCAAGGCGTTCAACGCTATCGTTGACCTTATCGGCGAGGGCACCTCGGGGGAGCGCGTGAAGCTCCAGAAGAAGCAAGTCGCGTTGCAGGAGAAGAAGCTCTCCGGCGAGGCGGAGCAGACCCCGAACGACGGCTTCCTGTCGGCTCTGGACGGCTCTGCGCAGGAGGACTGGAACGATGAAGATTAAAGCAGTATTCAAGTTCAGGCCGTTCTCCCGGAAGCAGCGGAAAGTCCTGAACTGGTGGTGCCGCTCGTCTCCGGTGCGGGACTTCAACGGCATTATCGCCGACGGCGCTATCCGTTCCGGGAAGTCCGTTGCGATGTCGCTCGGCTTCGTTATCTGGGCTATGTCGGAGTTCTCCGCCTGCAACTTTGCTATGTGCGGAAAGACTATCGGCTCGTTCCGGCGCAACGTCCTTTTCTGGCTGAAATTAATGCTGCGTTCCCGGGGGTATTCCGTTTCGGAACAGCGCACCGAGAACCTCGTCATTGTCCGCAGGAGGAACGTAGAAAATTACTTTTATGTGTTCGGCGGCAAGGACGAGCGTTCCCAGGACCTGATACAGGGCATCACGCTCGCAGGCGTATTCTTTGACGAGGTGGCGCTCATGCCGGAGAGCTTCGTCAATCAGGCGACGGGGCGCTGTTCCGTGGACGGTTCGAAGTTCTGGTTCAACTGCAATCCCGGCAGCCCTGCGCACTGGTTCAAGACCGGGTGGATAGACAAGCGCAAGGACAAGTGCCTGCTGCACCTCCATTTCACGATGGACGACAACCTGTCGCTCTCGGAAGCCGTCAAGGAGCGTTACCGGGGAATGTACACCGGCGTATTTTTCAAGCGGTATATCCTCGGGGAATGGAAGTCCGCTGACGGCGTTATTTACCGACAGTTCGCGGACGACCCGGAGCGGTTCATTCTCGACGAAGCCCCCGAAGGTCGAGCGTCGACTGCGGATATCTTCATCGGCACTATGGGGCTCGACTTCGGCGGGAACGGCTCGGCGCACGCGGGCTGTCTTGTGGGAATTACCCGGGGCTACCGCAGTATCGTGATTCTGGACGAGTACTACCGCAAGGAAGTAATCGACCCCGGAACGCTCACGGACGACGTCTGCGGATTCATTCAGCGCTCGCAGGGGCAGTGCAAGGCTCCGTCTATCTGGTGCGACAGCGCGGAAACCACGCTCATCAAGGGCATACGCACCGAGGTATTCGCGCGGCGCATTCCGGTAGAAGTCCGCAACGCGCGCAAGGGCGAAATAATCGACCGTATACGGCTCTGTGATATGCTCATGAGCCAGGGCAGGTTCTTTATCCTGCGGAGGTGCAGACACACCATAGCGGCGCTCTCAGAGGCTGTCTGGGACGGCAAGTCCCCAACAAAGGACAAGCGCCTTGACGACGGCACGACCAACATAGACAGTCTGGACGCGCTTGAATACGCCCTCGAGCCGCACGCGAACCGGCTCATAGAATTTGGAGGAATACATGAACGCAAATGAAATAGCCGCCGCATTCGGGCAGGAGTTCATCGGTTCGGAATATTACAGCGCCTGCATTGACAAGTGGCGGCGAATATACCGCGACGACCCGGAGTGGCGGCAGACCGCAAAGGGCGGGCTTTTCTCCCGGGGAAAGCGGCAGCTCCTGCGGCTGAACATGGCTAAGGTGCTGTGCGATAATCTCGCGGCGCTGACATTTTCGGAGCAGTGCGAGATAACGCTTGACCGCCCGGAATATCAGCAGTACATAGACGATACGCTGAACGCGAACGGCTTCTGGAAGCAGCTTCCGGAGCTGTTGAGCAAATCGTATGCGATGGGCGGCGGGGTGCTGAAATGCTACCTCTCCGGCGGGAAGCCGAGGATAGACTACATCACCGCCGACAGGTTCGTTCCGGTGAGCTGGGACGGCTCCGGCGTGCAGTCCGGAATACTTTCGGGGACTTACACAAAAGGCAAAGACTACTACCACCTGCTGGAGTTCATGCGCCCGGTGCAGTTCGGCTTCCAGTCGGACTTCCGGCTGTTCAAGGCAAGCTCCGACGCTGAGCTGGGGCGGGAATGCCCGCTTGCGGAGATGTTCCCGGACTTGCAGAATCCGGTCGTATATGAGGGCGGCAAGCCGGTTTTTGCGTATTTCCGACCGTTCGTCAGCAATAACTCGGACTACGACACGCCGCTCGGAATGTCCGTCTACGCGAACTGCACCGATACGCTCTGGGCGCTTGATACGGTGTTCGACAGCTTCCAGCGGGAGTTCGTTCTCGGCAAGAAGCGCATAATCGTGCCGAGCTCCTGTGTGCAGACCGTAATCGACCCCGACACCGCCGAAGCAGTCCGGTACTTCGACGCGGACGACGAAGCGTTCATAGCGCTCCGGCACGAGGACGGCGAGAACCTGAAAATCACCGACAACACCACGGAACTCCGCATAGAACAGCACGTCAGCGCTATCAACGCATATCTGAATATTCTGTGCATGCAGACCGGACTGTCGGCGGGAACGTTCAGCTTTGACGTCCAGCAGGTCATGAAAACGGCGACCGAGATAATCTCGCAGGAAAGCAAGACGGCGCGCACCGTCAAGAACAACAAGAACCTGCTGACTGAGGCAATAGAAACGGTCGTTCACGCGCTGATTCAGCTCGGGGTGATGTCCGGGGAGTTCTCCGCGCGGGAGTACAGCGTTACAGTCGGCTGGAACGACAACATCATCATCGACGACAACACGCTGATAGACAATAATATCAAGCTGGTTTCAGCGGGGCTGAAATCCAAGGTCAAAGCGATAATGGAAGTCCAGAAGTGCGACGAAGCCACCGCCCGGGAGGAGCTTGTGAGAATGTCGCAGGAATCCGGCGGCGGGAGCATTGCGGACTTTTTCGGCGGTGACGAATCATGACCGCCCTTGAAGCGCTGAACCTCGCCGCTCCTATTGCCGACGCGTACATGAGTGTTGAGGAGCGCCTGCTCGTCCGGATAGCGCGGCAGATCTCCCTGAACGACGACCACCAGCTCAACGAGGTCAGCAAGTGGCAGATAAAACAGCTCGCGAAGCACGGGCTTCTCCGGCAGGAAGCGCACAAGATCATTGCGGCGGGTACCAAGGGAATCCCCGGGGACGTTGCGGATACCGTCCGGCAGGCGATAGACGACACGCTTGCGGAGGACGGTATTCAGAACATGTGGCATAATCAGCAGTTCGCCGAAAGCGCCGCGAACGCCGTCAAGCACTACCGCAATCAGGCGAAAGACGTTTACAATCAGGTCAACACCGTGATGAAGTACAAGGCGGAAAGTACGTTCGTCGGGGCGGTAAATTCCGTCGCGGAGAAATGGACACGGGAAATGCGCCGAGAGCAGTCCGAGATAGCGAACAAGCAGGACGTGCTGAATATCCTGAACAGCAACACGGCTTCGGTCGTTTCCGGTGCGGAGAGCCGCACAAAGGCAGTCCGCACGACGATACATGAGATGGCGCAGAAAGGCATTCCGGCGTTTGTGGACAAGTCCGGGCGGGAATGGTCGCCGGAAGCGTATGTCAATATGGATATCCGTGCGACGGTGAAGAACACGGCTCTGGAAGCGCAGTTCTCGACTATGGACAGCCTCGGGCAGGACGTATTCGAGGTGAGTTCCCACCCCGGCAGCCGTCCGAAGTGCCGTCCGTGGCAGGGCAAGCTGATTTCGCGTTCCGGAAAAACTACCGAGATAACCGACATCAACGGCAGGAAGCACAAGGTCATTCCGCTGTCGCAGACGAGCTTCGGCGAGCCTGACGGGCTGTTCGGGATAAACTGCGGGCACCGTCCGAGGGGCGTGTCCGACGGGCTGTTCCGGAAGTCCTCGGTTGAGTATGACGGCGAGGAAGATAAAGCGCTGTACAACAAAGTCTGCAAGCAGCGGGAACTCGAACGCAAGGTGCGGAAGTCCAAAACGGAAGCCGATATGCTCGAAGCTGCGGGCGACACCGAGGGCGCAAAGGAAGTCCGCAGGAAGATGACCGAGCAGAACAAGGCGCTGAAATCCTACTGCGACAGCAACGGGCTGAAATATCGGTCGGACAGGGTGAGGACTTATGGGGCGATAGCACCGAAGAAAACGCTTGACAAATCTGCTGAAAGTGGTATAATGGAAACAAGAGGGACAACTATCGTTAATGCTGAAAGCGTCGTAGGAAAATGGCAGCCGCGTAATCAGTTTAGCAACAACATCGACGATATCATTGATTATCAGGGTTTTAATGGCAAGCCTACGATTATGTATAATCAATCCGAGTTCGAGCAAGCGGTCGAACGCGACCATTTCCTCGGTGAACGTACATTTTGTGCTGATAGTAAAGAAGATTTGCTGCTTTATGACAAGCAGCTAAAGGCAATTGACGGTGAGGATTATTTCTATGTGAATTGCGGTGTCGGCGGCGCTCAATACGGTCAGGGAATGTACTGTGCTGCCGACTATACTAAAGGAACAATCACAGCGGATAAATTTGAGCATGAAATTCAGCAGTATTCATACAGCGACAGCCATAAATTCAGCAAAACAAACTGGCTGACACTTGACCCATCGGCTAAAGTCCTAGAGATTCCTGATGGCTATGACCGTCAACGCTGCTCCGACTATGTGATACGCATATACAAGGATCAGTACGAAAAATTCCGCTTATCGCAAGACTCTGTTTTGAAAGCGCATTGGGAAGAATACCAATCAGGCATGGACGAGGTTCGCCAGCTGTATAGCAAATGGGGCGATGACGCTGCTTGGAAAAAGGCGGATAAAATATGCGAAAAGCTGAATCAAAAGTTCCCCGACGCACATCAGCTGCAAAATGATATCAACTCTGCGCCTAACGGCAGAAACGCTGGTATCCTTGCGGCAGAAATGGGGTACGACGCCATTAATGCAAGCGGACATGGCACAACGAACAGCTACACGGTAGTGCTCAACCGCACAAAATTAATCATCTTTGGAGGGGATAAGTATGAATACAGACCAAAAGCCTAAAAAGTATATATCGCGAAACAAAGACGGTTTTGCTTGCACCTATGACAGCGAAACACATCTATGTGTTGGCGTAATACTGTCAATGGGTGATGATATTGATTTATACAACAAAAAACATGACGAGTATATCGGACAGCTCGACCCTCAATATGAAAAGAAATCATAATGAAAAAGCACCCTGCACCAAACAGGGTGCTTTTCCATTCCAATAGTCAAGCGCTCTTCGGGGCGCTTTTTCTATGTCCCCGACATTAATATCGGGGACATTATGGGAACGCAGCGCGGCTAGATGGCGTGCATACAGCTCCGGGCAGATAGGTCATTTACGCCCGGAATAATGACCAGCGGGGGCAGGACCCGCCGTTCCCACCATAAGAGCACGTTGAGAAATCAGCGTGCTTTTTTATTGTCCGAAACACGCTGACGACACTAAAAGCCGCGCGGAAATACAGTCATACGGACTTAAAACGGAGGTAACAATGGCAGACGAACAGACAACCCAGACCACACAGGAGCAGGGTGGCGCACAGACCGCCGGAGGTGATCCTAACGTATCTACGCCCGAATCTGCGCAGGGGGCGAACGTCGCCCCCGTGGCGGCAAAAACATTCACGCAGGACGAGGTGAACGACCTCATAAAAGCCCGCCTTGAGCGCGAACGCAAGGGGCTTCCCGGGAAAGACGAACTTGCGGCGTTCCACAAGTGGCAGGACGACCAGAAATCCGCCGAGCAGAAGTCCGCGGAAGCCATCAAGGCAGAGACCGACCGTGCGGACGCAGCCGAGAAGAAAGCCGCCGCTCTCGAAGCGAAGCTGCTGGCGACTTCAAAGGGCGTAAAGCCGGACGCGGCGGACGACGTAGTAGTGCTGGCTTCGCTCAAAGTCAGCGACGATATGCCGCTTGAAAAGGCAATCGATGAGGTGCTGAAGAAATATCCCCAGTTCGCGGGAGGTTCAGCGCCGGCAACAACAGGGGTTCCCGGTGGGAACGGCGGTGCTTCCCGCTCAGGCGTAGAAGCTGCTTTCCTCGCCAAAAACCCCGGAATCAAAATCTGAAAGGAGATTTAATTTATGCATGAGGCTCAGGAGCGCTATTCTTCGCTTGTCCTTGCGAAAATGCGCTCGGAAAACATTTTAAAGGACGGTATCATCTTCAACAACGACTACGAGGGCGACCCGGTCGCGGGCGCGGTAAAGGTCCCCGTGCGCGACGGCGAGGTAAAGGTCGGCGACTACGACCGCAGCGCCGGCGGCGATCTTTCCGAAAGCTCCACCGAGTACCGCTCTATCCTCATCAACCGCGAGAAGTACGTCAACGAGCTTGTGGACGGCTACGACGCGGCTTCCGTTCCCGACAACCTTATCGCGGACAGACTTGACAGCGCGGGTTACTCCATGGCGACCGCCCTCGACCGGGACGGCGCTTCCACGCTCATCTCGCAGGGCACCCGCGTCAATACGTCCTCCATTTCCGCAAGCACCGTATACAGCGATGTTGTGGATATCCGCACGCTGATGAGCAAGGCGAACGTCCCGAACGACGGCAGGCGCTATCTGCTTGTTACCCCGGACATCTATGCGGCTATGCTGAAAAGCCCGCTGTTCGTGCAGGCTTCCGCGCTTGGGGACGAGGTGAAGCAGTCCGGCGCGGTCGGCAAGATCGCGGGATTCACCGTGTACGAGTGGAACGACGACACCGCTAACCTTGCGATGATTGCTGGCCACCCGCGTTATGCGACCCGCATCAACGCATGGAAGGTGCCTATCGCCGTGAACGACCTCAAGGACAGCAAGCATATCGGCTCTTCTGCGGTTCAGGGGCGTTCCGTTTACGGACACGAGGTGCTGCGCAAGAGCGCTATTTACGCGGTATTTTCCGCAGGTTCGCTCACCCTTACACAGGGCGCGTTCGCTTCCGATAAGTGCAAGGTGACCGTCGCCGAGAGCGCTGCGGACGCGTTCGCATACCGTGTGAATCCGGCAAAGCGCGCGGCGCTGGACGAGGACTTCACCGCTATCGCTACGACTAACGCGTTCACTTCCAACAGCACGCAGATCTCCTGCAAGAAGGGCGACATCATCGAGATAATCGACCTCGACAGCAACAAGAAGTGCGTTAAGGTCGGCTATGTGACAGTAGCATGACGGTCACGGTTGAATACTACGCCGAGAACTGGGGAGGCTGGACGGATTCGGACGAGCTGACAGCCGCCCTCAGGCGCGCGGAGATAATCGTAGACCGGGAGATATTCCCCTCGGGGTATACGGCGTCCACCGTGCCGGAAGTATGGCGTACAGCGGCGCAGAATGCGGTCTGCGCGCAGGCGGAATTTATCCTCGAAAACGGCGGCGTTTCCGCGCTGTCGGAGACCACGGACGGCGGCTCGGTGTCCCTCGGGAAGTTCAGCTATTCCGGCGGCGGGAGTTCAGGCGGTTCCGGAAGTTCGGCGGTCAACTCGCTGTGCGGGCAGGCTCTGGCGCTGCTGGAGCCCACCGGGCTGCTTTACAGAGGGGTGAGGATATGAGACCTATCCCGCGTTCCCTGCTGATCCATTCGGCAACGCTGTACGAACCCCGGGAGAATTCCTGGCAGGAGCAGGAGCTCGTCGAGCTGGCGAAGCTCACGCATATCCGTGTGGAGCCTGCCAGCAAAATGATAATCACGTCCGACAACCGCTCTGTTACGCTGTCCGCAACACTTTTCTACGACTGCCGGAACAGCCTTCCGACCGTGGAGTTCCGCCCCGAATACATTGTCGAATTCGACGGAAAACGTTACCGCGTTGAGACCGTCGAGGTGCTCTACGACCGGCAGAAGCTACATCATCTGGAGGTGGGATTGTGCCTGTGACGGTGAACATCAATTCCGCGCAAATAGCTATGAATATCCGCGCGGCGGCGGATAAGGCGGTAGGAATTACGGCGCAGACAGTGCTTGACGATTGTAACGAGTATGTTCCGGAAGATCAGAAAACACTTGTTGATAGCTCGGCTAACCATAGTGATGTTCTGCACGGGAAGCTGGTCTGGGCTACGCCTTATGCGCGGTATTTATATCACGGCGTTCTCATGGTTGACCCGAAAACGGGTTCGGCGTGGGCGCGGGAGGGTCAGACAAAGGTGCTGACCTCGCCCGAAAAAGCGCTCACGTTCGACAAACAGAAGCACCCGAACGCGGGCTTCCACTGGTGCGAACGCGCTAAGGCAGACCACGGTACTGAATGGCAGGAAATCTACGAAGCCGCATTCCGAAAGGAGCTGAACAAATGACGTCGCAGTTAAAGGCAGTCGAAGCATTCCGGGCTTTTGCGGAGAAAACCACAGGACAGCCGGTGTCCGTCGGGCTTCTTTCGACCGGGGAGAGCATTGCAATGCAGGTGGTGACAGGTTCCCGGGAGTTCACCTCGCTGGACCTCGCGAACCGCCGGGCGGTGATTTCCCTCGACGTGCTGTCTAAATTCAAGAAACAGGAGCAGGCTTACGGCTGTCTTTGTGAGATAGTCAACGCCTGCGATACAGCCGGGCTCGGTGCACCTGTCGTCAACGCGGAGGTACGCAGCGAGCCCTTATTCGTAGGCACGGACGGCGGATTCTGGATATATTCGCTGTCCGTAAGCTTGCGTGTTATGATTTGAAAGGAGAATTATTATGTCCCAGACATTACCCAAGGTCGCTGGCGTGGAGCTTAACCACGAGACCAAGGTGTTCATCAACACCACTCCTACGGAGGAAACTGCGACCTACAAATCCATGTGCAACGCGTTCAAGAACTGCGCGAACGCGCTGAACGAGAACGTATATTCCGCGTCCTACCTTGCTGACGGCGGGTACAGCTCCAGCACCGTTACTGGCTTCGCGCCGACCATCACGCTCCAGGGCGACTTTATGTCGAGCGACCCGGTGTGCGCTTATCTCGACAAGATTCAGTGGAGCCCCGGCGCGGCGCGCGTTACTGATATCAAGATGAACCGCAACGGGCAGATAGTCACCTGCCCGGTAACGCTCACGCAGATAGCCATTGCGGGCGGCGAATCCACCGCGCCGAATTCCGTGACCGTGGTCATGGCAATGAACGGCAAACCTACCGTTGAGACCGGCGACCTGGACGACACCGGCGAGAAAAAGACGGGGCTTTAATGCTGAAAGGAGCAGAAAATGTATCAGATAAAGAGATCGGAGAAGATACGCGACACGTTGGAGCTGTGCGCAGAGGACGGAAAGCCCGCCGCAAATCTGGAGATCGAAGTTGATATCGACGCCATTGCGGGGGAACTCCGCAGGAACCTGACCGACATCACGACCGCCGAGCAGGCGCTGAAAAAGGCGGCTTCCGACAAGGACTACGCCGAGGCTTACGAGCAGTATGGCAGGGCAGTGCGCGGTGTGTTCGCGGTGTGCTTCGGCAGGGAGAACGCGGAGACCATCTGCGGGTTCTTCGGGGGAAATTACGTTGAGATGTCCGTTGCGATTGTGCCGTACATTTACGACGTTATCCTCCCCCGGGTGAACGAGTGCATAGCACGCCGCCGGGAGCAGCTCAAGGGAATCTACCGCAGGGGAAAGAAGCTCAGATGAAGCTGTACGAGCCGTTCCCCGACCGCATTGCCGTTGACGGTCAGGAATACCGGCTGACACTGTGGTTCGACCGGGTGCTGCGGTTCTACGATATTCTGGACGACCCAGACCTCACGCCGGAGGAGACTACCGAGGCGGGGTTCTCATGGCTGGTGGACTGCCGCAAGGCTCCGCCGATAGAGGTACAGAGCCGGGTGCTCCGGCAGCTTATGGACGAGGTGATAGCTCCGCCGCAGCGCAGGTTGTCAACGCAGAAGCAGCCGCAGAGGTGCGTAGATTTCAGTTTCGACGCCGAGGAGATATACGCTTCGTTCCGGCAGGTGTACGGTATCGACCTGATACACGAGCGCGGGCGGCTGCACTGGTGCGCGTTTCTCGCGATGTTCCGGGGACTTCCGGAGGATTCCCCGATAAAGCAGGTGATACGGATACGCACGGAGGATATCCCGCCCCCGAACAAGAACAACGCGGAGTATATCCGGCGGCTCACGGAGCTGAAAACGCTGTACGCGCTGCCGACAAGAGGGGCTCCGCAGAAGCAGAACGGCGGTTGGGACGGGCTGTTTGATATGCTAATGGCGCAGGCTGAATGATTTCAGTGTTGACATTTCAGGCGGGACGTGCTATAATGTAGAAAAATATCATTTGGGGGTAATTTGCCATGATGAGTTTTATATCTACTGCAGTTTCAGCCGCTTCCACGCCAGTGAATTCTTTTAGTTTAGGAAAGCTCGCATTCTGGGTGATTGCAGCAGTCGCTTTTGTTATCATAGTTCGTTGTATCATCAAGAGTGGGAAAAATCCTGAACAGCCAGAGGACAATGATTTCTATCTCCGTGAAATCAGGAAATACGTCAGAATAATAGCTGTGATACTCCTGGGCTGCGTATTCTTCTCAGTCATTTGGTTTATATCGACATTATTCTAAAAAAAGAAAAAGCCATACTTAAAGCACGTTGAGAAATCAGCGTGCTTTTTTCATACCCGAAAGGAGGAACAATGCCCGAAGGAGAAGTAGTATACCATATCCGGGGCGACAACAGCAAGCTCCCTGACGACCTGAAAAATGCAGAAAAGATAATAGGTGAATCTGCTGGCAAGGTTGAAAAAGCGGCTCTGGGGGCAATAAAAGCAATAGGAGCCGCTGCTTCTGCGGCCGCCGCTGCCGGCGTGACAATAGGTACCGCCGCCGTCAAATCTGCGGACGATCTTGACAAAGCTGTGAAGCGTGTGTCCTCCGCAACCGGAGCGGGCGCAGAAGCAGCCCAGAAATACTCTGATGTCATCAAAGAGGTCTACGGCGACAATTTCGGCGAGAGCTTCGACGATATTGCCACGAGCATTTCCACAATAACGCAGAACCTCGGAGAGATGGACGCGGAGCCGCTGAAAAAGGTCGCCGAGAGCGCCTACGCATTGCAGGACGCGTTCGACATGGACGTTGCAGAATCCTCCCGCGCCGCAAAGGCGATGGCGGAGAATTTCGGCATTGCCGCCGAGGACGCCTACGACTACATAGCAAAGGGCGCGCAGGACGGTCTGAACTATTCCGGGGAGCTGCTGGACAATATCTCGGAATATTCCGTGCAGTTCAAGAAGCTCGGGCTTTCCGCGGACGATATGTTCACGATTTTCGCGAACGGCGCGGAGAACGGCGCGTGGAACCTCGACAAAATCGGCGACGCGGTCAAGGAGTTCTCTATCCGCGCCATTGACGGCTCCGACACCACCAAGAAAGGCTTCGAAGCTCTCGGCTACGACGCGGAGGATATGGTGAAGAAATTCGCAGAGGGCGGCGACGCTGCCCGGGACGCGTTCCAGACCGTCGTTAAAGCGCTCGGCGATATGGAGGATCCTATCAAGCAGAACGAAGCGGGCGTAAACCTGTTCGGCACCATGTGGGAGGATCTCGGCGCTGACGCGGTGAAGGCGCTCGGGGACATCTCCAACAGCGCCTACGACTGCGCGGGGGCTGTGGACGAGATAGTCGAGGTGAATTACAGCTCGCTCTCTGACGCGCTGGGCGGCTTGCAAAGGCAGGTCGAACTGCTTATACAGCCGTTGGGCGATGAGCTTATTCCACTGGTAGAGGGCGTTATAAACAAACTCAGCGAGATATCAAAGAAAGTGGTGCCAGTACTGCTCAGAGCTGCGGAGCCATTAGTGGAATCACTGCTTGAGCTTATTGACCCAATCTCACAGATGGTGACCGAGCTTCTGCCGCCTCTTATTGAGTTGGCTGCGGATATCGCGAAAAAAATCTCGGAATTTACGGCAAAGCACATTCCTTCGCTTATCCACCTGCTGAAAAGCGCTGTTGATTTTATTAGCAACGCTCTAAAAACGGCATGGGAAATGCGTGATGTTATTGTAGCAATAGTGGCGGCGCTTATTACTTTCAATACTGCGATAAAAATAGGTAATGCGGTTTCAGCCGCAATTTCCGCACTGAAAGCATTCAAGACTATCACAGACGCGGCAACAGCTTCACAGGTAGCATTGAATGTAGCGGGCGCAGCTAATCCCTTTGTACTTATTGCCTCGTTGGCTTCCGGAGCAATAGCTGCGATAGCCGCGTTCAACGAAACAACAGAAACTACCGCTGAAAAGGTTCAGGCGCTTCACGACAAAACAGCGCAATTAAATGAAGCTGCAAAGGACTCCGGCAATGCCGCCAAGGAACTCAGCAAACTTACGGACGAATACAAGGAACTGAAAACTTCTGCGGATGACACAGGCGAAGCCAAGGAACGTTTACAGGAAATTCAGGACATACTCATAGGCACCTATGGAGCTGAAGCTGAAAAAATCGATCTTGTAAACGGGAAATATTCGGAGCAGCTTGGCTTGCTTAAACAAATCGCCGATAAAAAGGACGAGGACGCCAGACGGGACGCAACGATTGCCTTCAATGAATATCTTGAGCAGGAAAAGGCGGAAAACGATATCGTTTATACTAATAAATCCAACGAGATAGACGGATATACGTTTGGCGGCCCTGTTTTTGGAGAACCGATTTTTTCGTATAGTGCTGCCGCGCTGCGTGACGAGAGAGTAAAAAAGCTGTTTGAAGAACTTGCCGCTGACAATGAAAACATTGCCATAGGCAAAGAGAGCATTACTATAAACGGCAACGGACAGCCAGATTACAACGTTAGCGTATCCGGAAGCACCGCTGAAAAGACTGCGGCATACAAAGCGATTGTTGAGGCTTTCGAGGAAGCGGGGCTTGATACCGCTGGAGGGGACATATCCAAGTACTACAAGGATTATGTCGAATCCTATAAAAAGTACAAGGAAGCCGATGAAGTCAATCAGGAAGTTGTAAAGAACTATCAGGACGCAAATGCAACGCACCTGCCGTCTGACGGTTCCGCCGGAAGCTGGCGTAACCGTGAATATTCAGGCGGCAAGACATATATACCATCGAATGGCACTGCGGGGAACTGGCGAAACACTGAATACTCTGAAAAAACAGAATCCGGCAACAGTGACAGCCAGTATACTTATAAGCCTTATGTTCCGACCGTTGAAACCTCAGCGAAAAGCACTAAGGCTTCAAGCTCTACAAGCAGCGCGGCGTCAGGCAGCAAGGGAAATTTCATCAGCATTACAAGCTACGTCCCGACCATGTGGGACAATGACCAGACCGCCGCGCTGAAATCCCTCATCGGCAAGGACGTCCTCGGAAAGACCACGTCAGCGCACCAGATAAACGCCCTGACCGGCGCAGTATCCGGGGCGGCGGAAAGCGCGTCCGCCTCAAAGGAGACCGACCTCGCGGACGTGATAAACGCGATAACCAAGCTCCAGCGCAAAGTCGAGGGCTTTGAGAGCGCATTCGGCGATATGACTATCGAGCTCACCGCCGACGACCTGACGATAGGCAAAGCGTGCGTCCGCGACTGCAACATTATGGCGAAGCGCTCTGGCAAATCGCCGTTTAATTTCTAGGAGGTGCTATGGTACTTAAAATAGGCGATATCGACGTCAGCAAATTGATCCTGCCACCGGATATTTCGGATACGTTCCGGAGCCAGTCGGTCAGCCAGACCCTGAACGGCTCGCTGGTGGTAGACCGTATCTCCGAGCTTTGCAAGAAGCGCATTTCGGTGCAGTTCCCGCTGATTCCCCGTGCGAAGTGGGAGGAGATAAAGACGGTTATAAAGCCGATTACATTCAGCGTCAGCGTTGATAGCAGCGTGTATTCAGTGCACCTCAGCGGGGATATTCCGACCCCGGTGCTCTACGCGGACGGCGATGACGTGATGTGCAGCGACATTTCGCTGATTTTCGAGGAGATGTGAGATGAGGACAGTTACAGACGAATACCTTGCACAGGTTCAGGGCTCCGGGCGGCAGTTCGGAGTGTATGTCAAGGTGTACGGCAATTCCGCGGAGGGCGACGCGCTGTGGCTCGGGGATATCATCAGCGTTGATATCCTGCGGAGCTGTTCCGACCAGCTCCAGATAGGCGCGTGTATGTCGGACAAGCTCACGCTCCAGACAAAGGCTACCACGCTGTTCGGCGGCAAGGGCAAGAAGATAGAGGTGTACTGCCGGTGCACCGCCCCTGTCCTTGACTGGGTGAAGCTCGGGACGTTCTACGTTGACGAGGCGGTCACCCGGAACGGCGTTACTGCGGTCAAGGCTTACGACATGATGAGCAGGCTCGACAAGCGCGTCCGCTGGATAGACACCAGCCGGGCAACTGCTCCGACATTTCCGTGCAAAATGCAGGCGGTATTGAACTACCTCTGCGCCCGTGCAGGATTCACGACTGATTTTGTGTGCGAGGATATCACGATAGAGAAAGCCCCCGACGGCTACACGGCGCGGGAGCTCATCAGCTACATTGCGGCAAGCCACGGCAGGAACGCGCGGTTTTCGCCGGGAGAGGTGCTGAAATTTTCGGCTTATGAGGAGGTCGAAAAGACCGTCCAGTACGGGCGGTGCTACTCGCTGGATATCGCGGGCGGAAGTGGTTACACGGTAAGGGGGATACTGTTCCAGCGCGGCGGCGACGACAAGATATACATTGACGGCACGGCTTCGGAGTACGACGAGACCGCCGACGGCATAGTGACGGCGTTTGACCCGTTTGCAACGGTCGGAATCGCTGAATATGCATGGAACAGGCTCGGCGGGCTGAATTATTCGGCGGTATCGCTCGAAATGCCGGCGGAGAATATCCTCGAACCGGGCGATGTGTTCACAGTCGTTGATGTGGACGGCTCTCAGAAAAAGGCGATAGTCATGGAGCAGGAGCTTTCGCTGAGCTGTACGGGCGGGTTCGTCGAGAAGATATCCTGCACGGCGGAAAGCAAGGCGCAGAACAGAAACTCCGAGAATCGTCAGGAGGCAACGGAGAAACAGGTAGCGGCGGGGGCAACGTCTGCTGTTCTCACCGAATACCAGTACCTGACCGACCTGTCCGCAAAATGCAACGGCATAACATACGCCGTCGAAAAGGACGCGGAAACCGGACTGATATCGAAAATCAGCGACAGCAATGGGAACAGCCTGGAGCCGGAGATTTCCGCAGGAATCACCGATGTGGCGCTGCACAACGCGGCATTTTTTGCTGTGGCGATGTGCAGGGGGCTGGGCAAGCCTAAATTTGTGATGGACGGTATTTTCGGAATGTTCACACCGGATACGCGGGATATTGCGAACAGCCGCTGGAGAAATTCGGTTTCCGGATATAACGACATCACGCTGTCCGGAGGTTCTGAAAACGGCAGCGCTGTGCGTTTTGATGTGAGGGAGTATGGTTCGCTTGTCTGTGATGAGCCGAATACCGTGTATGCCATAGTGCGGGCTGATTACAAATCTGCTGACGGAGTGACATGGTTCCCGCTTATCACCAAGCACTTGTCCATTGACAGTAAGTATTATGGATTCGATGTATTCAGCTTGTTCGATCAGGAATCCGATTATAATACAATTGCATTTTCCGCGGTGGCGCGAGATATACCGTCAAGCGTTGATTCCTCTGGCTTTCACATCGTATGCTGCACTCGCGACAGCGGAAAGATATCGCTGTATATTGATTCGGTTTTGGTTGGTACTCAAAACGGAATCTATACAGGAAATTACGGTGGAAATATGCTGCTTAATTTCTCCAACAGAGGCGGCAAGATCCCGGGAAATCACGAACTCACAAGTACCGATATTGTTCTATGCGCTTTTGGCTCACAATACCACGATGAAGCAACGGTTCGTAACAACTCAGCGTACTTAATGAAAAAATATATAGGAGGCAACACATGACATCAAAAACAATCAACCTCGCAGGCAAGGAAATCAAGGTGGAATATTCCAGCGGCGCGAACGCGTGGCTCAGGAACGACGGCGCGGACGTGATTTACGCTTCGGCTTCGGCAGGAATTTCGGCGGGAGCGGATGGTGTGATCAGCATTCCGGCGGGACAGGCTGCGGCGGTATACGGTGCGAACGGCACGGTGTATCTGCTCGGCACTGGCTCGGTGCTGCTGGTAGGCTCAGATTACGCAGAATGCCCTTTCGGTAAATCGGCACAGTCCGGCGGCTCGGGTGCTGATGATGTAGCAAGAGCCGCCATAAATGCTCACGCGGGGAACGCGGATATTCACGTCACAGCCGCCGAAAAATCAACATGGAACGGCAAGGCGGAACTTTCGGATATCCCCGTCAATCTTCACGGGGAAATATACGGCTCAACCAACAAAGATATCTTTTCCAGTAACCTGCCCCGGGATAATCCGTGCTGGAACAAATGGGTGAGCGTATCCGGAAATGCCGATAACCCGGAAGCCACCGACTATATCCCCAACTGCCCTGAAACGCCGGGCGAGGGTGTGTGGTACGAAGTATTAACCGGAACTAATGACGGACGTGCATTTCAGATTGCAACGGGCTGCTTTCGTTGGCAGCAGTCGGTGCATATCAGATTCTGTCATGACGGAACCTGGTCGGAATGGCGCAGGATACCGGACAGCACCGCCATTGACAAACTGGAGGCAAGGATTGCAGCACTGGAGGGGGAATAATGGACAGCAGTGTAATTGTGGCGGTAATATCGCTGATAGGAACGCTCGGGGGCTCCCTCGGCGGAATACTGGTCAGCTCGAAGCTGACCGCGTACAGGATCCAGCAGCTTGAAAACAAGGTTGCGGAGCACAACAACTTCGCCCGCCGTATGCCGGTGGTCGAGGAGCAGATAAAGGTCATCAATCACAGAATTGAGGACCTGGAACAGGAGGAAAAAAGACATGAATAAAATTAACTGGAAGAGAAAACTTACAAGCCGTAAGTGGTGGGTATCCGTGGCGGCGCTGGTGTCCGGACTGATCCTCGCCTTCGGCGGCGGGGACGAGGTCGCCCAGACCGTCAGCGGCTGCATTATGGCAACCGCGGCGGTGGTGGGGTACACCATCGGCGAGGGACTGGCGGACAGTTCCCACAAGGAGGACAACGACAATGGCGATAACATTTGAAGCGTACGCGCGGAATAACGGCGCATTTGTGGCAGCTCGGAAAATGCCTGCGGGAAGTCCGGCGGGAATCATCATTCACAGCACTGGGGCGAATAATCCGAACCTGAAACGCTATGTCAACGCGCCGGATATCTGCGGGGAGAATCCCTACAAGAACTACTTTGACCGTGCGAGCACCGATGTCTGCCCTCACGCGGTCATCGGCAGGGATAAGAGCGGCACAGTCCGGGCGGCGAAGCTGCTGCCGTGGGATATATGCTGCTGGGGCTGCGGAAGCGGCTCGAAAGGCAGTTACAACTACGCTCCCGCATACATACAGATAGAGGTCTGCGAGGACGCGCTGAACGACCGCGCCTACTTCGAGGAGGCCTTCGGGCTTGCGGCTGACCTCTGCAAGCGGCTCATGAAGAACTACCCGACCATAAAGCCGGAAAACATCATCAGCCATAAGGAGGCTTGCGCCCGGGGATACGCTTCCAACCACGGCGACCCGGAGCACTGGCTCATCATATTCGGCAAGAATATGGACTGGTTCCGGGCGATGGTTGCGCCGGAGAAGCAGGTCAGGATTACCGCCGAGATCACTGTCGCCCAGAGCAGGGCAGAGGACATCGCCGGGAAGCTTCGAGCGCTGGGGTGCTCGAAAATCACTCGAACTTCACTCTAATTCTACACTATTGACTTTCCTCGGGGCGCAGGCTCCGGGGATTTCGTTATTTTGCATAAAACAGGACTTGAATTTTTGGCGGTTGCATTTACTCTACTTATCACGATAAAATAGTTTTAACGCCAAATTTGACACCCATGTTGACACCCATACTTGCGAAAAAGTACGCAAAAACGCGGCAAAATACATTTGTTGCGCGTCGCGGTTTCAGGCGTCAAAAATCCCCGCCAGGCGGCTCTACAAGCCATCTGGCGGGGGTTCTCAATATGGAGCTGGGAATGGGACTCGAACCCACGACCTGCGCATTACGAATGCGCTGCTCTACCAACTGAGCTATACCAGCAAAAAAATCTGCAAAAAGGGTTGAAATAAAGCCGCAGCTATGTTATAATTAAAATAACCGTTTTGCGGTGACTATATTATTATATACTTAAATCCGAGATTTGTCAAGTGCAAAAGAGGTGTTTTTTATAAATTCGGGTAAAAAAATATTAAGAATAGCCGGAATCGCCATCAGCGGACTGCTGGGGCTGCTCTGTCTGCTGATGATAATCACTGCTGCTGCCTTTGGGTCAGCGAATACAGTCAGCGTGTTCGGATTCAACCTGTTCATATGCGACAGCAGCGATTATGACAGTGTTCCTGCCGGTAGTGCTGTCATCACGACATCCTGTGCGCCTTATGATCTGGAGGAGGGGAACCTTGTGCTTTACAGCACCGATCCCATGGACAGGAACGCTCCGCTGGCGATGGGATACTACTCGGACTTCAAGCTGAGCGACGGCGTGTACTATCTCTCACTGGTCAACGGCTCAGACAGCACCGTTATCAGCGAAAACGCCATGATAGGGAAGGCGGGCTGGTGCAGTCCGTTCCTCGGGACGTTCATTACCTTCACTAAAACTCCATGGGGAATTTTTGTGATGGCGGTGCTCCCGTGTGCGCTCCTGATCCTGTGTGATTTCCTTCGCACTAAATCTGCGGAAAAGCCTATCCCTGAGATAGTTCCGCAGGTGAAAAACCACGAGCCTGAGCCGCTTTCACCGCAGTTCGCCGTGAATTCAAGCGGAAGCGCTTCGTTTATTAAGGAATCTTCCGCGAAGAAAACGACAGCCGACAGCATACTGTTTACATACGGTGAGAAAAAGGAAACTCAGCCCAGGAGCTCCGCTCCCTCAATGTCTGACGCGGACGTTCTTTCCCTGCTGAATTCTCCGCTTCCTAAGAAGGAAGAGCCAGCGCAGAAGCCTGCTCCGCAGGATAATGCGGCAAAGCTGTTCGAAGCTCTCGCAAAGGCGGCCGCACAGAAGAATCCTGCGCCGGAAAAGCCCACGCTTCCCGCGCCTGTGGCAGCGAAGCGATATATCGACAGCACTGTGAATACCATGCCTGCGGCCGAAACTCCGGCAAAGCCGGAGACCTCCATAAAACCGGAGAAATCCGAGACTCCCGAGGTCAGTCCCGAGATCAGGAGCGAGCCCGGGAAGCCGGCCAAGCGTCCTGACGCATTCTTTGCCCAGTCGGAGGCTCCGCAGATAGGCAGAGGTCTCGCCGGAAAGCAGTCCGGGAAATCCAGCAAATCCATAATCGACCTTGAGGACGCCCTCGCAGCAGCGCCATCCCGTGGGGCGAAGCCGGAGGGAAGCCGCCGCAGTGCTGATATCCTGGCGGCAAAGAATCGGCGCGACCTCATCGCAGACGACGATGATTCAAGGGATAAGTCCCGATATGCTGTGGACGATATCCTCGCAGGAATCGAAAAAAGACACAGGAAATGAAGAAGCTGATATCTGTTCTGGCGGCGGCAGGGGTTGCCGCCGCCGCTGTTTCAGGCGCAGTCCTGTCGGGGGGCGCGGGTTACTGGACGGCAAGCGCGGCCGCAGCATTGCTGTGCTGCATTCCGTTTTTCCTTTCCTTTGAGAAGAGGGCTCCCTCCGCGGGAGAACTTATTCTGGTCGCCGTAATGACCGCGTTTTCCGCCGCCGGGAGGTTCATTTTTGCTCCGGTACCGTTTTTTAAACCGGTATCTGCCATCGTTGCGCTGTCTGCACGGCATTTCGGTCCGCAGGCGGGATTCATGACCGGAGCTATTTCTGCGGTCATCTCGAATATCTGGTTCGGACAGGGTCCGTGGACGCCGTTCCAGATGCTCTGCTGGGGGCTGATCGGAGCCACCGCCGGAATACTCGGAAGAAAAGGTCTGCTTGATAAGCCGGTGCCGCTGTGCATTTTCGGAGTGCTTGCAGGCATAGGCTACTCTTTTGTAATGGACGTGTGGACGGTGCTTTCACTGAGCGGGAGCTTCACCGGTGAACTGTGGCTTGCGGCGATAGCTTCGGCGGCTCCGGTTACTGCAGTATACTGCGTTTCAAATGTCGTTTTCCTGCTGGCGCTTAATAAGCCGCTCGGCAGAAAGCTGGAGCGGCTTAAGACAAAGTACGGTGTGTTTTCCGGTAAGTGATTTTACTTCCTCTTTGCGGCGTCAAGTAAAATCAGTATTGGCATAAGAAGAATATACAGAAACTGCATAGAATCTCACCTCCCCGGAATATGGACATTTAAGGACTATAACAAACCTTCTGTGTTTATTATACCATGATTTTTTTCGGAAATGGCGTAAAATCTGATACATTTTAAAATATGTACAGCACACCGCAGGCTTCGTCAAACCTCCCCGCATTCGGCGCAATCTGCCCGTTTTCCTTTTCACACTGTTTTTTTAGGGATCCCCTGATTCAGATGGTTTGCCCACAATAATTTTACACGGACATTCCCATGTCCTGCCGGTTTGCTATAATCAGTGTATCAAACCCAGACAGGAGGTAATTATCATGGGATTTTTTGATCAGTTGAAGGACAAGGCTTCGCAGGCAGGCGAAAAGGCGGGCGCGGCGCTCAAGGACGCAAAGTCCAAGATGAGCGAGGGCATGGCGGACGCAAAGGCAAAGATGGACGAGCACAAGGCGCTCGCGGCGGAAGCGAAAGCGCCCATCGAGGGCAGTATCGCGCGGTATCAGGTGGTGTACCTCGGGGGATTCCCGAAGAAGCCGAACGGCAAAATGGATCCCACCGCGTTCGGATTCAACATCATGCCGGACAGCTTCATTTTCAAGCCGGAGCTGGAAACTAAAAATTCATGGTTCGGCGACGAGCTGTTCACCATTCCGTATGACAGGGTAGTCAAGTTCGAGATAGTGAAGCGGCAGGTCAGCAACACGGAGTTCCTGCTTTCCAGCAGCAGCGACACCAAGAGTCTGGAGCAGGAAAACAACATTCAGATAACCCACCTCGACGACGAGGGTAACGAGCTTATGACCCGCGTAGAAATGCTCACCGGAGTTTCGATATACGGCCAGGCACAGAAGTGCCGCGAGCTGCTCGACCTCCTCCGCGAAAACAAGATACTCGGCAAACTGAACAAGGACGCTTCCAGGCCCGCCGCTCCCGCAGACGACCCGCTGGAGCAGCTCAAGAAGCTGAACGCATTAAAGGAAGCCGGAATACTTTCCGACGAGGAATTCAACGCCAAGAAAGCGGAGCTTCTTTCCAAAGTATAACGAAAATTCCCCCGGTCACACGGGGGAATTTCTGTTTTCATCAACCAGCGAAAGATATTCTTTCACAAGCTGAATTATCCGCCGGATATCGTCAGCGCTCCGGTCTGAAAGCAGCTCGACAAGCTCTGAGATCAGACGTTCCTTTTCCGTCAACTGTATCACCTCACGATAATGATACAGAATCACCCGGACAGACGACCGTCCGGGTAAAGGTCATTTTGTTTCGTCAACGCTCTCGAAAAATGAGCGCACCAGCTTCAGCGCGCTGGTGATTTCACGGTCGCTCCGCCCGGAAACCAGTTTCCGCCACTCCCTGACGTGCAGGATATCGTCCTCGGAGGATTCCCCGGTCAGCAGATAATCTGTTGAAACGCCGAAGTGATCGCACAGCTTCCCGAGAATTTCGGTGCTGGGATTCCGCTTGTTCAATTCAATAAGCGCGATGTAGCTTTCGCTCACGAATATTTTTTCCGCAAGCTCCGCCTGAGTTATTCCGTTTTTGCTGCGAAGATCGCGTAGTCTTTCGCCAAGAGTTCCCATTCTGACCGCCCCCTTAATAAAAGTATAACATACTGTCCGGTTTTGCTGAACTTACTCGAAGTAAGGGACGCATTGACAAACAGCTATTGTTGTGCTATACTAGGTGTGCAGGAACTTTACATTTAGTAATGATGGCTTATCGGGAAGATTTTATACGGACAAAGGCGCGTCCCAGTGGAATGGTACAATGTTATCAGAAAGTGAGATGAAACGCATGAATCTATTGCCGTTGAAATTGTTCTGTCCGGGTTGTGGCACGAAGCTGAAAAGCAAATCCGTGAAGATATGTCCGAAATGCGGTCATATAATTATTTACCCGGTTTCGTGAAATATGTTGAATTGCTTCGGAAAATGTAGTAAAATGCAAACATGAACTGGATGTGGAGGGCATATGAGCACAGAAAAGAACGAACGCTGCCTTGCGATATTCCTGCGGGGAATGCGCGGCGAGAAGATAACGGTCAATGAGCTTGCTAATGAATACGGAGTTTCCGCCAAGAGCATTGCCCGGGATATCAGCGAGATACGCTGTTTCCTGGCGGAAAACCGGGATCTGACAGGTCACGCGGAGCTTGTCTACGACAGGAGCGCAAAGTGCTACACCCTGCGGATAGACGATTTCCTGCGGGACAGCGAAACTCTGGCGGTGATAAAGGTGCTGATAGGGAGCCGCGCATTCAGCAAGCCGGAATTGCTGGAGATAATAGGGAAGCTCCGCAGGTTCACTTCCACCAGGGATAAGGCGCTGCTTGACAGCCTTATTTCCAAGGAAAAGTACCACTACTGCGAGGTACGGCACGACTGCTCCGAGGGCGTTGTGGATATGCTGTGGAAGCTCGCCGGGGATATCCGCTCCCGCACGGAAATTACGATAACCTACTACAAGATGAACCGCGACCGGGTAACGCACACGATACGTCCCGCGTCGATAATGTTCAGCGAATATTACTTCTACCTCATCGCGTACAAGGCGGAGGACAAGAGCTATTCTCCGGTGTATTTCCGGGTGGACAGGATAACGTCGGTCGTCGAACACCGCACGAAATTCGAACTTCCGCACGGCGTGGATTTCGACGAGGGAGCGCTCCGGAAGAAGATACAGTTCATGTTCCCCGGCGTGTGCAGGACTGTCCGGTTCGAGTACAGCGGACCGTCCTTGCAGGCGATACTGGACAGGCTTCCGACTGCGGTAGTGCTGGATATCAGCGGCGGCAGGGCGCTTGTCGAAGCGGAGGTCTACGGCACGGGAATAATGATGTATCTGCTTTCGCAGGGGAGTTGGGTAAAGGTCATAGCGCCTGATGATTTTGTTGAGGAATACAAGGCGGAGCTTGATAAGATGATCGGGCAGTATAAATAACAGGAGGAATATGTCAGTCCAAATACTGCTTTCATTATAACTTAAACACTGAGCCCGGTCTATCCCGGCGTGGCTTGTAAGGTTTTGCCGGTATCTTGTAAGGTTTTGCCGGTATATATTATGATAACCTCTAAAAACCTCCTGTGCATATTATGTGTATTGGGAATTAGTATAACGTCTTGCATCTGATAGAAATCATGCACGAAATCTGCTCGCGTCCCGGTTTTTAGAGGTTACAAATATCAATTCTTGAAACAAAAAACTCAGAAAAATCAGTTTTTTTCCAGAAAGCTCTTGACAAATCCAATAGGCTGTGATATAATATTAAAGTCGATAAGAGATATACCGAGATGTGGCTCAGTTTGGTAGAGCGCTGCGTTCGGGACGCAGAGGTCGCAGGTTCGAATCCTGTCATCTCGACCATCACGCTCTCTACCCATGTGTTGGTAGAGATACAGAATCCCTCTTGGAATGCTTTCCGAGAGGGATTTTCGTTTGTATTCAGCTCTATCTTTTATAGATGTTAAATGAATGCTTGTTCGTGTTTTCCCTGGAGTATATATGAGAGTATGGGTGTCAGCATGGGTGTCAGAATAGTAGAGGTTATCGTGGCATAGGCAGGAATTTTCTTCCCACGCTTCGGGTCAATGAGTATTCACAGCCGCATAATAATTCAGATGGTATCGTGACCGTTACCTCTACCTTTGTGTCATATACTACCACGCTTTTCACATACTGACCTATGAATTTCTTGCATTCAGCTATATTTCTTTCATAGATGTATATGGACAGCTCGCTTATACGTTCGGTCAGTTCTGCGGTAGATATATCTATATCAGTTTCTGTGGTGCTGAGCGCTTTTTGACGTTTGATACATGAATATTCATCGGCTTTGAGCTGTTCCAGCATATCTTTGAAATCTGATTCGGCTATTCCATCAGCGACAGCATTCAGTATATTTTTACGCCGTATCTTTATCCGTTCCAGTTTCATGGATATCTCATTCAGTTCGGATTCTACATTCTCATTATAATATACCGCCTGCTCCTTGATTTCGGCTATGATATCGGGTATGTAGTCCTCGTTGAATATGTTCTGTTCCAGCACCTGTAATACATATTCTTCAATCCTATCATGCCTGATTTCCTTGTTGGCACATTCCGTTGACTGCTTATGCTGACAGCGATAGGAGCAGTATGTATAGCCCTTTCCGTTCATTCTCCTGTTTCCTGTCATGATTGCACCGCAGTGACCGCACCGTATCATTCCGCTTAGCAGATATGTTGTTTTAGCTGTGTTCGCTCCCGGCGACAGCTTATGCTTTGCCATGATTTCAGCGGCTTTGTCGTATGTTTCTTCATTGATTATTGCAGGTACTCCGTCAGGGATACATATTACTTCATCTTCCGGCTTGGCTCTGTGTCGATTATGCTTTCCGTCCCATTGATTGTAGACGTAATACCCGGCATATTTCTTGTTCCGGAGTATGCTGTACAGCGAGTTCTTTGCGAATTCGTTGCCGTATTTAGTCACATAGCCGCATTTATTCAGATGTGCTATTATAGTATTATATCCGTAGCCTGACGTGTACATATCGAATATCTTACGGACGATTATGGCTTCATTCTCATTGATTACCAGCTTTTTGCTGTCAGAGTCTACATCATATCCAAGAGGAGCAATACCACCGTTGTGCAGACACTTCTTCGCCCTTACCTTGAATCCTTTCATGACCTCTCTGCCTAGATTACTGCTGTAATACTGCGCCAGTAATTCAAACATACCTTCCATCAGTTCGCCCTCTGGTGTATCGTCAGTAGGCTCTAGTACTGATATTACCCTCACGCCATTCTTATCCAGTATTGCTTTAGCTACCGTGCTATCCAGCCTGTTCCTTGCGAATCTGTCGTACTTATGGACTATTACGACACTGAATCCGCCGTCCTTGCTGTCCTCTATCATCTGATTGAATCTGTCACGCTTTGTCGTTGTAGTAGCTGATTTAGCACGGTCTATGTACTCCGCAATGATGGTATATCCATTTTCCTTGGCATACCTGCGGATTGCTTCTTCCTGCGCTTCGATTGAGGTTTCATGCTGCATATCTGAACTGAATCTTGCATACAGTACGGCATTTTTGTTTTCGTTCATGGTGTTTATCCTCCATATAATTATTGGGTTCTATCCCAGAGGATAATATATGTTTACGGTCTTTGCGATTACGCATATAGGAAACGGCTGTCACTCTCAGAGTGACAGCCGCATTGTCCTTGCTCACAATTACCTGTTCGACTATGTTTCTTATGAATAGCCGACATTCCGGGGTTCTCCCTGACATGATGAATGTCGGGAAAATATTCAGCGCCTTGTTCAGTTGTTCTTCCGTGACTGATACGGATTTCTTCTGTTCCAGTTCGCTGATTTTGCTTTCTACTGTACTTTTATCCTGTTCCAGTTTTTTCAGCCTGTCGATTACTGACTCTATCTGACCGCCTGTTTCCAGGGCTTTCAGCAGGTTTTCCTGCTTGGTTTTGATGTCCTTTAGCCTGCGAGAGTACTCACCGATATCATCGCTGATACCTGTAATACGCTTTGCGCTGAGTTCCCGTAGAATATTCAGCAGTACCGGAATATTCTCCTTACGGAGCAGGTATTTCTTCACCATTGTAATGACGAATTCGTCCAGTTTATCGCTGTTTATCTCATGGTTTTCGCATTTCTCTCCCGGCTTATGTCCACAGCGGTACACATGGGTCACTATGCCTTTTCCGTTCTTCTTTGCACAGCCGCTCATCATACAGCCGCAGTGACCGCACCTGACTAATCCGCTCAGCATATAATTATGCTTGGCTGTATTAGCGCCGGAGTTACGTTTGTTGTACTCCATGAGCTTTGCCGCTTTGTCGAATACCTCCTTAGAGATAATAGCAGGGACGCCGTTCTCTATGCGGACTATCTCGTTATCAGGCTTTCTGGCATGGCTGTTTTTCTTTCCGGCACGCTTGTTGAATACATACACACCCATGTACTTCTCATTATGGAGAATGTCATACAGAGAGTTCTTGCCGAATTTTCCCTGTTTCTTCGTTGTATATCCCAGTTCGTTCAGCTTGTGGCATATATCTCCGTAGCTGTTTCCACTGACGTACATATCGAATATCAGCCGGACAGCCTTTGCTTCTTCCTCGTTTATTTTCAGCGTTCCGGTGGATAGTTCTACATCATAGCCCAGGGGAGCGATACCGCCGTTGTGCTTGGCTCTCTTGGCGTTCACCATCTTGCCCTTGACGAGTTCGTTAGCGAGGTTCTTACTGTAGCCATCTGCCGCCGCTACTCCGAGAGCCTTAATTATGATACCAGACATAGTACTATCATCGTAATGCTCCGTAGCAGATATGTACTTTACGCCGTTCTCGTCCAGCTTGTTTTCGCTGATGTAGAAATCTTTTACGTTCCTTGCGAATCTGTCGATTTTGCTTGTAATGACATACTGGAATTCTCCGTTCCTGCTGTCCAGTATCATCTGGTTGAATCTGTCACGTCTTGCAGTTGTAGTTCCTGATTTTGCACGGTCGATATATTCAGCGATTATTTCATAGCCGTTATTGAGCGCATATCTTGTGACGATATCCCGCTGTGCTTCTATTGAGGTTTCATGCTGTAAATGAGAACTGTATCTGCCGTAGAATACAGCTTTTTTCAGAGTGTTTTCTGACATCTTTTTTCCCTTTCCATATACAGATGAGGGATAAGCTGAGCGGCTTATCCCTCTTGATTTTTTTATAGCTTCTTTATCAGCTTGTCGTAGCTTTTGAGTATATCATCGACATCTCTAGGGCAGTCAGGTGTTTCGACGTACTCCACTTTGAGCTTCAGCTTCTTCATGAGATAGTTGAATGCTTCAGGCTCGATTCCTGCTTGTCTGAGTGTTTCTTGACTGTCAATAATTACAGTACCCTTTGTGATATTTGTCATTGTGTTCTCCTTTGCATATCAATGCAGCCAAGTCTGTCAGGACTTGGCTGCTTGTGTGTTATTCCGTATCGGTTTCTTTTTCGATTAAATTAAGTAGTATCTCAGCCGCATATTCCAATGCTGTTCGGTCATCGGCTGGATTTTCAGTTTTATTTTCAGGTTTAATAATTTTAGCTGAGAGGTAATTCCTCTCTTTCAGGTCAGTTTTCGTTATCGTCAAGTTCATAATTTATCGATTTCGTCAAGGTTACGCATTATTTGTTCCATCATGCTAGGAGGAGAAGTAATTTTGCTTTTCATTTCTTTTTCAACGTATTTTAAATATTTATCTTTGTCAAATTTTATTGTAACGTATTCGTGTAGAAATCTTTTGATATCGCTTCTTATAGCTATTCTTAATTGTGATTTTCCAACTAATTCAACATCGTTTGGATTCTTGGGATATTTTCTGTAATCAGTAGAATAAAAATCATAATCCATACAATCCGATATGCATTTTACAACTTCTTGACCAAAAACATCTACACATGAAATAATCATTTCTCTTTCTTCCAGCTCACGACATATTTTTATAATAATGCAAACGCAAGGAACCTTTGGACCTCCATCTTCGAGGCGAACTTTACAGCGAATATGGGTTTTATCCTTTGTTTCAATAAGTCCACTTGTACGCCATTCACGGAGAATGTTTTCTTTGTTTTGATATCCCAATTCGTTCATCCAGGAGTCAAACACGGTGCTCAGAATATAAATCCTACGTTCTTGAGTATAATCAAAGCTCTGTGGAATCTTAGAATTATCAGCCATTCTTATGATTGCTCCATAACATCGTTTACTTCTGCGAGGATATAGTTCATCACATTCGGTATAAATGAGTTTATTTTTACCTAAGTTGACCTTGAACTTATCCCTATTCAGTTCGACCATCTGCAAAATATCATCGAATGCTCTTATCGACTCTGATTCAGGAGTACTTTTTTTCACCACATCAAGCAGTATCTTCTTCAGGGATTCAATATTGAATTGAACCTGACAGCACTCGCTGAATAACTCGCCTGTAAGCAGCAGTCTTGCGATAATCTTTGCAATACGGTCTTTGTAGTCTTTCTTCGTATCCATTTCCGTTATTAAGTTGTCAATGAGCTTCTGGCAGCGATTCCGAACATCCTGACTATCCAGAGTGAGCATATAGTCAGCAAGAAGCATTACGGGAAGTCCGCAGTGTTTTTGCGTGAAACGCTCTATCTCCCGGCATTGCTCTGGGCTTTTCGTCCATTGCATATTGCCAAAGTTCAGAACCCTTACGTTCATTCCATCCGGCGGTTTGCTGTCGGTGAAAATGGAATGCTCTCCGGTAGAGATGAACGTGGTGTTCCACGACCTTCGCATTGCCAGGCTTCCGGATTTTCTCGCTCTTGCTTTGGGCTTACCAGAACATATTCCGTAGATGAAATTCACGACATCAAGGTCTTTGTCCTTCATGCCTATCTCATCAAACAGAATCGTGAAGCCACAGTTCTGTGCCATCGTAGCGAACAATCCGTTTTCAGTGCCGTACCATGTGTTGGACAGCGATTGCTTTCCCTCTCCTGGTGACGGGTTACAGCACATACTTACTGCCAGGTTCGAGCAGGTGGTCTTGCCTGTGGTAGAACGTCCATAGATGTTAGCCACTAAGGTTTCTACCGTTGAAAAACAGCCAAGATAGCCTACTACGCAAGAGGACAGCCCCAGAATCATGCTGAGTTCAAGGTATGGATTACCCAGTATACATTTCTGCATATCTGCGATAAGCTCTTCCTTTGTACCTCTGGGCGCTATGTCGTAATCGCCGACATAGTTTCCTGCTGTTGCATTGTCAGCTGTCAACAGCGTGTGACCACGGAATTGCAGTTTACCGTCTTTCAGCCTCCAGCCGAGGTTACGATAGACGTTTATAGGCTGTAAGTCGTCAAGCTGCTCCCTGACATAATCAGTCACTATGTCAGAGGTGTTCTTGCCGACTAGATAGCCTTTACGGTTCAGGTCATCTATCAGCTGCTTTCCGTTGGTCGTAACAGGCGTTGGCGGAGCATTGAGGTTGACATATTCCAGCGTGAACTCCACATTGCCTGTGTCAATATCAACGAACTTGTTAGTTACGGTGATATTTTTACCGACAGGAACGATTTTGTTGTTCTTCGGGTTTACAGTACCGAAGTACGATGTACCGTTCTCATCGGGTGCGGTGGCATACTTTGTGTTCATAAAAGTAGCCCTCCTATTCTGTTTATTCACTTCGTAAAATTGAAGTGTGGTTACAGTATACCGCACATCCTGGCTTTTGTCAAATCGAAAGAGCGTAAAATCGAGGTGTCTTGCAGATTGATTTGTAATAATATTCCTGGGAGCAAAAATGAGCGTTTTTTGGCTATATAAAAATCAACTCGGAAAGAAGTCTTTGCCCATCGACCCGGCTGTGGTCATTTTTCATGCTTAAAAATTTCCATTTTCATCTAATTCACAACTGTGATTTTGTTGTGTATATTTACTGTGTTTATTTATTGCGATAAATTAGATATTGTTGATAATCACGTTTTTGTTTTTCTTTTTGGTTTCCGTTTTGTCCGTTTACCCACGGACAGCGTTTTCCGGCGGATATCCGTGGGAAATGGGGCTGTGTTCCGTTGTCCGTGAATTTTAGATAAAAAAAGAACAGGTGGAATCCTGTTCTTTCTTCCAGTTATTTCGGCTTTTTGCCTGTCTTAGCAATGCCATAGATAGCAACAGCGGTAGTAACACCTGCCGCTAATGCTTCAACTGTGGTCGCTATGGTTGCTGTTGCCGCCGCTAATGCGAGTATCATGCTCTCACCTCCGTATTATTCACTATGCAGTCAACTGTTACTGCTACTGCCAGTCCTGCGACTACTCCAGCTATGTACCATCCTACCATGCTATCACCTCCTTTGGGAACATAGATTTAGGCTATGTTCCTTAGTACTCCTCCGCCAGAAGCATTGTTTCGTGGTCGCCGTCATCTATGACATAAATCTTGCCTGTGAATGTTTCAGGCATACGATACACATATGTCTTTTTGAATGGCTTGGGCTGTTCCTGCTCATGGACGATTCTCTGCTTGCCGTTCTCAGTGCTGAGCCTGAATATTTGCAGATAATCCAGTTTTGTATTCTGCTTTTCACGGTCTATCAGCTCCCAGAGTATCATGATTATATACAGAGGGACATTGCTTTGAACTCCGCTGGTTATGTAGCGGTTCTTGCTGTCGAACATAGCTATTCATCTCCTTTCATTTCTTCCGGCGCTATGGATTCTGGCAGTATCACCGTGATTGAGTATTCAGTAGCCGGGAGATAGAGAATGCTCAGGTAATCGTTCAGCTTCTTCACGTTCTCGACTGGCTCGGTTGAATAGTCAACGTGTATTCTTTTTATGTTCTCCACGTCCTGAATATTTTCAGCGAGCAGAATATAGCCGCCGTCAATGCCATGGGAGTTATAGCAGCTATCGAGAATTCCGGCTACATCACAGAGCTGATTCAGCACATATTCCGGAATCCTGTTTGCTAATGTCAATGCTTCTGCTTTGGTTCTGAATTGATACAGCATATTTTTCCTTTCAATAGAAAAACGCCCTGAATGTTTCATCAGGACGTTGTTTTCGTATTCTTCTTTCTGCGTTTGGGCTTTTCTTCTACCGGAATTTCAGCTATCGTTTCGGGAACCGATATATCTTCATCAGGCTTTACAGGCGCTATTTCTTTTGGCTTTGCCTTTTCTTCTTGATAAGCTTTCAGTTCCTTGTAATCGAATGTAGCTAACGTCCAGTATCTGACCGCAGGACACAGAGGGTGATAGAATTTTCTTCCTTTCTGGTCGGCGATACAGTACAGCTTGCTGGCATACGGTTCGAGCATATCCAGGACTTTCTTCTGCATTGTCAGGACTGCTTTGTTTCCATCACCGCCTGTGCCTGTTGCAAAGATGATGATATCTGAACTCTCAGCGTACTGCTGTATGTAGCCCAGATTATCCTCGTCAATATCTGACGTGCTGTGCTTGCCGCTCATGCCGGAAAACAGATTTACGATATTCACACTTCCGTAGTTCAGACGTTCCAGATTACGCAGTACGAACATAGTTGTATGGTCTACCGTGACGGTATCTGCGGAACTCGGATAGAGCATTATGATTTCTGCTGACTTCTTTTCACTGTCCCATTCCTTTCGGAGCAGGTAACGGTGCGTTTTGTCATCGCTGTAAATGGCTGTTGTCTGCATGGCTGTTGTTTCAGTAATCATGCGGGTTTACCTCCTTATGTTATTTAGGAGATAATATATGCTTGTAATCTTTTTTGATACTGTTTTACGGTGCAATAACTAACAATTTATTAAATACAGATACGCCGTAGATTTCTATGGCGTAAATCCATTTAAGAAAGAGGTAATCCCATGTCAAATAGTGACAAACGTTTAATATACAGCTTTATGCGAAATCTCTCCAAAAATCAGCTTCATGAGCTCAAAGAGTTTTTCCCTGTGGGTATCTGGAATAACAAATCTAATGCTGAAAGGCGTGCTCTTGGTCGTAAGTTCAAGCAGGCTGTCCGGGAATGCCAGTTCAAGCACATTACCAGCTTTGAGGTCAAGTCTAATCGACATACTTACTATTTTATCTCTAAATGAGAAATCTCCTAACGTCTTTGTAGGCGTTAGGAGTTTCATATGAAAAACAATTAATGCAATTTACAGTTAAATAGCACAATGATTTTTTGCTATTACATTTCAAGATGGAACAGGCACTGACTGTTGTTTAATAAATAAAACATAATGTGGTTTTGCCTGTCTTTGAATATACATATATTTAGCTTAATTATTGTGCATTTTTTTCATGATTGAGATCATATAGATAATACAAGCTAAAAAGGAAACAACACCTACAAGTAGAGATGCCATCTCAACATAGAGAAATGCCTTATTGAGATTTTCGTTAGGATCCTTCATGAAAATTATAGCCCAAGAATTAAGGAAAGTTACAACGTTGGATATTATTCCCGCAAAAGCAAAACGATACATATTATCAAGATAGTAGTTATCCCATAATCTTTTAATGCGCTCTTTATCCATCGCAGACATAAGTATGCCAACTGCAGTAAACAAGAAACCACCTATTACAGCAGAAAAGGAAATAGCGTTGTATAAGAAGTCATTATCTTGTGTCATTACAGTATATATACGTTCATATATGCAGGCTGTGATTATAAAACTGAAAATCAACGAGAACGTAATAACTACCGATAACACAATAATGTTATTCTTTTTTATCATTAATTAATCACCCCTTTCATCTCTAATATACCTAAGTATATCGTTTTTATTCCGTGAATATGCTGCAACTAATGCATCCCTAAATTGTATTGAAGTATATTGAGAAGTTCCATTATCATCACCAATATATGCAGTCTGAGTCAATAAGCTATTAAGGAGGTCAAACGATTCTGTCTTTTCGCCATTGTCTCTGGCATTTACATGAATATGATTTACACGACTTCCAAATCTGTGTTGTATAGAATCGATAAATTTCGCCAACTCTCCAGGAGCTCCAAAAATATTCTTATTCCGTTGAGCTACAATTTTAAAATTCATAGTTCTGGATTTAATATTTTCAATTGAGTCAAAGAAATCCATAGGAACCCCCAACTCATCAGACAACACTTTATCACTAGGCACGGAAACATTGATATTAATCTGACTTATGACAGATTTCTTATTTATTTTATTCACTATATCTTTATTAAGTATAACTGATATCTCAGGAATAATGTTTTCGTTCTCTTGAAGTGACAAGAAAAAAGTGATAAGTGAACTTTTAGTCGGCGCTCCCATTATTTCTGTATAAGATATAACAGCGGTTGTGAAATCAATAATACAATATGTATAGCTTTCAAGCTTTTGATTATGCTCTAATGGAACATCATTTATATCCAATGATGACATATTTCTAATTCCGATAACATTTGAGTCTTTGCTTTGCCCTATTCTCAAAAAAGCCAAGTGTTCAGTATAGCTAATTATTTCATATACATAATTTTTGTGTGTTGCATCATTGTAAAGTGTAATAACATGAGTATTTTGAGATGTGGTTTGCATCGCATTATACTTTTTTTCAAAAATTTCTTCAATTTTATTATTTGAAAAATAGATGTTTCTCATAGTTAAATGATCCTCGGTTGTTTCATTAGTGTGAACGGAAAGGTGGTAAAAGCTAACTTTTTTCTTCAGCATATTGATTTCTCCTTTAAAATATAGTTTTTTTACATTATACCACATTATAAAGGCTAATTTCAAGATAGATGTCAAAATATACACAATCTTTGTCGCTTTATACAAAAAGCTAATAATTTTAATAGAGAATTTTACCAATAAGTTGACCGCTGACTGCTCTTATATAATCTCATATTTACTACTGAAAAAAACTGCAAATAAATGTGTGCCCGCCAGGCACGAAAAGGGCGAGATAGTCGTTGCGGATTCCGGAAACGTCAAGGAAGTCGCGAAGATAATGATAG
>CAKSPH010000009.1 GCA_934481355.1 uncultured Oscillospiraceae bacterium | reverse complement strand
TCGTCATCTCTTTCAGACGACTTTGTTATTATATCACATCTTTTCGTTTTTGTCAAGAGGTTTCTGAAAAATTTTTTATTTTTTTCAAACTCTTTTTCAAATTTCAAAAGAAGCGACTTTCTTTTCGAAAGCTTATTTATTATATCACATTTTTTCGAGTTTGTCAAGAGGTTTCTTGAATTTTTTTCGAAAGTTTTTTGTGATTTTTAGCTTTCGGCGCCTCATCTCTGACAGCTTGTCTATTATATCACCTTTTTTATCATTTGTCAACCCCTTTCGGCAAAAAAATTATTTTTTTCTTTTTTATTTGTTTTACATATTTCAGACTCTTTTTTAATATAAATAGACAAGCCGGAGAAAGGAGTCCTTATGAAAAGAATACTTTCAATTACACTCGTACTTGTCTTTATATTATTATTTCCTTATATAGCAAAAGCCGAGGAGCAGACAGCCGCTCCCCGCGCCGCCGTTCTTATGGAAGCGTCCACCGGACAGATACTCTATTCGATAAATGCACAGGAGAAGCTCCCCATGGCTTCCATAACAAAGGTTATGTCCCTTCTTGTCCTTTCCGATATGATAGACAGCGGAACCCTTGCACTAACCGATACTATAAGAGCGTCTTCTTACGCCTCGTCCGCCGAGGGCTCCGTAATATGGCTGGAACCCGGCGAGGAAATGACTGCCGCCGAGCTCATAGAAGCCGTGATAATCAGTTCCGCGAACGACGCTGTAATAGCCCTCGCGGAGCACACCGCCGGAAGCGAAGCCCAGTTCGTCAGGCTGATGAACAAGCGGGCAAAGGATATGGGGCTGAAAAACACCCGCTTCACCGGCTGCGTCGGATTCGACGCGGAGGGTCACTATTCTTCAGCCGAGGACATAGCGATAATGACCGCCGAGCTTATGCAGAAAGAGTACTACCGCGGGTGGTTTCTGACCTGGCTGGACTATCTGCGCGGGGGAGCCACACAGCTCCTGAACACAAATAAGCTGGTGCGCTATTACGACGGCATTATAGGCGGAAAGACCGGAACCACCGATGGTGCCGGCTGCTGTCTGACTGCCTGCGCGGAGCGCGGAGATATGCGCCTTGTGGCGGTAGTCCTCGGCTGCGGGGAGGATCCGGCGCGCTTCGAAAAAGCGGAGGAGCTCCTTGATTACGGTTTTTCCAGCTTCGAGAGATTCACCCCGGAGACAGACAGCCGGGAGCTCATAAGCATTCCCGTAGAGCGCGGCGAAGTCACAGAGATAAAGCCGATGGTAAAGCAGACCGGCGAATGCATAATAAAGAAAGGGCGCTCCGGCAGTGTGAAATATGAGTACACCTTTGTCGAAAAGCTGGAGGCTCCCGTGGAAAAAGGGCAGTTCGTGGGCGAATATCTGGTCACTCTCGACGGAGTTGAGGTCTACCGCTCGGATATAGTCGCCCGTGAGGACGTCCGGCGAATGACGTTTGGTATGTATTTTGTTCATATCCTGTCAGATATGTTCACATTCTAGGATGAAACCCGCCGAAAACTTCCGGAAACCGCTGTATTATAGCGAAAAATCGCATAAAGGTCTTGACAATTTGCGTGAAATGATATAAAATAAAGATGAATAAAGCTGATGGTGTACAAGCCTGATCGCTATCGGGAGCGTTGACGGAGAGTTTCACAGACAGCAGAGTTCCGGCGCATTTGTCCGGCGGTGCCTCCGCGGGGTGACGCTGCGCTGTAAGCGGTCCGAAAGGATCGCCGCATAGCCTATCAATATCAACAGGCGCTTGATTTCCGGGTACACACGGTCATCAGCTATCACAGCCTTTCTGCAAAGTCCCGCAGACGGGTCACAGCGCCGGGCAGGTAAAGGACAAGGCATACTGCGGCAGGAGTTTCGGTCGTACCCCGGGGAGCAAAGGTTCCTTTGCGCTGGCAAAGCCGCTGTATTCCGGAAGAATACAGCCCGAACACGACGCACAGAGATCGGTTCCTAGCGTGATACGATATGGTAAGCCTTGCGGTTCGTCCGTTCCGGTTCACCGTTTCGGTCAGGTAAAACTGCTGATTTTAACGCGTTCTTCCCTTCGGGTGAAATAGAGAAGGTTTTAAATTGACTCACTCTTTGAGAGGGGTCGTATTACGAACACCTTGACCGCTGAGCTAAGGTAATCGCAATACGGCCTCCTTTCTTTTATATGGTCACCTCTAAAAACGGGCTGCACCCAAATCACAGGTGCAGCCCGTAGCTTGTCAAAAAGTCAAAACACCGGGGCTGCCGAGAAGCCCTCAGATTCTAGGAACCCGCACCGCGACTAGGCTTTGTGCCTGTCGCAGTGCGGAGTGACGACGAAGATGAGGGTTTATCGGCAGCCCATATTTTTTTAGTCCTCGCCGAGTTTCAGCGCCTTATTGATGTTTATACGCTTAATAATGCCGCCGAGCACCGCAAAGCCGCCCACAAGCATTATGGCAATGATAACGTACATCTTTATATAGTCGCCGGGATCTCCGCGCACGATAAACGGTGGGACCTGATCCGCCGCGTCGTACATCGTACGGAACATCGGCACGAACATATCGCTTGCCACGCCACCGATAACGAATCCCATCGCTATTGAGGCAAGGCTGACAAGAAGCTGTTCCCAGCCCAGCGTAGCGATTATCTCCTTAAAGGTGACGCCCATCGCCCTCAGCACGCCGAATTGCAGCGTCCGCGAGCGTATCGAGATTATCCAGTAGATAAGGAAGCCTATAACGGTCATCAGCATGATTACAACGAATCCGAGGGTCAGTGCGCCGTTCATTCCCTGGAGAGCCGGGTCGGTCTTTTCCTCAATAAGCTGCTGACTGCTGTCCTTAATTCTCTGAAGCTTCAGATTCTTCTCCGCAATATCCGAGTAGAGCTGTTCGCTGGTCGCGCCGTCCTGCATTTTCAGCCATACCTGATACGGCTGGAGCTCAATCAGCCTGCGGAGATAGTTGTAGTTGCACACAAGGAAGTCCTTTGTAATTCCTGTCGGAGTTCCGTCCTCAGTTTCTACCTGCGCGTTGGGGTTCATCCCCGGCCAGTAGTCCACGAATGCGATGACCGTGAGGTCAACACTGTCGTTGCCGCCTATCTTGACCGAGATGGTATCACCGAGCTGCACGCCCTTTTCCTCCCAGCTTCTTGAAGCCAGCACGCCGGATTTGCACTCCACCAGCGCCGAACAGTAGTTCCACCAGTGCACCGGCAGGAGATCGTTCCTGAACCAGGCTGTCTGTGAGAATTTACCCGGCTCTATCGCCATAAGATCGGCCGCGTTGTCTGAGCGCATACCGCCGTATGTCACCTTCGCGTCCGTGCGCAGCACGCGCGTTGCCGTCTCCACTCCCGCGAGGTTCTCGTAATCCTCCATGTTTATCTCGACATAGCTTGTGTCATCGTCAGCGCTCTCCAGCCGCCAGTATGCGTCTATGACCACGTCAGCGCCGTTGTTATAGTATATTCTGTCGGATTTGCTGTTGTTTATCGCCCGGGCGGTGTTTGCCGAGAATATTCCCAGCGCAAAGGTAACGGAAAGGAACAGCATCAGGAATCTCTCCCTGCCGCCCTGCGACCTTGCCACCGAGGTTATCGCGATATACTGCGGCACCGACCAGAAGCGCTTTCCTATATAGTATATCAGCCGCAGGAGATACGGATAAACGCGTATGAACAACAGACCAGCGCCCATGATGAACATAGTCGAGAACACGAAGTACAGCGGATTTATAGTTCCGTCCGAAACGTAAGTCCCGTCCGCGAAGAGCTTCCTGATGCTCCTTGCCGTCAGGAAATACCACACCAGCGAGCCCGCGATGAGTATAACGTCTATGCACAGCTTCTCCCACATGGACATCTTCACGACCTTCGCCTTGCTCTGCTTGTACTTTACAATGCTGAGCTTTGAAGCCGGGATTATCGGCAAGCAGGTTGTGATGAAGAATATGACCACCGCGATAAGCGCGTAAATGAACGCGTCAAGGCTGAGTTTCGCATGGAGCCCCGTGCGGTTGACGAACTCCAGGAATCCGTTTGAAACGCCGAGGAAGCTGCACAGCAGCAATCCTATGAACGGCGCCACGATGAACGTGACAAGCCCCAGAACGCCCGCCTCCATCGCGTAAATCGCGAATATCTGCCTTGAGGATGCTCCGCGGCTCTTGAACACGGCTATCTCGTTCTTTTCCTGCTCAACGTTCAGCTGGGACACCATGAACAGGTAGAACGCCAGCATAACTATTGTCGGTATCTGGAGGATCCACAGCATGGATTTCAGGTTTGCCGCCCTTTCGGCATATTCCGCCAGAATACTGTTTATCCCCATGGAGAACCGCAGGTCGTTCTGCGGGTATATGTCAAAGTCCTCGTCTATGCTCTTCGTCACGGAATCAAGGTCGTTGAGGTCCATCTTCTGATAGTCGAAGGAGTACCTGCACTGTGCCTCTGCCAGCGTAGTAACTCCCGTATCGAGATAATCCCCCATGAATGTGTCATAATCGAGGAACATTGCATTCAGATAGTCCTCCATCGTCTCCGACCAGTAGCTGTCGTTTTCGCTGGACTGCCGGAACACTCCGACCACAGTGACGTACAGCGGCTCTGCGGAAGAATAGAAGCTGTTCTGTATCTGATATGTGCCGCCGCAGGAAACATCGAGTATTTTCAGGCACTCCTCATTTGCGATGACCTCAAAGGTGCCGTCCGGGAGCTGCCCCGGCTGATACATACGCCCCTGAATGAGTTCGATATGCTCGTCTATGCCACTCATGCCTATTATCTTCACGCGGGCGGTCTTGCCGCTGGTGATATACATATAGCTGTCGGTGAGTATAGTCTTGCTGTCCGCCTGCGGCATATTTATCTTCGCAGTGCGGCTGTCCACAAGCGCCTCCATATTCTCCACCGAGGAGCGCCGCTCTTCATTTGAAACCTTCAGCGGAATCGAATCCGTCACGACATATTCACCCGGATACGAGCCGGTCTCCTGCTGATACGCCTGCATATCCTTTATAAGTATACGCTGAAGCGATGAGTCCATATAGATCGGCACGGTGCTCATCATTCCCGCCGCCAGCAGGAATCCGATGAACAGGCACAGCACCATCCAGCGGGTGCTGCGCATTTTTCTGAATAATAAAGTCAGCATTGTACCCGCCTCCTCAGCGCACTACCACGCGGTCGCCCGCCTTAAGCCCGCTGAGTATCTCCGCCTCTGTCGCGTTCTCTATTCCAACGGTGACGTCCACTTCTTTCTTGGTGTCGTTCTCGTCAAGTATCGTCACATACTGGCGGTCTCCGTCGGTCTTGACAAGGGTCTTGGAGATTACGACAGCGTTTTCATGCGAAGCATACACCGCAGTGATATCCGCAGTCTGCCCCACCGAAAGGAAGCTCGGCATATCCCCGCTGAACTCGCAGTAAGTGGACTTGGTGTCCTTAAGCACCGCGGGATAGTCGGCGTATACTCCCTCCTCCACCTCTGTCGGGGTCTTGGTGACCTTACCCTTGTAATCCTCGCCGTCAACGGTTATCGTGACATCCTGACCCAGCGGGAAGCTCTTCATATTGGAAGCCGTGTACTGTATGCAAAGCTCGTCCGGGTCAACTATCTTGACGATGGTCTTGTATGCTGTGACAGTATCCCCGGGATTCAGGCTCTGGATATAGCACACCTGCCCGGACATTCCCGCGTATATCCGGGAATTTCCGATCTGGCGTTCATATTCGGCAAGTGTGTTCTGCTCCATTTCCAGCGTCAGGCGGTCGTTTGCGCTTCCGCTGGCGTTATAGGCAAGCTGAGCCTTCTGCACTATCAGCTTCTGCTGATCATATAGATACGGGAGGTCGCCGGTGTCCAGCTCCGCAAGAAGGTCGCCCTCCTCCACGAACTGACCAGCGGTGACGTAAATAGTCTTAAGCGTGCCGCCGGACTCCGGGAAACCCGCGTTATACTCTGACTTGCAGACGACATATCCCGTGGCAATGGTCTTGTCCTCTATCGTCTTGCTTTTGGCGATGTAGGTGGAGTACGCGATATCCTCAACTGCAACCGTCGGCGGTTCAAGCAGCTCCTCCTCAGCCGGGAAGAAATAGCACCCGGAAAGCGAGCACACACCCGCCAGCGCCAGTGCAGATAAAATTATCCTGTGTTTCATAAATGATACCTCGCGTAAAAATAGAAATAGGGAACCTCTAAAAACCGGTGCGGGCAGGGTGTGCCAGATTACGAGGAGGTTTGACGACGAAGATGGCACACTGCACATTTTCGCTCACATGAGGTTTTCAGAGGTGACCAATACATAATTACTATATCATAAAACCAAGCCAAACACCAGTACTATACAGACAAATATGTCAATGTGTATAAAAAGATTTTAGTTGTTTGTGAAAAAACACATATTTTCACGCAAAGATTTTTTCAGAAACCTATTGACAAACGTATATGCAAGGTGTATAATACAATCAAACAGTTGAACAGTTGTTCAAATGTACGATAAAGGAGGCGTACCCGATGGAAAACGATACACCGCACTGCGATTTCATATGCGTCCACGCCGACACGGTGGACCGGATAAACGACGCCATGCCCGACGAGGACAAGCTTATCGACCTTTCCGAACTTTTCAAGGTGTTCGGGGATTCCACCCGGATAAAGATACTTACCGCGCTGAGCCATGGCGAGCTTTGCGTCTGTGACCTGTCGAAGCTGGTCGGAATGACCGCTTCCGCCGTATCGCATCAGCTTAAGATACTCCGCGGGGCAAAGCTGGTCGGCTGCCGCCGGGACGGGAAAACTGTGTTCTATTCGCTGGCTGACGACCATGTTAATATAATACTCCGGCAGGGGCTGGAGCACGTCACTGAATAATTATATGAGGTCACCTCTAAAAACCCGCTTCACAGCATCTGATATAAGTCATATGCGAAATCTGCTCGCGTCCCGGTTTTTAAAGGTGACCATGAATCAAAGGAGCTGATCCCCATGACATTCTGGGACAGAATAGCCAATGTTTACGATATCGCCGAAAGCATAAACGGCGATGTGTACCATGAGATATGCAAGATGACCCGCCGTCTTATTCCCGCCGGGGCGAAGGTGCTGGACTGCGCCGCAGGCACCGGCGAATTATCCCTCGCCGCGTCGGTAAACGCCGAGAGCGTTATGTGCACTGACCTTTCCGAGAATATGCTGAGCGCCGCCAGGCGCAAGGCAAAGCTGATGGGAGCCGACAACATCTCGTTTGAGGCGCGCAACATCTTCGACCTTAAAGACCCCGGCAACACTTACGATATAGTCATCGCCGGAAATGTCCTGCACCTGCTTGTAAATCCGCAGGGCGCAGTAAAGGAGCTTTACCGGGTGCTGAAGCCCGGCGGAAAACTGCTCCTTCCGACATTCACCAGCAAGAACCGGGCGAAGCTGATGCTGAAAGCCTATAAGCTGCTGGGCTTCGACCCTGCCGCAGAATATTCCCCGGCAGAATACAAGAAAATGCTGGAGGAATGCGGCCTCGGCAGGGTCTGCACAAAGCTCGTCAAAGGAACTATACCCTGCTGCTACGCAGTGATAATCAAGCCTGAAGCAGAGGAAACCTCTGCTGAAAATACCGACGGCTAAGAAAGGAACAACCACCATGAAAAAGACCTACAAGCTCATCGACCTCGACTGCGCACACTGCGCCGCTAAAATGCAGGACGCAATAAAGAAGATACCCGGCGTTACCGACGCCTCCGTAAACTTCCTCGCACAGAAGTTCACGCTTGAAGCCCCCGACGACGTTTTCGAGGACGTACTCAGGCAGGCTGTGAAGGTGTGCAGGGACGTAGAGCCCGACTGCACTATTAAGATCTGATCCCGGGAGGTGAGCTGCCATGAGCAAGAAGCAAAAGAAAATGCTGCTGCGCATAATCATCGCAGCAGCGATATGGGCGGCAGGATTCGCCGTTGAACATATCTTTCCGACAGACGATCGCTTCAGCCTGCCGGGTATACTCCAACTCGCGATATTCACGGCGGCTTATCTCGTTATCGGCTGGGATATTCTCTGGAAAGCGATACGCAACATCGCCCACGGTCAGGTGTTCGATGAGAACTTCCTGATGGCGGTGGCCTCAATAGGCGCTATGGTTATCGGCGAATATGACGAGGGCGGAGCCGTAATGCTGCTCTATCAGGTCGGCGAGCTGTTCCAGAGCGTCGCAGTCGGAAAATCCCGCCGCTCCATTGCGGAGATGGTGGATATCAACCCTGAATACGCCAACGTAGAGCGTGACGGAGAGGTATCCGAGGTTTCCCCCGAGGACGTAAAGACCGATGAGATAATCGTTATCCGTCCAGGTGAGCGTATCCCGCTGGACGGCACGGTAATTTCCGGCTCATCCGAACTGAACACTGCCGCGCTCACCGGCGAAAGCGCACTGCGCGCCGTTGCCGAGGGCGACGAAGTTATAAGCGGCTGTATCAACACCAACGGACTGCTCCGCGTAAAGGTCTCCCGCCCCTACTCCGATTCCACCGTTGCGCGCATTCTGGAGCTGGTGGAGAACTCCTCCGAAAACAAGTCCAGACCTGAGAACTTCATCACGAAATTTGCCCGGATATATACGCCTATCGTTGTATTCGCAGCACTTGCACTCGGATTGATCCCGGGACTTATCCAGACCGCAATGAACGGCTTCACGGATTTCACCGCATGGACCGGCGAGGGCGGCTGGCTGTACCGTGCGCTGTCGTTCCTTGTAGTTTCCTGCCCCTGCGCTCTGGTCATCTCCGTGCCGCTCTCCTATTTCGGCGGTATCGGCGGAGCCTCCAGATTCGGTATAATGATAAAGGGCGCGAACTACCTTGAAGAGCTCGCCAGCGCAAAGACGTTCGTTTTCGACAAGACCGGCACCCTTACAAAGGGCAGCTTTGCAGTGACTAAGATAGTCCCCGATGGAATGACAGAAAACGAGCTTCTCGGAATATGCGCCGCCGCCGAAACCTATTCCACCCACCCGATAGCCCAGTCCATCATCGCCGAGGGAAAGAAACGCGGCGTTGACGCCTCAGCGGCAGACGCCGTGGAAATAGCGGGCTATGGCGTAAAGGCTTCAGTTTCCGGAAAGACCGCGCTGGTCGGCAATCACCGCCTTATGCAGCGCGAGAATATCACGGCTCCCGCAGTGGATACCCCCGGCACTGTCGTACACTGCGCAGTTGACGGAAAGTACGCCGGATATATCGTGATATCCGACGAGATAAAGCCCGGCACCCCCGCCGCGTTAGCAGCGCTGAAGCGCCTCTGCGGCGCTAAGACCGTAATGCTCACCGGCGACAGGAAAGCCGCCGCAGACGCAGTTGCCAGGACCGCAGGCATAGACGAATACCATGCCGAGCTTCTCCCCGACGGAAAGGTCGCAAAGGTAGAGGAGCTGTACAAATCCAAGCCGGAAAAGAGCTCCCTTGTATTTGTCGGCGACGGAATGAACGACGCCCCCGCACTCGCCCGTGCAGATGTCGGCATAGCAATGGGCGCAATGGGAAGCGACGCCGCAATAGAAGCCGCAGATATCGTCCTGATGAACGACAATATCGAAAGCCTCCCGACAGCGGTGCGTATCTCCCGCAAAACTCACAACATCGTTATGCAGAATATTGTGTTTGCAATCGGCGTGAAAGTGCTGATAATGCTTCTGACTGCCGTAGGCATAGGCAATATGTGGATGGCAGTTTTCGGAGACGTAGGCGTAGCCGTTATAGCTATCCTGAATGCAACAAGAGCAATGCGTCTGAAAAAGTAAACATGACAAAGAAATACCGCAGCCGTTTGGACTGCGGTATTTTTTTATACATAATACGGATTCGGCTTCGTCAGCAGGATTATCAGGTCGATAAACCAGCCTATACCGAAAAGCCCGAGAGTGCACAGCCAGAGGATTCCCGTGCCTACCTTTCCCTCATAGAAGCGGTGTATGCCGAACTCCCCGAAGAAAAAGCACAGTATCAGCGCCACCCACTTGTTCTTCAGTCTTCCGGCATGGACGGCATTATTGTTCACATTATTATTTACGTTATTGTTATTATTGCTGTTGTTGATGATTATAGGCTGAGCCGGAGCCGCGCTGCGGAGCTCCTCAACCTGCCTGCCGCAGTGGGTGCACACCACCGCGTCTGCGGGAATCACCTGACCGCAGTGCTTGCAGAACTTGGTCGGACCGCCGTAAGCCTGCTGCACTGGCTGCTGATAATTCTGCTGTGGCATATTGTCCTGCTGGTATGTCTGCGGATATGCCTGCTGCGGCTGGGTATAGCTCTGCGGCTGTGAGTATCCCTGCCAGCTTCCGTTATTCACCGGCTGCGGGATTCCCTGAGTGTTCTGCGGCTGAGCATACTGCTGTGAAGCCTGCGGCGGCTGCGGATAAATTTCGCCCGTTGCAGGATCCCTCCAGCCCTGTGTTGTATTATTTCCCTGCGCTGACGGTTTCGTCAGGCTGATTCTTTCGTTTTCGTCCATTGATTACCTCCGCTTTGAATATTCCAAAACCATAACCCACATGGATATTTTACCACAAATCCGGGTCAATGTTAATAGCCTGAGCGATTTTTTTTCCCGCCAGAATGCCTTTTTGGGAATTATGCCTAAAAACCCATTCAAGTTTTCTATATAACATACAGAAAAGCGCCCCGGAATCCGGGGCGCCCGCCGTTCTATTTAATTCCCGCAATTATTTCTCGGTGGAATAATAAGTATAAACCATTCTTATCATATCGCCCATAGTAAAGGAGGAATCCGGCTCCAGCTCATCACCGCCGACTACTCCCATCGCGTAAGCGACAGCGTAGTATCCGACATTCGGGTCGGTATCCTTCACATCGCTGAACGGAGACCTGAATATACCCTTGAGGGACGGAACGGCATCGCCCACCATATCCCGTGTGAATATCACCACAGCCTGACCGCGTGTCAGCTTATCAGAGTTGTTCTCCTCGTCGATATTTGCGCCTATCATATTCGCAAACACTTCTGTGGAAGCAGGGTCGTTCTCGCTGAACTTCTCCGAGGAGATATAGAATCCATGGTCGGAAAGCGCCTGAGCCTGTGCGCGGAGCTCTGTGTCAACTATGCCGGAGAGGTCGTTCTTCTTATTCTTCCGCCAGGAGTATACAGGCTCGCCGGTGAACGCGTCAGAATAGATATAGCCGTCAGTGCCATAAACCAGCACGGTCTTGGTCTTTTTCCTGCTGAAGCGCGCAAGGTAGTACAGGTCAAGGTCGTTCTCCTGCCAGAACTTATCCACGATATCTTCAACAGGGAGCATTTCGGAAGCGTCCGGGAACTTTACATCGGTGTAGTTCAGCTCATAATCCGTGAGCTTCATATCGGCGTCAAGCGAGACCGAAATTCCGTTATTCACAACAGCTATGCCGTTAACGTACCTGTTCCATGTATGATAGCTTCCGGAATAGTACTTCATATTGTTCACGGAATATTCATACGTCGTGCCGGAGCCGGAGAGCATTTCATCAAACAGGTTTCCTGCGTATTTCTTTGCGATCTTTTCCGCCAGCTTGTCTGCCTTTTCAAGGTCGTAGCTGTTCTTCTCGGTCCTTTCGCTGTCGTAGCAGCTGTATCTGATTATCTGACCGCTCTCTGCGTCTACCGTGATATTGACGGTCTGCCACGGCTTTACAACTTCCTCTTCTTCATAGCCGGTATCTTCAACGGCCTCGCAGGTGTCGGGATAATCGATCTCATCGCCCCAGTCGTCATTTGTGAATGTCGCGCTGTAATAATACTTGTCGCCGCTGACGAACTTCATCTTGTAAAGATCGGAATACTGAAGCTCCATGTCGTCCTTGTAAGAAAGATACTTGTCGGATTTCAGCAGCTTTATGACAGCCTCGCTCGTGCCATAAGGCAGCTTCTTGTCAAGCTCCGCCCTTTCCTGCTCTGTGAACTGATAGCCGCCTTCTCCCTTTCCGTTGTCAATACCGGCGGCGGTATCCTCTTCGGCTATCTCGCCGTTGTCATCATAAAAGCCGTCCGCGTCAAAATCGCTCTTGTTTCCGGTGAACGCATTTATCTCGCCGCTGTCTTTCTGGACGTATACAAGGCGCGCGGTCATCTGCCGGGTTTCCCAGTCGTATTCAAGCTCGTACTGCGGCTGGACGTCCACCATCTCAATGTACTTCTTCTTCGCCTCGTCAGCGGAAATAACCTTGTCCGCCGACCGGAAAGAAGCCTTGTCATGCCATGTCAGGCTGAATCTTATAAGCTTGCCGGTATTCTTATCAAGCCTGATGTTTCCGCCGTCGTTCTTGACCGGCACGCCGTTCTTCGTGCGCTTAAAGGAGAATGTCGCAACATCGTTGTACATATTTATATTCAGGCTGTCCCGGTCTATATTTATCGAGCCCGCAATAGTAGGATCCAGCTTCCATACGGCCGCTTTTGCCTTGGCGTAGAGCTGGTCTCCGGTAAGTTTCGCCAGCGAGGTGTTTGTTCCTTTCCAGATATCATCACTGGTATACACTGATGTAATGAGGTTCCCGCGCACATTCACCGAGCAGAATCCGCCTTCCCCGCTGTAATCGTCAGGCGTGCACCATGTAAGATAGTATGAATCCTGAAGATATTCATTGCTTACCTTGTAACTGAACTCCGTCATTTCCTCCGGGATATCCAGTCTTGTCTTTGCCACTGTGATAGCCGCCGCAAGAGCCTTGCTGTCAACTCCCTCTGCAAAAGCGACTATGCTTGTCGAAGTCAGCGCAGTTACCGCCGCCATGGACAGAGCCAGAATGTTTCTCTTTTTCATAAATAAGACCTCCTTTTTCGGACTGTTAATATATCCGGCCGTTTCAGCCGTTCTGTACATAAAACCAGACGCCAGAAAAAAAGGTTGCAAATTCCGGAAAAATTTATTAAATTTTTGTCATCGCCAGAAACGCCTTTGCCTTATTAATAAGTAACCTGTCGTTATCGTAGGATAAAAACGCGGATGTCTGACCTATTTCCACCCAGCGGACGTCCGAGATCTCCTCCTCCTGTCGCTCGCATTCAAAGCTGACCGCCCGGGCAAGGAAATACACGACCTCCTTGGTGATATCCCGCCGCGGATTGAACACGACCACCTCCCGGAATGAAGCGTCGTCTATGGAAACGTCGATATTCGTTTCCTCCTTTATTTCACGCACGGCGGTCTGTATCTCGTCCTCACCCTGCTCCATGTGCCCCTTGGGAAACGACCAGCACCCCGAGCGGACGTGCTTTATAAGCAGTATCTCCGTATTCCCGTGGTGCTTGCGGTAGACCACCGCGCCGCAGGATTTTTCATAACTCATGTATCCCGATCAACCTTTCTATACTATATAAATATATTATAGCTTCTTTTCAGGAAAGAAACGTCTGATAGTATTATACCACAAAAATATTAATTTGTCACGCGATATCCGTAAACCCGCATCACTATGCAGAATGATTCTGCGCCGTGAAAACTCCAGAGAGTTTCATGCACACATTTCACCAATATGTTTTAACACGTCAGAAAAACTTTATTGACTTTGACGGCAAATTTCAGACTTTGATTTTTAGTGAATATTACAAAAAGAAAACGTTTAAATTACAGATATTTACATTTTACAGCCTTATTATCGAATGATTACAAAATGGTTACAAAAGCATTTTGTGTAGTTTTAACAAAAATGTCTCAACTCGTTCGTTTGACATTGCCGAAGAAAAACGGTATAATACAAAACATCAAAGCGAAACCGCCTTGATATGCAGCCTTGTGCTGCTCAGAAACAGAAACCAATCAGGGGCCGACCGCCGCCTTAGCGGAGGGATATATAGATAACAGGCTCCGGAAATGCAATGCTCTGTTGGGGACAGTGCGTTTGCTTTTCAGCGCAGGCTTTCCCCGAAGCCTCGACGCTGTATGTAAGTTACTCCCGGTACCGGCGTCAGCCGGGCTGCCGGGGAGATTGCCGGGACGGCATGAGTAACTGCTGAGGAGGCAAATATGAAACCGCAGATAGTCAACGCAAAGATGAACCGCCTTATCTTCAAGGGAAAGCTGGTAAAGGGAGCAATATTCGTTGCCGCAGTCTTTATGGTGGTGCTGATGACCGGTTCTATCTATTTCAAGGATCGCGTTTATATCACAGATAACGGAGTCACCCGCGAGGTCATGACCTCCGAAACGGACGTTTACGCGATACTGAAGCTCGCAAGCTATGAGCTTGGCACCAACGACAAGGTTTCCTACGAGGAAACAAGCAGCAATACGGCGTATATCACGATATACCGTTCCTTTGACGTGAACGTCACCGCAGACGGAAAGACCTCCGTGGTGCCCGTGATAGACGGAACTGTTTCCGATGTTCTTGCAAAGGCAGGGATAACTCTCGGCGAATACGACGAGGTATCATGTCCCATGACCGATACGGCTTACGAGGGAATGGACATCACCGTTACAAGAGTGGAATACCGCACCCGTGAGAGCGTTTCCGAAATAGCCTACGACACGGAATACAACGATAACACAAATCTCGCCATCGGCACAGAATATGTGACCACCGAGGGCGTACCCGGCAAGAGGGTCTACACCGTCAGGGAAAAGTACGTTGACGGAGTTCTCACAAGCCAGGAAATGATAAGCGACAAGATAACCGCGCAGCCCGTCACCGAGGTCATAGAACGCGGTACGGCGCTTGCAACGCCCTACTCCAAAATGGACGATCCGGACGCAATAACGCTGGTCAACGGTCTCCCCGAGAACTACACCCGCGTAGTTTCCGGAAAGGCGACCGCCTACACCGCAGGCTACGGCGCAAGAACGGCAAGCGGCAGGCTCGCCGAGATAGGCACCTGCGCGGTAAATCCGAACGTTATCCCCTACGGAAGCAAGCTCTACATCGTCGCACAGGACGGAAGCAAGGTCTACGGCTACGCAGTGGCAGCGGACACCGGTCTTGGTCTGATGGACGGCACCGTTGCAGTGGATCTCTATTTCGGAAGTATGGCCGAGCACTATTACGACAGCTGCCGCTGGGGCGCTGTTCAGGTAGATATCTACGTTCTCGAAGAGGGCAACGGCTGATAAACTGAATATACAACAAAAAGGAACGCGAAAACGTTCCTTTTTTATTATGCTGAGATGATAAAACCGGGAGGGCTAACACCCTCCCGGTCAGCTTGTCGAAAAAGTAAATTTTGCCCGCGAAGCGGGCTTTTGAAATTAATTTTTTGACCCAGCTTTGCCGGGTCAAAAAATACTTCTATCCGCACAAGTGTGCGGTTTGTCGGCTATGCCGACAAACCGTGCGCGCAGGGCGGATGTTCGGCGGAAAAGTCACTTTAGTGACTTTTTCGACGGTCCCACCGGGAGGGCTAACACCCTCCCGGTAATTATTTTACGCGAAGTAATCTACGCCGCCCTTGAACAGAAGCTGTTCCTTGTTGCCGGAAACGTTCTTCGCAACGTTGTCCGTAAGACGCTCTGTATGGCCCATCTTGCCAAGTACTCTGCCGTCCGGGGAGATAATACCCTCGATAGCGTACATGGAGCTGTTGGGGTTATAAGCCGCGTCCATGGTGGGATTGCCGTTCAGGTCAACGTACTGTGTAGCGACCTGACCGTTAGCGATAAGCTGCTTTATAACCGCCTCGGGAGCCACGAAGCGTCCCTCGCCGTGGGATATCGGGATATTGTGGATATCGCCGACATTGCAGCAGCTCAGCCACGGAGACTTGTTTGTGCATATTCTTGTCAGCGTGAGCTGCGACTGGTGGCGACCGATGGTGTTGTAGGTCAGCGTCGGGCTCTCAGCGGTCAGCGGAACGATCTTTCCGAACGGAACAAGACCAAGCTTTATCAGCGCCTGGAAGCCGTTGCAGATACCAATCATCAGACCGTCACGGCTGTACAGCATGGATTCAACAGCGTCCTTTATCTTCGGGTTGCGGAAGAACGCATTGATGAACTTAGCGGAGCCCTCCGGCTCGTCGCCGCCGGAGAAGCCTCCGGGGATAGCTATTATCTGGGACTGTCCGATGAGCTTTGTGAACTCGCTTACGCTGTCCTCCATATCCTTCGCGGAGAGGTTGCGGATAACGAATATCTCGCTGTCGCCGCCGTAGCGGTTGAACGCGTTAGCCATGTCGTACTCGCAGTTCGTGCCCGGGAATACCGGAATAAGAACGCGTGGCTTTGCAACCTTTACGGAGCTGTGCTTCAGCTCGCAGCCGCCGGTGTAGGAGATCTTCTCGGGAGCGGGCTTCTCGGGGAGCTGCGCCTTGAATATCGGCTCCAGAACGTCGTCCCACTTCTTTTCAAGGGAAGCAGCGTCCAGCCTGACATCACCGGAAGTGATGGTGTAATCGGCAACTGTCTCACCGATTGTCCTTACGCCGTCAGCCTCTCCGTCAAGCTCCAGAATGAACGCGCCGTAAACCGGTGTGAACAGCTCCTCGTCGGTGAGCTTGTCCAGCTTTGCGCCTATCTGGTTTCCGAGGGACATCTTGAAGATACCCTCAGCCACGCCGCCGTGAGCTATGCTCCATACTGCGACAGCCTTCTTGTCCTTTATGAGCTTCTCAACCGTGCGGAATACTTCCTTAACGCTGTCGAATACCGGCAGGCCGTTTTCATCGTACTTCGGCGCGATATAGCCTATCTTATGACCGGCAGCCTTGAACTCAGCGGAGATAACGTCCTGGGCCTTTGCCGTGGATACCGCGAAGGAAACCAGCGTCGGCGGAACGTCGATGTGCTCAAATGTGCCGCTCATGCTGTCCTTGCCGCCGATAGCGCCGCAGCCCATTTCAAGCTGCGCACGGTAAGCGCCGAGCAGCGCTGCAAACGGCTTGCCCCATCTCTCAGGCTTGCCCTGCGTTCTCTCGAAATACTCCTGGAAGGTCAGCCAGCAGTGCTCATATGTGCCGCCTGCCGCAACTACCTTTGCGATACTCTCAACAACTGCGCATACGGCTCCGTGATACGGGGACTGCGTGGAAACAGCCGGGTCGAAGCCCCACGCCATGATGGAAGTGGTGTTCGTCTTTGCATTCAGAACCGGGAGCTTAGCAGCCATAGCCTGTACAGGGGTCTGCTGTGTCTTTCCGGAGAACGGCATAAGCACGGTTGCGCCGCCGATAGTGCTGTCGAAGCGCTGAACCAGACCTCTCTGCGAGCAGATGTTGAGGTCAGTGACCATGCCCTCCCAGTCAGCGGCGGTGTTCTTCCTGCCGGTGGAGTAGGAGACCTTTACGTCAGGAACCGCAACGTCTGTGTGCTTCTCAGCACCGTTGGAGTTCAGGAACTCTCTGGAGATATCAACGATGGTCTTGCCGTTCCAGTTCATGCGGAGCCTCGGCTCTGCCTTTACGACTGCAACAGGAGTGGACTCAAGGTTCTCCCTGGAAGCCAGCGTGCGGAACTTGTCCGCGTCCTCGGGTGCTACGACTACCGCCATTCTCTCCTGAGATTCGGAGATAGCCAGTTCTGTGCCGTCCAGACCGTCGTACTTCTTCGGAACCGCGTTAAGGTCTATCTCCAGACCGTCGGCAAGCTCGCCGATGGCAACGGAAACGCCGCCTGCGCCGAAGTCGTTGCAGCGCTTGATAAGGCGTGTAGCCTCGGGATCTCTGAATAATCTCTGGAGCTTTCTCTCCTCCGGAGCATTACCCTTCTGCACCTCTGCGCCGCAGGTGTCCAGGGACTTCACGCTGTGCGCCTTGGAAGAGCCGGTGGCTCCGCCGCAGCCGTCGCGTCCGGTGCGTCCGCCGAGCAGGATAATGATGTCGCCGGGAGCCGGGCGCTCTCTGCGCACGTTCTCAGCAGGAGCCGCGCCGATTACCGCGCCTATCTCCATGCGCTTTGCCATATATCCGGGGTGATAGATCTCCGCAACATGACCTGTTGCAAGGCCTATCTGGTTGCCGTAGCTGGAGTAGCCGGCAGCAGCGGTGGTGGTTATCTTTCTGGGCGGGAGCTTGCCCTTGATGGTCTTTTCGACCGGCAGCAGCGGGTCGGAAGCGCCGGTAACTCTCATTGCCTGATAAACGTAGGAACGTCCGGAAAGCGGGTCGCGGATAGCGCCGCCGAGGCAGGTAGCCGCACCGCCGAAAGGCTCGATCTCCGTCGGGTGGTTGTGGGTCTCATTCTTGAACATCAGCAGCCAGTCCTCGTCCCTGCCGTCAACATCTACCTTGATGCGGACGGAGCAGGCGTTGATCTCCTCGCTCTCGTCAAGATCCTTCAGGATGCCGTCCTTTTTGAGCTTCTTTGCAGCCAGCGTTGCAATGTCCATCAGGCAGAGGGGCTTGTTGTCCCTGCCGAGCTCGTGGCGGTCAGCCTTGTATTCTGCGTATGTATCAGCGATGTAGGAGGGCTTGATATCTGCGTTGTCGATTATGGTGCCGAATGTAGTGTGACGGCAGTGATCAGACCAGTAAGTGTCGATCATGCGTATCTCGGTGATGGTGGGGTCGCGGTGCTCGCTCTTGAAGTAATCCTGACAGAACTTGATATCGTCGTTGTCCATTGCCAAACCGTAGTGTACCACGAAATCCGCAAGCTCTGCGTCGGTCTTGTTGATGAACCCGGTGAGGGTCTCAACGCTTGTCGGGATAGAATACTTCACCTCAAGGGTGTCATACTTGTCGAATCCGCACTCGCGGGATTCAACGGCGTTGATGAGGTAGTGCTTGATACGTCCGAATTCCTCGTCCGTGATATTGCCCTTAAGGACGTATATCTTCGCGTACTTGACCACAGGGCGCTCGCCGGGGCAGAGCATCTGAATGCACTGTGCCGCGGAATCCGCACGCTGGTCGAACTGACCGGGCAGGAACTCCACCGCGAACATACGCTCGTCAGCCGCAGGCTCGGGCAGGTCGTAGTAAACCTCATCAACAGGCGGCTCGGAAAATACGGTCGGAACGGCTGCCTCAAAGTTCTCCCTGGGGAGCTTCTCGCAGTCGTAGCGGTTGATTATCCTCACGTTCTTTACTGAGGTGATGCCGAGAGCCACGTTCAGGTCGGACAGCACTGCGCCGCCGTCTACTGCGAACCGGGGCTTTTTCTCCACATAAATTCGGTAAACCATTGTTTTTCCTCCAACTTTTCATAGGTGCGCCGCAGAGCGTGCGCCCTCGACAGCTTTCGCTGCAATAATCAATAACATTATACTACTTAACAAGCAATAAATCAAGATGTTACAGTGCAGAAATATTGCGGCTCCGGCATTGGTTATTTGGTTATTTGTTCTCCGCGTGCGCACGCATGAGCTCCGCATATTCCGTGCTGGAGCACTTCTCTGCCATCGCAAGCAGGGAATCCTTTGTATCGCAGGCGGCTTCTATCGCCTTCAGCAGCGCCCAGTTGAGCCCGTCGCAGTCCGGGGAAAACAGCCCGGTGAGCTGCGCTGCGTCGTCCTCTGAAAGCGGCTGGCTGAAGTTCAGGAGCTTGTCGTATTTCTCGAAAAGCTCGTCGGAAAGCTCCGCGTCCGCCGGGACAGGTCCCAGCGCAAGGAGCTGCTTTATACTGCTGGTCATAACTTTTCTCCTCAGAATTTTGTTGTTCCGGTGCAGAATCCCTGACCCGCCCCGGTTATCTTCACCTGCGCAAGCGTGTGCCGCGGGATATCCTCGCCGTAAATGCGCACAGGTATATAACTTTTTGTAAAACCATGACAGAAATCCGGGCTGGTCTGCTTTTCTATCAGCACGGTCTGCACAGATCCCGCCTGCCTTTCAAGGTACTCCTGCTCAATACGGGCGGCAAGGGCGTTCATTTCCCTGGCGCGGGCTGATTTGATGTGTGGCAGCACCTGATTCGGGCGCATTCCCGCGACCGTGCCGGGTCTTATGGAGTACGGGAAAACGTGTATCTTCGCGAATCCCAGCTTTTCCACAAACGCCATGCTCTCCGCGAACTCCTCGTCGGTCTCCCCGGGGAATCCAACCATGATATCCGTGGTTATCGAGCATCCCGGAAATGCCGCGCGCAGCTTCTCCACCAGCGCGGAATACTCCCCGCAGGTGTATCGCCGCTTCATTCTCTTGAGCACCGCGTCGCTCCCGGACTGAAGCGACAGGTGAAAGTGCGGGCACAGCTTTTCGCAGGCTTTCAGCCGGGATATCTCCTCGTCCGTCAGCGTGTCCGCCTCAAGGGAGCCGAGCCTTACCCGCTCTATTCCCTCCGCCTGCGCCGCCATTACCGCGTCCGCCGGCGTATACCCTATATCTTCCCCGTAGCAGCCGATGTTTATCCCGGTAAGCACTATCTCGCGGTTGCCCGCGGACGCCGCCTGATTCGCCTGCGCGGTTATCTCCTCCGGCGGGAGCGAACGCACCCGCCCGCGCGCCGTGGGAATTATGCAGTAGGTGCAGAATCTGTCGCAGCCGTCCTCTATCTTGATGAATGCACGGGTGCGGTCAAGGTCGGGGGCGGCAGAGTTTTCATCGAATTCCCGGCTGAGCTGGTCAACGCAGGAGAATCTCCTGTGCTCCGCAAGGAATTTCGACACCATCATGGGAATTTCGGATTTGTTCGCGTTTCCGGTAATAATGTCGGCGGCGGAACAGTCCCTTTCCGCCTCCTCCGGATATGCCTGCGGATAGCAGCCGCAAAGCACCGTTATTGCCTCCGGATTCTGCGATTTGCAGTGAGACACCGCCTGACGCGCTTTCTTCACTCCCATGCCTGTAACGGCGCAGGAATTTATGACGTACACGTCCGCAGACCCGCCTTCTTCCGCCGGGGTATACCCGGCGGCAAGGAATGCCGCGGAAATCGCGGCGCTCTCGCAGGAATTGACCTTGCAGCCGAGTGTTGTAATGCTGAATTTCATTATGGAGTACCTCTTTTCGGGAAACAGGAAACGTTTCCGGCGCGGTTTCGTAATTTTAGCCAAAACCAAAACTTGATATAACATTATTATACTTTATTATTCCGAAATTTGCAATAAGCTATTGACTAATTTTCAGTTTGAGGATATACTTATTTACAGAGGAAAGAATATCCTCAGAGTTCAACACCAGAAAGGCGGCGGTATTCTAATGAGAAAAATGAGAATCAAGCTCGGCTCCATAGCAGACGTTAAGGAGTTCGTAGCGCTCACAAACAGCTATTCATTCGAAAGCGACCTCGTGTCCGGCAGATATGCGGTAGACGCAAAATCCATCATGGGCATTTTCAGCCTTGACCTTGCAAAGCCGCTTGATTTTGTTGTACACGACGACAGCGCAAAGGCTGACGATCTGCTTGACGCAGTTACAAAGTTCAGGGCCTGAACAGCGCATTTACAAGATTTATCTGCGAAAGGAAGTATTTTTATGAAGACAGTAAAGATCAATATCAACACCATCAACGACGTTAAGGATTTCGTTACTATCGTATCACGCTGCGATTACGATGTGGATATCGTTTCCGGCAGATACGCGATCGACGCAAAGTCCATCATGGGTATCTTCAGCCTCGACCTCTCCAAGGAGCTCACACTGAATATCCACAGCGATGACTGCGCAGATTTCCTCGACGCTATCAGCAAGTACATCGTAAAGTGAGCTGCTGCTAAAACATCAGAAATGCCGTCCTTTTTGGGCGGCATTTTTGTTGATTATTTATTCAGATATCCGAAAAACTATTGATTTTCTTGAAAATTTTTGTTATAATTGTAGAGAAACAACCGCCCCGCTATGGCGGAACAATCAGATATCTGAAAGGAAATAGATCTATGCTGTCTAAAATCGGAATAAGACCTGTCATTGACGGCAGGCAGTTCGGTATCCGCGAGAGCCTTGAAGTCCAGACCATGAACATGGCAAAGGCTGCCGCAGAGCTCATCACATCAAAAGTACGCCACGCCAGCGGCGAGCCGCTGGAATGCGTGATAGCCGACACCACCATCGGCGGCATCGCAGAAAGCGCTGCCTGCGCCGACAAGTTCTCCGAGGAAAACATCGTTGCCACGCTGACTGTTACCCCATGCTGGTGCTATGTAACTCAGGTGATAGACGAAAACCCGAACACCATCAAGGCTGTATGGGGCTTCAACGGGACTGAGCGCCCCGGCGCCGTATTCCTTGCGGCGGCAAATTCCGCATATGCACAGATAGGTATGCCCTGCTTCTCCATTTATGGCCATGACGTAAAGGACGCAGACGATACCGTTATCCCTGCGGACGTTGAGGAGAAGATACTCCGCTTCGCACGCTGCGCCGCAGCAGTCGGAGATATGAAGAACAAGAGCTACGTCAACATCGGCTCTCAGGCAATGGGTATCGCCGGAGCATACTGCAACGAGGAATTCTTCCGCGAGTACCTCGGAATCCACCCGGAATGGGTTGACATGACCGAAATAATCCGCCGCGAAAAGCTCGGTATCTACGACGAAGCGGAATATAAGAAGGCGCTGGCATGGATAAGGGAAAAGTGCCCCGAGGGAGTTGACATCAACCCTACTCCCGGCATGACATATATGCGCCCTGTTCTCTCCGCCAGGGAAAAAGAGGAGAACTGGGAGTTCATCGCAAAGATGACCTGCATTATCCGCGATATACTTAAGGGCAACCCCAAGCTCGCAGAAATGGGCTGGCTGGAGGAAGCCAAGGGCAGAAACGCAGTCCTCGGAGGATTTCAGGGTCAGAGAATGTGGACGGACTTCATGCCCAACGCCGACTTCACCGAGGCTATACTCAACACCACGTTCGACTGGAACGGCGCCCGCGAGCCTGTTCCTTTCGCGACTGAAAACGACACCCTCAACGGAACTACCCTGATGTTCCTGCACCTGCTCACCGGCAGAGCCGCAGTATTTGCGGACGTACGCACCTACTGGTCGCCGGATTCCGTAAAGAGAGTTACCGGCTGGACGCCCGACGGAAAGGCTTCCAACGGATTTATCCATCTGATAAATTCCGGCGCTGCCGCTCTTGACGGCACCGGCGCAGTAAAGGACGAAAACGGCGAGAGCGTAATGAAGCCGTGGTGGGATATGACCGAAAAGGACATCGACGCCTGCCTGAAGGCTACGACATGGCCCTGCGCAAATCTTGGATATTTCCGCGGCGGCGGATTCTCCTCCAGCTACTCAACTCAGGGAGTCATGCCCTGCACATTCGCCCGCGTGAACTATGTGAAGCACCTCGGCCCCACTATCCAGATAATCGAGGGCTACACCGTTGAGCTTCCCGAGGATGTCAACAAGACCCTCCTCGGCAGGACAGACCCCACATGGCCGTCCACATGGTTCGCTCCCATCACGGTTTCTGATAAGGTAGCCGTTTCCGATGTGTACAACGTTATGGCAAACTGGGGAGCAAATCACGGCTGCTTCGTATACGGACACATCGGCGAGGATCTTGTAACCCTCGCAAGTATGCTGAGAATACCCGTTTCCCTGCACAACCTGTCAGATGAGCGTCTGTTCCGTCCGCACGCATGGAGCGCATTCGGCACCGCCGACCTTGAAGGCGCTGATTACAGAGCCTGCGCGGCTTATGGAAGCCTTTACAAATAAGCCCAATAACAAAACGCCCGGAAATACGCCGGGCGTTTTGTTATTGGGAACCTCTAAAAACCGGTTTGAAAAGCAAAAACGGGCAGGGTTTGACAACGAAGATAGCACGCACTGCACATTTTCGCTCACATAAGGTTTTTAGAGGTGACCTATTGCTTGTTTAAATCAACATGGTCGGATTTCGTTTTTTTATCATCAGAATTCACATCTTCAGAGTTGACTTCCTGAACCTTCGATACATCAACTATCCTTTTGTTAGTGATATCAGACCAAAGACTTTTTATTGCATGATTTGAAAACTCAAATAATTTTTGTCCTACTTTGCCCAGCAGTCCCACCAGCCAGAAAACACCGGCAACCGGATAAAGAACGCAGGCAAGAATTCCAGTAATTATTACGGCAAAAACATATGAAAGACCAATAACCATAGTAAACCTCCTTTTTACGACAAAATAAGTATACCATGTTCTTTACTGTTTGTCAAGTTTTTTATGACAAAACAGAACCCGCCCGGCGGGGAAACCGGGCGGGTTCTTTCTGCCCTGTAACGGGCTCAGGAACAAAGCAATTACAATTCAGCAAGAAAATTTTCAACGATATCCCAGATGTGAAGCGGGGAAGCCTCATATCTGTTCAGGTCGTCAGTCAGTCTGACAATAGCGGCTCGCTCGGAGGTGATATTCTCCACAGAACATTCTCCGCAGGAAACGCCATAGCCCGTGTAGTCCTCGCCGTCCTCACTGACCATTTTCTTCTCTGTGATTTTCCACATAAATCGTCTCTCCTTTTTATAATCTGGATTTTATTTACATTGCTTTGTATACTGAAAGTATAACACACTATTTATTAATTGTCAATAAATAAAATGTTAAGATAACGCTAAATGTCAAAGCGTTTTTTAAAATAACTAAATGTTATATCAAAAACTATGAAATTTACTCGAATTCTGTCGGTTTTCAGGGAATATATTTATATTGACACGACAACGTTTTTATGATATAATTAACAATATCGGTCCATTTACTGACAAAACACATAGAAAAAAGGAAGAAATCGACATATGAGATCTATCAGATTATTAACCACCGGACTTACGTTTCTGATTCTCGGCATAGTGTTTATCGTAATGATAGGCGCTGAGATGATGGACTACTCCAAAAAGGGAGAAGAATACAGCACTCTCACCATGGCTGACTACAAGGAAGGCATGATGGTAGAGGGCGAGCTGCCCTACAATTTCGGAGCTTATGAGAGAATATACGACGATGACGACAAAAAGTCTGTCGGGTATTTTTACCTCATCGACGCTGACGAATACGGGTTCATGGGGCTTTATACTCCCCGCAAGGATCTGATATCACAGCTTGACGAGCAGTCCGACATGGTGGACGCCGCTTCAACAGAGGCCGATTACAAGCTTGTACAGCCTGTCGCTTTCAAGGGTAAGGTCACGAAAATGGACGATGAGGACGAAAAGTTCTTCCGCCAGTGCCTGAGTTCCTACGGCTACACAGATGAATTCATTGACGAGTACTGCCCGCTTATGTACATAAAGTGCGTGGATACAAAATCCCACCCTGTGCTTCTTATAGCCGGCATAGTTGCCACAGTCGCCGGACTTGTATTCATTCTGCTGTTCGTCCGCAGAAAGATGATGGGAAGATAATTTGAAATGCATACCCCCGCTTCTTAAAGGAAGCGGGGGCGTTTTATTACTGAAAAAATCCCTCCCGGTACTCCGGAAGGGATTTTTGATATCACGATATAATCAGAAGAAAATCCTCTCTTCAATATAGGACTTTACCTCTGTCAGCGGGATACGGACCTGCTGCATGGAATCACGCTCGCGTACTGTTACGCAGCCGTCGGTCTCTGTGTCGAAATCGTATGTGATGCAGAACGGAGTACCGATCTCGTCCTGTCTGCGGTAACGCTTGCCGATAGCGCCAGCGTCATCGAAATCAACGTTGAAGTACTTAGCCAGCTCATCGTGAAGCTCGCCAGCCTTATCGCTGAGCTTCTTGGACAGCGGGAGAACCGCAGCCTTGACAGGAGCCAGAGCCGGGTGCAGATGCATAACGGTACGGCTTGTGCCGTCCTCAAGCTGCTCCTCATCGTAAGCGTCGCATACAACAGCGAGGAACAGACGCTCAACGCCGAGAGACGGCTCGATAACATACGGAATGTACTTCTCGTTGGTCTCAGGGTCGAAGTATTCAAGGCTCTTGCCGGAAGTCTTCATATGCTGAGTCAAGTCGTAGTCTGTACGGTCGGCAACGCCCCAGAGCTCGCCCCATCCGAACGGGAACATGAACTCGAAGTCCGTGGTAGCCTTGGAGTAGAAGCAGAGCTCCTCCGGGCTGTGGTCGCGCAGGCGGATATTCTCCTCCTTAAGACCGAGGGAGAGAAGGAAGTTCTTGCAGTAGGTTCTCCAATACTGGAACCACTCGAGGTCTGTGCCGGGCTTGCAGAAGAACTCAAGCTCCATCTGCTCGAACTCGCGCACGCGGAAGATGAACTGACCGGGGGTGATCTCGTTACGGAAGGACTTGCCTACCTGCGCAACGCCGAAAGGCACCTTTTTACGGCTTGTACGCTGAATATTCGCGAAGTTAACGAAAATACCCTGTGCAGTCTCCGGACGGAGATAGATCTCGTTCTTGCTGTCCTCGGTAACGCCCTGGAAGGTCTTGAACATCAGGTTGAACTGACGGATATCAGTGAAATTTGTGGAACCGCAGTTCGGGCACTTGATACCGTTGCTTCTGATGTATTCCATCATCTGCTCGTTTGTCCAGCCGTTTGCGTCGCCGCCGTTGTCCTCAATAAGCTTGTCGGCGCGGTGACGGGTCTTGCAGTCCTTGCAGTCCATCAGCGGATCGGAGAAGCCTCCAACGTGACCGGAAGCCACCCATGTCTGCGGGTTCATCAGGATAGCGGAATCAAGTCCTACGTTGTACTTGTTCTCCTGAATGAACTTCTTGCGCCATGCGTTCTTGATGTTGGTCTTGAGCTCAACGCCGAGAGGGCCGTAGTCCCATGTGTTGGCAAGTCCGCCGTAGATCTCACTGCCGGGATAAACGAAGCCCCTGCCCTTGCAGAGCGCAACAATTTTGTCGAGGGTCTTTTCTGTGTTGTTCATGTTTTGTTCCTTTCATGCCCTGCATGGCTTGCAGGGACGATAAAATAGTTTCCTATATAGTATAGCGCAAAACCACTCATTAGTCAAGTGGCGCCGGGAAAAATGCCGTATAAACGCAGAAACGGGAGCATTTCTGCTCCCGCAATTAATTTCAGCCGCCGAGATGAAGCACCTGCAGAAGCAGGAGCCAGCTCAGCCCGTAATATGTCACAACCGCAACGAGGTCGTTCACGGTGGTTATCAGCGGGCCTGAGGCAACCGCCGGGTCTACGCCTATCTTCTTGAAGAACATCGGTACAAGCGTGCCTACTCCGCTGGAAATAAGCATAGCAAGCATCAGCGCCGCGCCAATGCACGCGGAAACCGCAAAGGAGAACCCTGCGGGATATCCCTTGAACAGCATGATGTAAAGTCCCACGAAAAGCACCGAAAGCGCCCCGAGGATAAGTCCGCAGGAAAGTCCCACGCGCATTTCCTTGCCGACAAGCTTCAGCTTCTTTCCCGCCGTGAGATTCTTGTCCATCAGCACGCGTATAGTCACCGCCAGCGACTGGGTTCCCACGTTGCCCGCCATATCGAGTATAAGCGACTGGAACGCCATTATTATCGTGAGCTGCGACACTACCTTTTCGAACGCCCCGACAACTCCCGACACCGCCATGCCAAGCACCAGCAGAATGAGAAGCCACGGCATACGCTTTTTCAGGCTGGCGAAAAGCGGCTCGTGCAGGTCCTCCTCCTCGGAAAGACCGCCCAGCTTTGCGTAGTCGTCACCCATCTCGTCGTCCACAGCCTCCAGCAGACTTTCAAGCGTGATAACGCCGAGGATATGATTCCCGCTGTCCAGCACCGGGACGCTGCTCTCAGAGTAGCTCTTCAGCCGCTCGATGCAGTCCTCCGTCCTCTCGGTGCTGTAAACATACGGAAAGCTCTGCTGTATCAGCGGCTTTATTTCGGCGTGCTTCTCAGCCGTGAGAAGCTCCCGCAGACCCACTGCGCCGCAGAAAAACCGTTCTCCGCCGTTACGAATATCGTCGAGATATTGTCGTTTTCCTTCGCCTGATCCATCAGCGCTCGGGTAGCCTCCGCGGCGGTCATTCCGGAATTTATAGAAATATAGTTGGTGGTCATGCGGCTGCCTATCTCGTCGTCGTCAAACGACACGATAAGCTCCAGCTCTCTTCTTGTTTCTTCGTCAAGAAGCTCGAAAAGCTGATTTCTTTTTTCTTTCGGGAATTCCCGCAGGACGTCCGCCGCCGCGTCAGTCTCCATTTTTCCGATAAGGAGCACCGTTTTCCCGAGGTCGGTCTCTTTGAGATACTCAGCGGCGTTTTCCGGATCGAAATACTCGAAAACATCCGCAAGCTCCTCCATATCCAGAGTGCGGAAAAGCCTGGTGCGCTCCCCCGCATTCAGCAACTCCGCCGCCTTGGCGATATCTCCTGCATGGTATTCTGCAAGACGCTCCTGCGAAGCCTTCGGCGAAAGATCGCTCCTGACGAGCTCAGCTATCTCCGCTGCGTGATCCCTGATTATTGATTCGTTCATTGCCATAGTAGTACCCTGCCTTTCATCAAATTATGCTGCATCTGAGTGAAAGTGAAGCCGGGCACAGTATGCGCCTATATTACTTTTTGAAGCGGGCAGAGCCGCGATTCCGGGCAGCATACCGTGTACTTTGCCCGTGACTGTCACCATTTTTCAACTCTGCTCACCTCTCTTTTACGATTTTTGCAACGTGATAATTATAGCACCATAATCAATTAACTGTCAACCCCGGGAATGACAATTTCACAGTATTTTCAGAAAACCGCTCACAGCCTATACTGCATGAAATTGCCATTCTTTACGAATCCGAAATCCGTATACAGCAGTACGCCCATATCCGAGGCGGTTATCTGCACAGTGCCGCAGCCGTACCGCCGCGCCTCTCCGACAACTCTCGACAGAAGGTCCCGGGCTATGCCCTGCCTGCGGTATTCCGGGTCGGTGTACATACTCGACAGCAGACCCATTTTCCCGCTCGGGCAGCCGAAATACGGCGGCTTTTCGACAAAGGACATCCCGGATGTACCGACTATTCTTTCCCCGTCCACCGCCAGCCATGAAACAAATGTGCCGTCAGCCATATGCCGGGTGTAATAGTCCAGAAGCGCCGGGCGCAGGTCTGCGTCATCCTTTGCGCCTTCCTCGCGGAGCTGATTTATACGCATAGCAATGAACCTGTCAAGGTCGTCTGATATAAGCCTGCGATATTTTATCTCCATTTCCGCCCTCCTGATACAAAACCGTGCCGGTATACCAAAAGTAATACCGGCGCGGTAATATTCAATCCGTCAACAGAATCAGAGCTTCTCTATCCAGCCCATATCGTCCGGGATCTTGCCGTACTGCATACCTGTCATGGTGTCGTAGAGCTTCTGGGTGATCGGGCCGATCTTGCCGTTGCCGATCTCCATGATCTTGTCGCCCCACTTGAGGTGACCTACCGGAGAAACGACAGCCGCCGTACCTGTTCCGAATACCTCGTCCAGCTTGCCTGCATCGTAAGCGTCAGCGACCTCCTGAATTGTGATACGGCGCTCGGAAACCTTCATGCCCCACTTTCTGCAAAGCTCCAGCGCGGACTTTCTGGTGATACCGGAAAGAATGCTGCCCTGAAGGGACGGAGTAACTACCTCGCCGTCGATAACGAACATAATGTTCATTGCGCCGACTTCCTCTATGTACTTGCGCTCAACACCGTCAAGCCACAGTACCTGGGAGTAGTTCTGCTTGTGCGCCTCGTCCTGACCTGCAAGGGAAGCAGCATAGTTGCCGCCGGTCTTGGTGAAGCCCATACCGCCTCTTACCGCGCGTACATAGTTGGTCTCAACGTAGATGTTAACAGGATTGATTCCGGTGCTGTAATATGCGCCGGACGGGCTCATGATGATCATGAAATAGTACTTTTCGCCGGGACGTACGCCGAGGAACGGATCAGCCGCAAAAATGAACGGACGGATATACAGAGAAGCGCCGTCGATATGCGGAACCCAGTCCTTGTCTATCTCAACGAGGGTGTGCAGAGCCTGAAGCGCGTCCTTCTCGTTTATCTGCGGGATAACAAGTCTCTCAGCAGAAACGTTCATTCTCTTGAAGTTCTCCTCCGGGCGGAAGAACTGAATGTCTCCGCTGGGAGTTCTGTAAGCCTTCATGCCCTCGAAGATCTCCTGACCATAGTGGAGGACCATTGCGGACGGCATAAGCTCGATAGGACCATAGGGCACGATGCGTGCGTCATGCCAGCCCTGACCTTCGTCGTACTCCATGACGAACATATGGTCGGTAAAGATATGACCGAAGCCGAGCTTGGTTTCATCAGCGGGCTTCTGCTTGGGGTGTGTTGTTTTTTCGATTCTGATATCCATTGTTGTATCCTTTCCAGTACGCCCTGCATTACGCCGGGCTGTACCTTGTTTTAATAATACACTTTTATTATATCACTATTGCGCCGACTTGTAAACAATTTTTTCTGCTTTTTTTGAGAAAAATGCAATTTTCATATAGCCGACCCAGCAAAATATACATAAGCAATATAAAATGAGCAGCTTTTATGCTGCCGTAGCCCGTAATATTTCAACAAAACACGGCAGACGCACCCGGAAACTCCGTTTTTTTCAACAATCAACACCACAAAACTTTGTCTATGATATCATATTGACAGTCCCTGTATTTTTTGCTACAATAAATATGGTGGACTGCGCACATAACAAAAAAGCAGAAGCATACATCACGTTGGAGGGGAAGCCACCCATGACAAAAAACGAAGCCAGCGCACATCAGACCGTCACTGTCTTATCGCAGGACGGCGAACGCATCGGTCTCACCTACCCAAAACGGGCGGCGGGACTGGTGAAAAAAGGTCGGGCACGTTATGTGAACGACAGTATGATTCGTCTTGAAAGCGTGTCCGACGCAGAAATTACGGAGGACATAAAGATGGATAACATAAATACCCTTAACGAAAACAAGCCCGTACAGGAGCAGCCAGTGAACCGCCTTTACTTCAACGCAAGGGAATGGAGCTTCAACAAGGACTGCCAGAAGTCCAACGTCGGAAACCGGAGCTTCATGCAGGGTCCTGACGGAAAACTCGCTGAAGCCTGCACCATCGGCGACTGGGGCTACAACTGGACTGAGATAGTCACAAAGCAGCTCATTCTGCCGAAGAAAACACTCCACACGTTTACATTCTGGCTCAACGGCGGCGAGAATGACAATAACAACGAGGTGTGCAGGTTTGAGGTAGTGTTCAACAACGAATATGAGGAGCGCTACACGTTCAATCTCAACCGGAACTTTATAAAACCGCTCAAAAAGGTGAACGGGTGGGAGCTCTACGAAATTCCGTTCATGACAGCGGACAATGAATACACACAGCTCCGCTTCGTGGCTCAGCGGGCATACATGACCGTCATGACGGCAAAGCCCATTGAGGAATACGCAGCTCTGCCGGATACCGTGGACGAGTTTGAAAGCGAAAGACCTCAGCGGCACAATATCATTTTCGCGGACGGCTGGCCTGCGAACACATGGTATTCCACCCGGGCGCTGCGCGAAAAGCACAACAGATCCGCCAATGTCCCGGAAAAGCACGAACCCTCTTTCCATGCCGCCGAAGAACTGATGACCCAGGCGCACGCGCTGAATGGCATAGTAACCTTTGCGACGGACGAGATATCCAAAAAGCTGGACGGCATTTCCGGGCTTTACGCAAGCCTTGGCGAAGAAATAGGCAATGCAGTCAGCAGGGCGATCAGCGGCAGAGGTCCGGACGATATCGACATAGACGATATATGCAGCGATATCATGGATAAGTTCAGCGACCAGATAGATAATATCACCGACGAAATATCCTCTGCCATCGACGAGCTGAACGGCGCTGTTCAGGATATGTCCGATTCCATTGAGGACATGAATGACGAGTAAGGGTAATATCCGATAAAATACGACCGCCCCTCCCGGAAACGGGAGGGGTTATTTTTGTGAAAATTTATGTCTTTTGCCGGAATATTTCCGCAATTAAATCCCACAATAATGCTGTTGATTTTATTGAAAGGAATGACGTTCCCATGAAGAAATACATTGCCCTCGCCGCCGTCTGCGCCGCCATTATCGCGGGAGTTTCCGCGCTCCCCGCCGCCGTTGAGGCAAGCGTACCCGCCCTCCAGACCATCACCCCTAAAGAGGTCATCTACAACGAAACCGTCCGCGGAAGCGGCTCGCTCAGCTGCATAGGTCAGAGCAGCGTGACCTCCGCCCTGCCGCTGGTCATCGGCCATTACACTGTCGGAGAGGGAGACAAAGTGGAGGTTGGCGACGTTATCGCGGAGGTTGACCGTTCCGCAAGCGAAGCGTTCATCGGCAGTTTGGGAAAGGTGTCGCACCTCGCCGCCGCGACCGCCAGCCTGTCCACAGCGATGTCGCTTATCCCCGATGAGATAACCGCCGACCGCGCCGGGCGCGTGATATACACCGCCGGGGACGGAGCCTCCGTTGAAGCCGGGAGCAGCATAGCCGCCATCGCCGGCACGGATTCCCTGGTCGTGACTGCGGCGGTGAGCGAGCTTGATATCTCCCGGATTTATCCCGGGCAGGAGGTGCAGTTCACCTGCCCGGCATATCCAGACGATATTTTCACCGGGACAGTCGCCAGGATAGCCGGCGCGGCGCGCAGCCAGTACAGCGGCGCAGTCCTTGAAACAGTGGTGGACGTTATCATCACACCGGATTCCAAAGACGAACGCCTTAAGTCCGGGCTGTCTGCGGACGTGCAGTTCCGTATCTCGGACCCGCGCAGGATATGCGTGCTCCCCTACGAGGCGATAGGTCAGGACGACGAGGGAGAATATATCTACGTTTATGAGGACGGTTCCGCAGTGAAACGCAAGATATTCACCGGAGAGGAATTCTCAGACGGGACTGAAATAATCAAAGGCGCCACCACAGCCGACCGCATATTCCTCCAGCCGGAAACCATATCCGCCAATCGCTATGTGAGGGTAGAGTAATGAGAACAGCCGCATTTATCAACATTTTCCGCAGCAGGACGCGCTCTCTGCTCACTATGGCCGGGATAGCCGTGGGAGTGCTCTCGGTGGTGCTTGTTTCCACGGTGGGAACTGTCGGGACTTCGCAGGTAAGCGCCACGCTCGTTACGATGGGTGTTGATACCCTGCTGGTGCAGTCCGCTGAGAAAAGCGTTGCAGTCACCCTCACAGACGCGGACGTTGACGCCGTACGCCGGGTAGACGGCGTTAACGATGTAATGCCGCTGATGGCTTCCGTAACAGAAGCCAAAATGATAGGCAGACGGCTTGACAGCTATGTCTGGGGAGTGGACAGGTCCGCCGACCGCCTTATCTCCCTTGAGGCAAAACACGGCAGACTGATAAACAACAGCGACTCCGCCGGGAATCTGAAAGTCTGCGTAATCGACGAGCAGTTCGCGCTGAAATCCTACGGAAGAAGCAACGTTGTCGGAAAAAACCTGTCAATGTTCCTCGGAGGAAAATACCACGAATTTGAGATAATCGGCGTGGCTGAATCCGGACTCTCCAGCCTTCAGGGAATGCTTTCGAATATCATGCCTGGATTCATGTATATTCCCATAAGCACCATGCAGCAGCTAACCGGGCGCACTACCTACGACAAGCTTGCGGTAAAGCTTGATGATATGAACACCGACATTCCTGTGGTGGACGCGGTGAATACCGCCCTAGACCGCACCCATGGAACGACCGACGCGTTCATCGTCAACAATCTGCTGTCGCAGAAAAGCCAGCTTGAGGATATCCTGTCGATAGTGACCACCGCGCTGTCGCTTGTCGCCGGAATCTCCCTTGCGGTATCCGGGATATCGGTCATGACCACCATGCTGATGAGCGTGACCGAGCGCACACGCGAGATAGGCATAAAAAAGTCGATAGGAGCCACCAGCCGGGATATCTGCCGGGAATTCCTCTCGGAATCCGTTCTGCTGACAATGCTCGGCAGCGCCGCCGGAATTGCCGCCGGGCTGCTGATTTCAGCGGCGGGGTGCCTGATAATCGGAGTTCCGTTCTCGGTGAATCTCGTTATAATCGGAACAGCGGCGCTCGCCTCCGGAGCGGTGGGGGCTGTATTCGGAGCCTACCCCGCGTATAAGGCGGCTTCGCTTAACCCGGTTGAGGCTCTGAGAATGTAATATAATGTCATATACGGAAAAAGGCAGTGCCGGGGCACTGCCTTTTCCATTTATATTGGGGGGAGAGAGGTTATCAATTACTTAGCCTTTATCTTATAGATCCTGGAAGCAGAAGAATAGAGCTTCTTTCCATTGACCGTGATATAGGACTTGATGTAGTAATAGTAGGTCTTGCCCTTGACAGCGGTGCTGTCGATGAAGCTCATCTCCTCGGGGTCGTCCGTAACGATCTCACCGAGAGTCTTGCCCTTTCCCTTTGCGGAGTTACGGCGGTAAACCACATATCCCTCCGCATAGTCGGACTGATCCCACTCCAGGATTATTCCGTCCGTCGTTGCCTTTCTGTATGTTATGTTGACCTTTGCCGGGCGTACATTAACAGTGACAGTTCTTGTCTTTGCGGTATTGGTCTTTGCGGTTACAGTGATCTTTGTTGTACCGGGAGCCACTGCGGTAACTGTACCGTTTTCATCTACGACTGCTACGCTCTCGTCTGAGGAGGAGAACAGCAGGGTCTTGTCGTCTGCATTCGCCGGGTAGATTTTTGACTTGAACGTGAACGTACCGTCAATATTAAGAGTCTTGCTCTTTCCGGGAGTTACGGAGAAGCTGGATACCGGTGTGGATACTGTTACAGTGCACTGTGCAGTAAGACCATTTGCCGTCTTTGCCGTGATAACAGCGGAACCGTTCTTTACAGCCTTGACAACACCGCTGCCGCTTACCGTTGCCACTGTCGTATCAGAGCTGGTCCATGTAACCGTCTTGTTGGAAGCATTATCAGGTGTTACTGTCGCCGTGAGGCTTGCTGTCTTGTTAGGCGCGAGCGTAACCTCGGTCTTGTCGAGAGCTATACTCTTTGCCTGAACTGCCGCCTTGCAGAGGCCATCAGTGAAAACAGTCTGCGGATCGATATTCGCACCGCCGGAGCCGTTTCCTACCTGACCATATGTATTGTCGCCCCAGCAGTAAAGCTTACTCTCATCGGTTATACAGCCGCCGAAACTATCGCCAAGACTTACCGCCCTAACATCGTCCATAATGGACTTGGAGAATATGCTGGAATTCTTGGTGGTGCCGTTTCCGAGCTGACCCTTTGCATTGCTTCCTGCAAGGATAAGACCGTCCTTACTGTCGTCTATTATTGCAGAGAAATCGCTGCTTGTTGCAATCATTTCGCCTGCATAGCTTACCTTTTCAGGATTCCTAAGGCGGTAGCTGTCAGAACCAAGCTGACCGCTTCCGTTTTCGCCCCATGCATATATATCGCCGTCTGTTGTTGCTGCAAGCACATGGCTGCCGTATGCTGCAACAGCAGAGAATCCAAGCTCATTATCCTTTTTATCCTTGATGATTATCGCTTCAGGAGTATCGACCGTCTTGATCTCTGTCTCCATACCAAGCTGCTTGGAACCGTTTGCGCCCCAGCCATATAAGGTTCCCGAAACAACTGCAAAGGCATAATTGTCGGCTGCTGCGATATCTGACGCATTCCTTAACGCAGAATCCAGCACCTCCGGATATGCTACCGTCTTTCCGCATGAGCACAGTCTTGCCGAGGAATTTGTTCCCCAGCCATATACATCGCCACCCATTATAGCAAGCGCATATCCGCTGCTGAAAACTATCTTGTCAATGCCTGTACCAGAAAGGTACTCATTTTCAGTTGGTTTGTTTACAGCCTGCGTCTTGGTCTTCATGCCAAGAAGGTAACCGCTGTTGTCGCCGAAAACATATGTTGTGTTGTCCTTGGTCTGTACAATAGTGACCTTATTTCCGCACCACACATTAACTGCTTCATCGTCCAGACGCACCTTAGTGGGAGTGCTTCTTGAATTATAATCGCCAAGTCCGAGCTGCCCCTTGTCGTTGTTGCCCCATGTGTAAAGTCTGCCGGAATTGTCGATAGCTGCGGAATGATCCTTACCCGCTGAATAAACCGCGATATCCTTCGCAGTGTACGCAGGCTTTGTAACAAATGAGCTCTGTGTGGTGAAAAGCTCGCCATAGCTGCCAGTGCCCGCCGCAGTCACATTTCCGTTATCCTTGAGCATAAGCGAATGATGCTCGCCCAGCGCCACGGAAACAGCGCCGTTGGCGATCTTGACAGGATAATACTCGTCATCTGTATCGCCATCGTGGAGCTGACCGCTTTCATCTGCGCCCCATGTATATGCAACTCCTCCTGTGGTCACGATACCGGTGGAAGATCCGCCTGCAAATATCGCCCTTGCGCTGTCAACCCTTACGCGCTCAAAGGAATTGCCGCTGGAGTATCCGTCATATCCGAGCTGTCCGTCTTCATTGGAGCCTGTTGTCTTTACGGTGCCGTCGCTCATCAGCAGAACGGAATGCGTATTGCCTGCCTCGACCTCGGCAGCGCCGCCGGAAACGACCTTCTGGAATGAAGAATAATCCCTGTAATCGCCCGTGCCGAGCTGTCCGTCCTCGTTATTTCCGGAAGCATATACTTCGCCGGACCTGGTAACGATAAGCGTGAATCCATCGCCAGCCGCAATATCAACGGCGTTATCCATCAGCTTTGTGGAGGAATTTTTCCTGCCGTTTGACGAAGTTCCGAGCTCGCCGTACTCATTGCTGCCCCAGCCGACAACGGAGCCGTCCTGAAGCAGTGCGACCGTGTGCTCTTCGCCCGCGCTGACCTGCGCTACATTATCCATCAGCTTCTGCGGCTTGTATATCACCTGCGCGGAAGAGTCCGGGCTTATCTGTCCGTGGGAGTTATCGCCCCAGCCATAAAGAGTGCCGTTTGCGTCTATTGCGAAGCTTGCGTCGTCATTTGCCGCTATATATGCCACCTTGTCCATTATCTTTACGCCGTTGGAGCTCTCTGTATCTGAGCCGGCGCCGAGCTGTCCGCTGCTGTTATCTCCGGCAGCCCAGAGCGACATATCGCTCTTTATAACCAGACTGTGATTCTCACCGACCGCAATGGTATTCACGCTCAGCTCAGAAGAAGCGGCGAAAGCCGCCGATGTCAGCGGTATCATAGTCACCAACTGGGCAGCGCACAGCGAAACCGCCGTTATCCTTGCCTTTTTATTCATATTTACTCCCTCCATATCCGGAAACCTATATATTTCCTTTTGAAATGTATTGCACCGCTGTCTGCGGTGATTTACCCTTCATAATATAAAACAATTCAGCACACCCAAAGGTTGCAATTTTTACCTGAAAAATAATAAACAAAATTTATGCCGCGATTTTGTGCAAAACCGCGGCATATGTTTATGTTCATGCAGACATACCGGTTTTGTACCTCTATATCTATTATAACGCATAAAATCGAAAAATGCTGCATAAAAGTCTTAAATTTCTATTAATTTTCGGCTCAGAAATCTATTTCCTCGCCGCCGCCGATATACATCAGCTTGTCGCCAAGTATCTCATCCATTATATCGAAGCCCTTGAAGCCCGTACAGTGGCAGGCATATATTTTCTCAGCATTGCTGAGTTTCAGCGCCCGCGCCTGTGCCGTGACATATTCTGCGGAGCAGCCAAGCGTTTTGGGATTAGTCCCCATGAAGTGGAACCCTCCGACTATCGCCAGCACCGGGATACCGTACCAGCACTGCTTTATGGTCTCCAGAATATTCTGTACGCCGCAGTGGAAGCACCCGCCGACTATAACAAGTCCGTCAGCCTTGCGCTTCTTCGGGAATATCACCGCGAAACTCTCGTCCGACATATCATAGGGGAGCTGTTTCCTGCCGTCAAGGGAAAAGCAGCTTCTGTCGGGGTTTATGTTCTTTTCATCAAACACCTCGCAAGAGGCAAGGTAGAATCCCTCCGCCACCTCGGAAAAGCTGTTGAACAGCACAAGATTCTTCGCGTATTTCCTGAAGAATCCCTTCCCTGCCCCGACTGCTTCCTTGAACAGACCATTCTTGCGGAAGCACTCCGTCTGGGCGCCTGCGCGGAGATATATCCCGGCGTCCGGGCTGAGCTTCATAAAGCTGTCTATGCCGCCGATATGTTCGGAATGATTGTGCGTTATTACCACGCTGTCAAGTTCCTGCACAGGCAGACCCATGCGCCGTGCGTTTTCTGCAGCTTTTCCCGTGAGACCTGCGTCGATCAGATAGTTCTTTCCGCCGAATTCCAGATAAAACGACATACCATTCTCGGAGTAGAGCTTTTCATCAACGGCGGTGTTGTCGATCAGACTGATCAGCTTCAAGCACTATTCCCCCTTGACGTGGCGCTTTATTGCTGCGAAGCTCTCCGCACTGAGGCAGTGCTCTATCCTGCACGCGTCCCGCGCCGCGATCTCCTCTGGCACGCCCATGGAAGTGAGCCAGTTTGTGAACAACACATGGCGCTCATAGACCTTTTCAGCTATTTCCTTGCCCTTTTCGGTAAGGGTAATGTAACCGTTCTTATCCACAACGATGCACTCCTGCTCACGCAGATTCTTCATGGCAACGCTTACGCTGGGCTTTGAAAACTCCATTTCAGTCGCAATATCAACAGATCTTACCTCGCCGTTGCGGTTCTGTAAGACCAGTATGGTTTCCAGATAATCTTCGCCGGACTCAAGAATTTTACCTTTCATATCATGCCTTTCTAACAATCAGCTTTCCGCAGAAATAATTCTGCACTAATAATAATATGATACCATATTTTCCTTATCACGTCAAGTGAAAAAGTGAAAACCTCAGCTCATGCTGAGTATTCTGGCTATCACGCTGCCCTCATAAACTATGGGATATTCCCTAAGCGAGAATATAAGCCCGTCGGCTGGGGCGGTGACCTCTTCCTCCACGGTGCCGGTTATCGGAGTGACTATCTCGCCGATGACAGCGCCTTTCTGAACCCACATATTGTGTTCTACCAAAGGTATAAAGATTCCGCTTTCTACGGAATGTATTACATTTACTGCACCGTCCGTACTGACCATGGGGTGCGTTATCTTCTGCTCCGGGACGTCCCAGATACCGAGGTGGGACATCAGATTGAATATTCCTGTCAGGAGCTGGCGGCAGTACGCCTTAGTTATCCGCTGTCCTACGCCCATTTCAATGACAAGCGTAGGCACGCCCTCCTGCCTGAGCGCATACGCAAGCGAGCCTTCTCCGACTGCGTTGGAATCATGCACCCACACGAAATCGGTATTCAGCAGCTTGGCGTATTTAAGCAGATGAGAGCTGTCGCTGCTGGGTATCCTGACCTGCGGTATCTCCCTTATAAAAATATTGCTTGCATGGATGTCAACGCAGATATCCGCGCCCTTTATGTCGGCTACCAGCTTTGCCGCAACGTTTTCGGCGATGGCTCCGTCCTCGCTCCCCGGAAAAACGCGGTTCATATCCAGCCCGGACATCGGCACGGCGCGGCTCACTGATTCCATTCCCAGCGGATTTACAGACGGATATATGTCCACAGTGCCGCGGAGATTCGACATATTCGCGGTTATCTGACGCACCAGCTCATAGCAGACGTACTGACCCTCCAGCTCGTCGCCGTGTATTCCGGTGACGATTGCGATGCGCTTTCCGTCATCGCAGCCCACGCCTTTCAGGCTGTTCTTCTTTATTGTGAATTCTTCGTCCGCCGGCAGTCCGACGGAAACCAGAGTCTCTATCATACGATTACCCCCATTATTCCACAGATTTCAGCGATTCCACCATGCTTATACGCTTCAGGTCGCGGCGCATGATGAAGTTCACTATCAGCGAGAAAGCCACGGTTATCAGGAACGCCCACAGGAACGACAGCGGGTGTATTGTTCTTCCGAACATCACCTCGTCAACCTCGGCGGTTTCAATGATGAACTGCGTCAGCGCAACTCCGACACCCAGACCCAGCACTGCTCCCATTACTGAAAGTATATTATTTTCCCGGAACACATAGCTTGAAACCTCCTTGTCGTAGAATCCCAGCACCTTTAGCGTTGCAATCTCGCGTATACGTTCCGTAATATTTACATTCGTAAGGTTATACAGCACCACGAACGCCAGCGCGCCCGCAGAAACTATCAGCACGACAACAACAAGGTCCATTATCTTCATCATTTCCTCAAAGGTCCTGGAAGCGCCGGAATTCATCGAAATGCTGAGCACTCCGTCCACCGCCATCATCTTTTCCTTGAAGCTATTCTGCTCGGACTCGTCAGCGCTTATGCCGTTCTTGAAGTACACGATGTTGAATTCCGGCTCAGCACCGAACAACTCCGCGTATTTTTCCTCAGGAATATACAGATAGTTTCCTGCGTAATGCTCTGTAATCGCACCGATGGTGACAGGGACGCTCTCGCTCTCGCTTATTTTAAGCGTGACCTGCTCTCCCTGCTTTACGTTAAGCAGCTTCGTCAGCTTCTCGGTGGCGATTATTCCACCCTCGGCAGTTTCAAAGCTGAGCTTCTCGCCGGACTTTCTGTCCCGGAAAACTATCATGTCCTCGAAAATGTCCGTGTCCTCGAAAGCAGTAACGTAGCACTGGACATTCCCGCTGTCGGAAGAAAGCGTGTACTGCTTTATCAGCGCCCTTGTGTACTCCGTGTCAGGATTGTAGTCAATAAGCGCGTCATATATCCCCTGTGGGTCGCTGTCGGTGTCATAAGCTATAAACCCTGAGTATTGATTTAGTGTTTTATACTGTAAGTCTACAATATCGCCTATGGAATCCTTTAGTCCGAAGCCGGTCAGCGACAGCGCCGTACACCCGGCGATTCCGATTATCGTCATGAACATTCTGCGCTTGTACCTGAACAGATTCCGCCCGGATACCTTTCCGAAGAATGACAGGTGATTCCACACGAATCCTATTTTTTCAAGGAACACGCGCTTTCCTGCCTTTGGTGCCTTCGGGCGCATGAGCTCCGCAGGGGTTCCCGCGAGGGCGCTCTTTACGCTGAAGAATACGGTCAGGGCTATTGCCGCCACCATACTTCCGGCGGAGGCGATTATGTTTATCGCGCTTAACTCAAAGTAATAACTCGTGATAATATACATCATGCCATATGCAAACATGATGATAAACGGGAACAGGAACATTCCGATAAATGCCCCGACAAGACTTCCGGAGGCTGCCGCGATGACCGCGTAAGCCATATACTGCCGCATAATAACATGGTCGGCATAGCCGAGGGATTTCAGCGTGCCTATCTGCATACGCTGCTCCTCGACCATTCTCGACATGGTGGTCAGGCAGACCAGCGCAGCCACCAGCAGGAAAAACACCGGGAATATGGCTGATATCCTGTCAATTCTCTCGGAATTGCTGGCGTACTCCGAATAGCCGGGATTGTCGTCACGGTCAAAGACGTACCACTTTGCTTCGCCAGCGTCCTCTATCTGCTTTTTGCCGTCGGCAATTTTCTTCTCGGCGTCGGATATCTCCTGCTCAAATTCAGCTTTGCCTTCCTCGTATTCTTTCAGGCCGTCGGCGTATTTCTGCTTTGCTTCCTCGAGGTCCTTAACGCCCTGCTCGTAATCAGCCTTTCCGTCAAGGAATTCCTGCTCCTTTTCGGCGAGCTCGGCTATGCCGTCATTATACCGCTTTTCGGCGTCAGCCAGCTTGTTTTTTCCGTCGTTGAGCTGCTTAAGTCCGTCGGAATACTCCTTATAGCCGTCGTTGTACTGCTGTACTCCGTCCTGATATTTGTCGTAATTATCAAGGTACTGCTTCAGACCGTCGATATACTGCTGTTTTCCCTCGTTGAGCTGCTCCTGCGCGGCTTCAAGCCGGGATTCTCCATCAGCGATGGTTTTCTCGCTTTCTGAAAGCAGCGCTGAGTTCTCGTCCAGCTGCGCCTTTGCCGCGTCAAGCCGGAGTTTCGCCTGGTCAAGCTGAACCTTGGCCCCGTCAAGCTGCTGCTTTGTCTGCTCCAGAACCACCCTCTGCTGAACGGTCTGCGGATTGTCAGCGCCGAGAAGCTCTTCCGCCTGCTGAAGCTGCGCCATTCCCTGCTCATACTGCGCAAGACCGGCATTGTACTGCTCCAGATTTGTGTTATATTCAGCAAGTCCGCTTTCATACTGAGCCTGCCCCTCCGCAAGCTGAGCCTTTCCGGCCTCGAGCTGTTGTTTTCCGGATTCAAGCTCCGCGCGTTTGCCGTCTATTTCCGCCTGACCGTCGTCAAGCTGCTTCTTGCTGTCGTCTAAAGTCTTTTTTGCTTCATCAAGCTGTGTGCCTGCCTCTGCGAGCTGCTTCCGGCTGTCCGCAAGGGTTTTCTCCGCGTCGTCAAGCTTCGCCTGATTTTCCTCTATTTCCGCCTTTCCCTTGTCTATCTCTGTTCTGGCGTCTGCAAGGGTCTGCTTTGCCTCGGATATCTGCTTTTCTCCGTCCGCTATATCTGCGGCGGCTTTTTCGAGATCCTTTTCGCCGTCGGCTATCTGTATTTTCGCGTCGTCAAGCTCCGCTTCTGCGTCGTCAAGCTTCTGCTGACCTTCGGATTTTCCGTCCGCAAGCTCCTTTTCACCATCGGCGATTTTCTGCTTAGCCTCGCCGATAACCTCGTCATAGCGTATCTCGCTTCGTGAGATTCCCAGCTCCTCCAGCTTGTCAGAGATATTATCGCGGAGTTCATCGTACTGGTCGGAATAGCTGGAAAGCTCCGTCAGACCGTCAGACCGGACGTAAGCCTCTGTATAGACATCCTGAGTGAAATTGCTTTCCTTGACGTACAGAAATGCGTCCAGCGAGCCGTCGCCTATCGTGGTGCTGCCGCGCTGGGTTATCGAAATGTACATCGGCGTGTCGAATTTGCCGACAACGGTATATTCCCGGTGCTTAAGCGGAAATTCGTCCGCTTCCGTGGGGTCGGTCAGCGTGAGTTTGCTGCCTATCTCGACACCGGCTTTCAGCTTGCTGGAATTCAGAATGCACTCGTCCTCAGATTCTGGCATACGTCCCTCGGTTATGTCGATGGAATTCATGCCGCTGGATTCATTCAGTGAGTACACCCGGGTGTTATTATCCTGATTATTATAACTCAGTGTTAAATCGGTGTACTTTGACCCTACGGCTTCGCTTACGCCCTCAACAGTGGAAAGAGCTTCAATATCGCCCTCAGTAAGCCCGAATGTGGACATTACCCTCAGGTCGAAAAGCTGGTGTTCATCGTAGAAATTATCGGCGGAAATCTTCATGTCGTTTCCGGTTGCCCGTACTCCGCTGAAAAATCCCACGCCGATGGCGCAAATCGTGAATATCGAAAAAAATCGGTTCTTGGTCTTTTTTATCTCCCGGAAGAGATTCTTGGTCACAGTCCTCAAAACAGCACCCCCGTTACCATTCGATATCTTCTACCGGTGTAGGAGCTTCGTTTCTGATTATCTCAGCCACCCTGCTGTTTTTTATCTTTATAACGCGGTCAGCCATTGGCGCTATCGCTGAGTTGTGCGTTACCAGAATCACTGTCATACCGTCAATGCGGCAGGTGTCCTGCAACAGCTTCAATATTACCTTTCCTGTGTTGTAGTCCAGCGCGCCGGTTGGCTCGTCGCACAGCATAAGCTTCGGCTTCTTGCTGAGCGCCCTTGCAATGGAAACGCGCTGCTGCTCACCGCCGGAAAGCTGCGCTGGGAAATTGTTCAGTCTCTCGCCGAGCCCAACCTTCTTGAGTATCTCTGCTGCCGGTATGAAATCCTTGGTGGTCTGCGCCGCAAGCTCCACATTTTCCTTTGCTGTGAGGTTCGGCATAAGGTTATAGAACTGGAATATGAAACCCACGTCAAACCGGCGGTAATTCGTGAGCTGCTTCCGGTTGAACCTGTCCACCCGGGCTCCATCCACGGAAATCACGCCCTCGTCACAGGTATCCATACCGCCCAGCATATTGAGCACGGTGGTCTTTCCGGAACCGCTGGGGCCTACGATTATTGCAAACTCGCCCTTTTCTATGTCAAAGGTCATTCCGTCCGCTGCGTTTATCGTGACCTCGCCCATGTGGTAGCGCTTATACACATTTTCTAGTGTAACGAATGACATAATTATTCTCCATCCTTCTCGCCTTATAGCAAAGCAGGCAGAGAAAGCCGCCGCCAGACCCCAACTTGCGTCAGTACGCCCGGACGCCGGTTAACCCTGCCTCCTTTTCATTCTATCTAACCAATCAGCCTATCCTGGACTTGCCGCCCATATAAGGTCTCAGCACCTCAGGAATGTTGACGGTTCCGTCAGCATTCAGGTTGTTCTCGAGGAATGCGATGAGCATTCTGGGAGGTGCAACAACGGTGTTGTTCAGAGTGTGTGCAAAATACTTCTTACCATCCTCGCCCTTTACACGGATCTTCAGTCTGCGCGCCTGTGCGTCGCCGAGGTTGGAACAGCTTCCTACCTCGAAGTACTTCTTCTGTCTGGGAGACCACGCTTCAACGTCGAAGCTCTTTACCTTGAGGTCAGCCAGGTCGCCGGAGCAGCACTCGATGGTTCTTACCGGAATATCCATGGAGCGGAACAGGTCAACGGTGTTCTGCCACAGCTTGTCAAACCACATCTTGGATTCCTCGGGCTTGCAGACTACGATCATCTCCTGCTTCTCAAACTGGTGGATTCTGTAAACTCCGCGTTCCTCGATACCGTGCGCACCCTTCTCCTTACGGAAGCAGGGAGAATAGCTGGTGAGGGTCCTCGGGAGAGTTTCCTCATCAAGAATGGTGTCGATGAACTTACCGATCATGGAGTGCTCGGAGGTACCGATAAGGTAAAGATCCTCGCCCTCTATCTTGTACATCATTGCGTCCATCTCGTCAAAGCTCATAACGCCGGTAACGACATTGGAGCGGATCATATAAGGGGGAATGCAGTATGTGAAGCCGCGGTCTATCATGAAGTCTCTTGCGTAAGCCAGAACAGCGGAGTGCAGTCTTGCGATATCGCCCATCAGATAATAGAATCCGTTTCCTGCAACCTTTCTTGCGCTGTCCAGGTCAATGCCGTTAAGGCGCTCCATTATCTCGCTGTGGTAGGGGATCTCAAAATTCGGAACAACCGGCTCGCCGTAGCGCTTTATCTCAACGTTTTCGCTGTCGTCCTTGCCTATCGGAACGGTAGGATCAATGATGTTCGGAATGGTCATCATGATCTTCTTTACCTTCTCGGAAAGCTCCTCTTCCTGAACCTCCAGAGCCTTCAGCTCATCGGAGAATTCCTTTACCTGAGCCTTTGCCTTCTCGGCTTCTTCCTTCATGCCCTTTGCCATGAAGCCGCCGACTTCCTTGGCAATGCGGTTTTTGTCAGCCCTGAGCTGGTCGCCGCGCTGCTGCGCCCTGCGGAGCTGTGCGTCAAGCTCGATTACCTCATCAACCAGCGGAAGCTTGCGGTCCTGAAACTTCTTCCTGATGTTCTCCTTAACTACGTCAGGATTCTCTCTTAAAAACTTAATGTCTATCATTTTCTTTGCCTTTCTTTTTATTAATTCAGGTTTTTGCCTGTAATATGTTACTTTACGTCTATCAGACGGAGTATTCCCTCAAGCTGGTCCTTGTCCTCAAAGCTTATCTGGAGCGTATTGGTCTTTCGTCCCTCACAGATACGCACCTTTGTGCCCAGCGCTTCGCCAAGGCTCATTTCAACCTCGGTATAGTACGCCATTCTGGGCTTTATCTGTTTCTGCTCCTCTTCCTGCTTTGCTTCCCTTTTTGCAATGGCTTCAATGCTTCTTACGCTGAGCTCGCCCTCGGAAGCTCTCACGGCAATTTCAGTCATGAGCGCGGGATCCTTTATTGCTTTCAGCGCCTTGCAGTGTCCTGCGGACAGCTTGCCGTCAGAAAGAAGGTCGCGGACGCCGTTCGGCAGCGACAGCAATCCAAGGCTGTTTGCAATAGAAGAACGCGCCTTTCCAAGAGCTTTTGAAAGCTGATCCTGCGTCATTTTGTAGGTATCTATAAGTTCCTTATAGCCCTGCGCCTCTTCAATTGGATTCAGATTTTCACGCTGAAGGTTCTCTATCAGAGCCACCTGCATTACCTGTTCTTCTGAGAGGTCGTCGCGGATAACAACAGGAACCTCGCTCAGACCAGCGATTTTAGCGGCTCTCCAGCGCCTTTCACCGGCGACTATCTGATAATTTCCAGTGGCAAGCGGTCTTACAAGCAGAGGCTGAAGTATTCCATTGACGCGTATGGATTCAGCAAGCTGTTCCATCGCTTCCTTGTCGAAATTCTTTCGCGGCTGTCCCTTGTTCGGCTCTATTTCAGAAAGCCGGAGGGTTCTCAGCCCCTCGGATTCTTCCATATTGTTGTCATCGAAAAGGCTGCTGAAATCGCCGCCGATTCTCTTATTGCTCATTGTTCTTCTCCATTTCGCGTACCTTATCCAGTACTTCCTTGGAAAGCCGCTTGTATGAGTCAGCTCCCTTGGAATTCTTATCGTAAAAGATTATCGGTTCGCCGTGGCTCTGTGCTTCCGTTATTCTGACATTACGCGGAATCTGCGTCTTGAATATAACGTCCGCCGGGAATGTTCTCTTGATGTCGCGCATTATCTCGTTGCTGGCAACAAGTCTTCTGTCCATCATTGTAAACACGATTCCCATAAGCTGAAGATCCTTGTTTGCAGAGCGCTTCACTTTCTTAACTGTCTGCATGAGCTGCGCAAGTCCCTCAAGTGCAAATGGTTCGCATACCATCGGCACGATTATTCTGTCACACGCAATCATTGCGTTAATTGCAAGTATTCCAAGCGACGGAAGGCAGTCAACAACTACCACATCGTAATTATCCTTTATCTGAAGTATGACCTTGCGAAGCTGGTGGTTTCTCTGTTCAACGTCTGCAAGCTGTAATTCAGCCTCGCAAAGCTGATTCGTTGCCGGAATTATATCAACATTCTTATATCTTGTCCTGATGATACCGTCCTGAGGACGCGCTTCCCCCATAATTATCTCATATGTAGAGACATCGAGAGTTTTTTTCTTTATTCCGAAACCAGTCGTAGAATTACCCTGCGGATCAAAGTCTATCAGCAGCACCTTTTTGCCCAGCGAACCCAGACCTGCGGCTATATTTATTGCAGTCGTTGTTTTGCCAACTCCGCCCTTCTGATTCACTATGCCAATAACAGCGCCCACTATATCTCCCCCTTGTATAATATCATATCTCTATTATAGCATACTCTAATAAAAAAATAAAGCCCTTTTTGTAAAAAATGTTCCACGAGGAACAACATTCCGACATATTTTTGCAATGTTCCACGTAGAACATTGTATTTTGCTGTCGGATTTTGTTCCACATGGAACACCGGGGGATTTGTCAATATGGCATTCAGATTTCAGCAGCAGAATGTATTTTTATGATGTACTCATAGCAATCGCCAACACGGTTCATTGCAGCCTCGCAGTCAATATTTGCTTCTTTCATTGTGCGCACGATTTTATTGATACTGTTTATGTAAAGTCTGGGCACTGGAAACACAAATTTTCTGCGTGGTGCAGGCTTCGGAGCTTCGGTCTTTTTAGGAAAATTACCATTAAGCATTTCATCTATCAGTTTTTCTGTTTGCTCTATGTTCAGCCTGTTGATGATTACCTCTCCGAGGGCGTGAACTCTCAGCTTCTGGTCTTCTATCCTTATCAGTGCGCGCGCCTGACGTTCAGATATATTTCCGCGAACCAGCAGTCCACGTTCCGAATCAGTAAATTTCAGAAGCCGCAGTTTGTTTGCAATGGTCGATTGTGCCTTTCCTAGACGTGCAGCAGCTTCCTCCTGGGTGAGCCCATAATAGCTGATAAGCTTCTCAATTGCCATTGCCTCTTCAAAGTAACTCAGATCCCGCCGCTGTATGTTCTCAATCAGGGCAAGTACTGCCGAGCGCTCATCATCAGCTTCAATAATAATACATGGGACCTCTGAAAGGCCGCATATCTTTGCAGCCCTTAATCTGCGCTCCCCGCTGACGATTTCGTAATTCACACCGCACCTGCGGACATTGATAGGCTGGAGGATCCCATTTTCGCGAATACTTTCAGCTAGAGAGGCAAGTTCCTTTTCATCAAATTCTCCCCGTGGCTGAGACCGATTCGGCACTATAAGTCCTACGTCAACAGAAACAACGCGCTGAATCTGCTTTTCCCTGTTTTTGAATAATCCTGTCATATAATTACCGTCCTTTCACGACTTCAGATGCTCCGTTGTGTTGACTTAATTATAGCATGAGAAGGAAATAATATCCACAATAAAAAATCGCATTTCCACCCATATTAAGTGGAAATGCGACATCAAATCATTTTTTACAGTGGCTTTTTCGCAATATTTGCGGAATTTCTGGGGTATTTTGTCGGAGTCTGCGATATTTTTTTCACCACGACAAGCCGTCTTTTGTCACCATTAGGAATATTATAATCTTTAATGAGCTCAATTTTCCCGCCGAGCTTTGCAACAGCACCCTCTGCGGATTCAATATCCTCATTTACGGATTTAAGTGCAATGAAACTTCCACCAACTCTGACAAACGGAACGCAATATTCCGAAAGAACCGGCATAGCCGCAACTGCCCTGGCAGTTGCAAAATCAAAGCACTCGCGCTTCTTTCTGCCCAGTTCCTCGCTGCGCGCGTGGATTATCTCAGCCTTTACACCGATCTCCCTGCAGGCAAGTTCGAGATAAACACAGCGCTTGTTAAGGCTGTCGCAGAGAGTTCCTTTCAGGTCAGGTCTGACTACCAGAAGCGGCAATGCCGGGAATCCTGCCCCGGTACCCACGTCAATAAACGAGCTACTCTGCGGTATATCGCACATGAAGAACGGAAGAACGCTGTCAACGAAATGTTTCACGACGACCTCTTCAAATTCAGTAATCGAGGTCAGGTTTACATTCTTGTTGTACTCCACCATGAAATCACAGAGTCTTACCAGCTTTTCAGCCATTTCAGCTGTGATAGTAATTCCGGACTCCGCGAATTTATCCGTCACGAACCGTATTCTTTCAGCGTCATTCATTTGCCGCACCTCCATTCTTTCCCGCAAGCCATATAAGCAGTACTGACACGTCCGCCGGATTAACACCGGAGATTCTGCCTGCCTGACCTACGTTCAGCGGTCTGAATCTGTTCAGCTTTTCCTGAGCCTCCAGCCGGAGGCCCTTAATCTTCTTGTAGTCTATATCCGCAGGGAGCGTTTTTTCCTCAAGACGGCGCATTTTTTCAATCTGCTCCTGCTGTATTTTAATGTAGCCAGAATATTTGAGCTCAATTTCAAGCTTATTCACCAGAGAATACTTGAGCGCTGGTCTGCCCGGGTCAAACGGCGCAAGGTCAGTATACTCTATCTGCGGACGCTTCAGCAGCTCTATCATACGGACTCCTGCCGTGATTTCTGACGTTCCCTTTTCGCGCAGCAGCTTGTTCACTTCGTCCGACGGGTGTATCAGAACTGATTTTATGCGTTCCAGTTCAGCCTCGCAAATTGCCTTTTCATCAAGGAACTTCCGGAATCTCTCGTCGGAGACCAGCCCTACCCTATGCCCGATGGGAAGCAGTCTGTCAGCAGCATTGTCCTGCCGGAGTATCAGACGGTATTCACTGCGGGAGGTCATCATTCTGTACGGCTCAGAGCAGCCCTTTGTTACAAGGTCGTCAATCAGCGTACCGATATAACTGGAGGCGCGGTCAAGTATCATAGGCTCACGTCCCTGAATTTTCAGTGCCGCGTTTATTCCGGCAACGATTCCCTGCGCTGCGGCTTCCTCATATCCACTGGTGCAGTTGAATTGTCCGGCACCGTAAAGCCCGGATATCTTCTTGAACTCCAGAGTCGGCAGGAGCTCCAGCGGGTCGCAGCAGTCGTATTCAATCGCATAAGCCGGGCGCATTATCTCAACGCGCTCCAGTCCCTTTATCGTGCGCAGGAATTTCAGCTGAACATCTTCCGGCAGCGATGACGACATTCCCTGAAGATAGTATTCGTCCGTATCAAGTCCCATCGGTTCAACAAAAAGCTGATGTCGCTCCTTGTCCCGGAATCTTACTATCTTGTCCTCAATGCTCGGGCAGTAGCGCGGACCTATTCCCTCTATCCTGCCGGAATACAGCGGCGACCTGTCCAGGTTGTCCAGTATCACCTTGTGCGTTTCTGCATTCGTATATGTCACATAACAATCAGCGACATTGTGGAGCTCCTCCTCGTTGTCGAAAGCAAACGGCATTATCTGTTCATCGCCGGTCTGCTTCTCCATCACCGAGAAATCAATTGAGCGCCTGTGCACTCTTGCCGGAGTGCCTGTCTTGAATCTCCGCATAGATACGCCGAGATCTTTAAGGCACTGTGTAAGCCCGCTTGACGGAAGAAGATTATCCGGGCCGCTGCTGTAACTCAGCTCACCGATGTGTATCTTTCCGTTCAGATAGGTTCCCGTCGTGATTATCGCAGCCTTTACCGGGTGGATTGCTCCGAGTTTCGTGCGTACTGCCGTTACTCTTCCGTTTTCTGCGTCCACGGAGATCACTTCAGCCTGCTTGATGAACAGATTCGGTGTGTTCTCCAGAGACTGCTTCATATATGTGTGGTACTTTACGCGGTCGCTCTGCACTCTCAGGCTGTGGACTGCCGGTCCCTTTCCGCGGTTAAGTATCCGGGACTGAATAAACGTTGCGTCAGCCGCCCTGCCCATTTCCCCGCCGAGGGAATCAATCTCGCATACTATCTGCCCCTTTGCAGAGCCCCCTATACAAGGGTTGCAGGGCATATTCGCGATACAGTCCAGCGACAGAGTAAATATCGCTGTCTTTAATCCGAGCCTTGCAGCGGCAAGTGCAGCCTCGCAGCCGGCATGACCGGCACCTATAACAGCTACATCATATTCTTCAAGCGTGTATCCGCCTTCCAATCAACATCTTCCTTTCGTCCTGTTCGACAAAATGTTCCACGTGGAACGTTCCACAAAATTCGCCCGAATTATTACGATCCGGGCGAACCTATTTAGTTATAGTTTATTCCTCAGTGCTGTCCTCGGAATTCTCAGGAGCTTCCGCACCCTCGTCATCGTCCGGAGTCACATCGTCCGGTTCAACGACCTCGGCGGCGTCCTCGTTCAGGGAAGCCTGAATTTCTTCATCGGAAACCTTTTCAATTTCCTCGGTGCTCTCAGAATCGTCATGCGGCGTTCTTGTGAATGTAGCTACCCTGCTTTCCTCTGCAAGACGCATTACGCGAACTCCGGTAGCAGATCTGCCCATTACTCTCATGTCATTCGCACGGAATCTGATGATGATTCCATCAGTGCTGATTAGGATAACGTCATCATCCTGACCAAGTGTGCGGATTCCGCATACATAGCCCTTTTCGTCGCTTACCTTGTAGTTCTTCAGACCGAATCCGCCGCGCCTCTGCTGACGGTAGCTTGAAACTGCACAGCGCCGCCCCATGCCCATATCCGTAACCGTAAGAATAGTCGCGCTCTCGTCAAATACCTTAGTTGCTCCGACAACATAATCATTGTCGCGGAGCTTTATGGCCTTAACGCCCCTTGCCTGTCTGCTGAGCGGACGGCAGTCATTTTCGTCAAAGCAGATAGCCGCGCCGTTTCTGGTGGCGGTAAGAATACGGCAGTCGCCCTCCGTCAGGAATGCGGACGCAATCTCATCTCCCTCCACAAGCGTTATCGCGCGGAGTCCCTTCTTGCGGACATTCTTGTATTCAGATAACTTGGTGCGCTTTACGGTGCCATTCTTTGTTACACAGATAAAGTACTTGTTCTCCGCGAAATCATGTGTAGTCATCATCGCCGCGACCCTCTCGCCCTCGTTGAGCTGGAGGAGGTTAACGATGTTCATACCGCGTGACTGCTTGCTTCCCTCGGGAATTTCGTAGCATTTCAGGCGGTACATATTGCCCTGATTCGTGATGAACAGGATATTTTCATGGCTGGAGGAGATGAACATATTCTCAACGAAATCCTCGTCCCTCTGCTTCATGCCGGAAACGCCCTTGCCGCCGCGCTTCTGGATATTATATATCTCAGCAGGCTGGCGCTTGATGTAGCCTATATTTGTATAGGTAACAACGCAGTCCTCCTCGGGAATAAGGTCCTCAATATCCACCTCGCCGCTTACCGGCTCTATCTTTGTGCGTCTTGCGTCGTTGTACTTTTTCTTGATAACGGAAAGCTCGTCGCCGATTACGCGCAGCAGCTTGTTGTGGTCTGCGAGTATCTCCCGCATTTCCTTGATAGTCGCGCGTTTTTCCTGGAGCTCGTCGATTACCTTGGACTTCTCCATGCCGGTCAGCGCACCGAGTCTCATCTGGACGATAGCGTCCGCCTGCGCCTCAGAAAGCGAATATGTTCCCTTGTCAAAGAAACCGGTGGAAGAAACGTCAATGTCCCTGAAGCGCTCCACAAGTCTTTCCTTGCCCTCTGGAATGCTCTTGCTGGAACGAAGTATCGCAATAACCTCGTCAATGAAGTCGATGGCGATAAGGAAGCCCTCAAGGATATGCTCCCTTTCAAGAGCCTTGTCAAGGTCGTACTTCGTGCGGCGAGTGATAACGTCAACCTGGAAATCAAGGTAGTATTCAAGGCACTCCCTGAGGTTGAGTATCTTCGGCTGACCGTTTACCAGCGCCAGCATGATAACTCCCACCGTATCCTGGAGCTGGGTGAAGGAGTACAGCTTGTTGAGCACCACGTTTGCGTTTGCGTCGCGCTTTAGCTCGATAACAACGCGCATTCCGTTTCTGTCGGATTCATCGCGCACCGTGCTGATTCCCTCAATGCGCTTGTCGCGGACAAGGTCGCCTATGCTCATAAGCAGACGAGCTTTATTTACCATATAGGGAATCTCGTCGATGATTATGCGGGTGTGATCCTTTTCCTCAACGATGTTTGCACGTCCGCGGAGTATTATCTTTCCGCGCCCGGTGTAATAAGCCGATCGAATGCCGCTGTAACCCATGATTATGCCGCCTGTCGGGAAATCCGGACCCTGTATCTGGGTCATGAGCTCCTCAATGGTGACATCGGGATTGTCTATCATCAGCATGATTGCGTCAATGACTTCGCCGAGGTTGTGCGGCGGGATATTCGTTGCCATACCGACTGCGATACCATTGCTGCCGTTTACCAGCAGGTTCGGGAATCTTGACGGAAGTACGACAGGCTCCTGAAGCTTATCATCATAGTTCGTGGTGAAATCAACGACTTTCTTTCCGATATCCTGAACCATTTCGTTGGATATCTTCGCGAGCCTTGCCTCGGTGTAACGGTAAGCCGCAGCCGGGTCGCCGTCCACGGAGCCGAAGTTTCCGTGACCGTCGATAAGCGGGTATCTGAGCGAGAAATCCTGCGCCAGACGGACGAGCGCGTCATAAACTGAAGCGTCGCCGTGCGGGTGGTATTTACCGAGTACCTCGCCGACGGTGTAGGCGCACTTTCTGAAAGGCTTGTCAGAGGTATTGCCAGCGTCGTTCATGGTGTAGATTATACGGCGGTGAACCGGCTTAAGACCGTCCCTTACGTCCGGGAGCGCTCTCGCGGTGATTACCGACATAGAATACTGAATGAACGATGTTTTCATCGTCTGCTCCAAGTCAACATTTATTAGCTTTTCCAAGCTGAAATCAATATCCATTTTACCTCCAAATCAATTTTCCGACTTTAGTCTGTTCGTCAGAAAATTCCTGACCTCGCTCTCCTGTTCCATGGAAAGACATCTCTTCGGGAAACAGTATATCTGCTGCCTGTTGAACACCAGCAGCAGGGCTTCGTCATTTTCTATGAATTCAAGCAGATCCTGCCCGACAACAAACGTGGTTTTCAGCGGAGAAATTATCTCGTCGTCCGCCTCCTCGTCAAGTTTAACGCGGACCTCTTTCTCCCTGGGTCTGATGATCGTTTCTATCTCTATCCTGTCGTCAAAGAAAGCTGCGGTGTATTCCTCCGGATTCATGTCTCGGAGCGCGTCTATCGTCCGCCTGCGTGCCCTCTGCTTGTCTGTAAGGCTGTACACCAGTCCGAGACCGCAGAAAAGCAGTGCCGCATAGGCAAACACAGACGTAGGATTCATAATGATAGAAACCAGTACGGCAACCGTAAGAGCAGCATAAGCCACTATCATGAACATTCCGCGCTTGCTCTTGAACCGCTGCTGAAACGACTTCATAGCGCCGTCTATCTCCTCCAGCGTATTGTCATAGCTGAACTTGAACAGCGGCTCAACAGCGGTCGTATTATCATCCTTATTCTCGCCGAGTTCCGGCAAAAGTCCGTTAGAAATACCTATCACTTCCTCTTAAAATTATACAAGCGGTTGATTATTTATCAGCATCGACAATAGGTTTAGAAATCGAGATTCTTTACCAGTGTTGCGTTCTGTTCGATAAATTCTCTTCTGGGCTCTACCTTGTCGCCCATGAGTATCGTCATTATCTCGTCAGCCTTTGCGGCGTCCTCAACGGTAACGCGCACCATCGTGCGGGTCTCAGGATTCATGGTAGTTTCCCAGAGCTGTTCGGGATCCATCTCACCAAGACCTTTGTAGCGCTGAACATCGACCTTTGAGCCGGATTCGCCGGAAAGCTCCTTTATATAAACATCTCGTTCCTCATCAGAGAATGCGTACTTTACAGTCTTGCCCTTTGCGACCTTGAACAGCGGCGGCTGTGCAATATACACATGACCCTGCTCGATAAGCGGCCTCATGAAGCGGAAGAAGAACGTCAGCATAAGCGTGGAAATGTGAGCGCCATCGACATCGGCATCCGCCATTATGATAACGCGCCCGTATCTGAGCTTCGTGATGTCGAAGTCCTCGGCAATACCGGTGCCGAGCGCCTTAACAACCGGGGAAAGCTTGTCGTTGTTGTAAACCTTGTCAGCTCTTGCCTTTTCAACGTTCAGCATTTTACCCCAAAGCGCAAGGATAGCCTGGAATCTTCTGTCGCGTCCGCTCTTTGCAGAACCGCCCGCAGAATCTCCCTCGACGATGTATATTTCGGTAACTGAGGGATCTCTCTCGGAGCAGTCCGCCAGCTTTCCGGGCAGACCGTTGCTGTCCATAACGGACTTGCGCTTTGCCTCCATGGCCTTCTTGGCCGCATCCCGCGCCGCCTGGGAGTTCATCGCCTTGTTCATGATGATCATAGCGGTGTCAGGGTGCTCCTCAAAGTAATATGTGAGCTGCTCCACTGCTATCTTGTAAACTACCGGCTGAACCTCCGGGTTGCCGAGCTTGCTCTTGGTCTGACCCTCAAACTCGCACTCCGGCAGCTTAACGGAAATAACCGCGTTTATAGCCTCGCGGATAGCCTCGCCGCTGTAACCGCTGAAAGGCTTTTCCTCCTCGCCCTTCTTCGCGGATTTCTTCTTCGGCTTGTTCTTCTCCTGGGCTTCCTTGTACGCCTTGGCGTAGTCGTTCACTACCTTGCTGAGCGCCTTCTTGAAGCCCAGCTCATGAGTACCGCCCTCGCCGGTGTGAATATCGTTCGCAAAGGAACGGAATATCTCGGAGTTGAAGTCCGTGGTATACTGGAACGCTATCTCAACGTTTATCCCGTTCATATCTCCGGTGAGATAAATAACGTCCGGGTGGAGCACGTCGGCGCCGCGCTTCTTGTTAAGCCACTCAACGTAGCTCCTGATTCCGCCCTCGTACATCATTTCCTCATAAACCGGATTCTCAGGGTCGCGGGTGTCCTCAAGGGTTATTTTCAGTCCGCCGTTAAGGAATGCCTTTTCACGCAGCCTGTCCTGAAGCGTGGCATAGCTGAATTCAGTTGTGTGGAATATCTGACCGTCCGGCTTGAACGTAACGGTAGTACCGGTGCGGTCTGTATCTCCGATGACCTTGATAGGCTCGCTGTATTCGCCGCGCTCAAACCTCTGGAAGTGAATGTGCTTACCGTCGTATATCTTGACCTCCAGCCATTCAGAAAGCGCGTTAACAACGGAAGCGCCAACGCCGTGCAGACCGCCTGCAACCTTATATCCGCCGCCGCCGAACTTACCGCCGGCATGGAGCACCGTAAATACGACAGTAGCCGCAGAGATACCCTCGGCATGGTTGATGGCAGTAGGAATACCGCGCCCGTTGTCCACTACCCTGATTATATTGTCAGGCAGGATAGACACGTTGATTTCGGTGCAGTAGCCCGCAAGAGCCTCGTCGATAGCGTTATCGACTATCTCATAAACAAGGTGGTGCAGACCGCCCTCGCCTGAAGAACCAACGTACATACCCGGGCGCTTTCTGACGGCCTCAAGTCCTTTTAAGACCTGTATGTCGTCCGCGCCGTAGCTCATTTCCTGAGTCTTTTCGTTTTCAGCCATAGATAAACCTAACCCTCCATATCAATACTGAAGCATTTCAGTACCTGCCGGGGCGTGCAAGCCCCACCTCTGCATAAAGCATATATTATATATAGTATACCACAAAACGCGCAAAATTGCAAGCATTTGAGCCAAATTTGATATAAAAATTATCGTTTCTTTTTATGATTTTACAGTTGCCTGCAACCTTTTTTCGGCGTATATGGTTTTATATACAAAAACACATTTAAAAGGAGGATATCACCATGAAAAAGCTCACATCAGCAATCATCGCAGCAGCGCTGTGCCTGACCCTGTTCAGCCCGGCGCACGCAGAAAACCAGGACGCCCGAACACAGCTTTGCGGAACCGCCTGGACTGAATCGGACAACATTCCGAAAACGCGCGACCTGTACATTTCCGGGCACATTACCCTCAGCGAAAGCGCCACCCTGAAAAACTACCTGCGTATTGAAAGCGGTTCTGTTCTTGAAATAACCAACGGAGCCGAAGTGACCCTGAGCAGCTCCCGCATTTTTATCGAAAAAGGCGGTACCCTGCTTGTAACAGACGGAAAGCTGAAGCTCTCAGACGCCTATCTGCAAAACAACGGCACGATCAATATCGAAAAAGGCGGGGAGCTGAACATATCCTCCGGAGGTCTGACGTCCTATCCGCAGTCCGTCATTACCTGCTCCGGAAACCTCACCTGCACCAAAGACAGGAGTATTATCCCCGCATTTAACGCTGTGCGCCGCTATGACAGCAATTTCACCCTGTCTGACTATTCTATGCATATAAACATAACCGGCGGCGTAAAGGCAAAAATTCAGGCGTTCTACTGCATAGACAGTATTGAGACCAACTACTGCTACACCATTTACATTAACAAAAACAAAACCGTCCTGCGACGTTCAAATAAGTCTCTTTCGGCGGTGTACTCCCCGGAGCTGCGCGAAAAGCTTCTCGCCCGCGTGGAAGCCTACGAAGCAGAACACCCCGAGCCGTCCGATTTCCCGCAGGGAGTCGAGCGCCTGCACTACTACACATACGTCTATAAGACCGGAGAGCTCACCGAGGAAAGATGGTGGTTCGGGTCAGAAGCAGGCGACGACCCGATGATCATGGAGTTAGGAGACAGCACGATTATACAAAATACCTAAATCTCCGCAGCACAGGCCCGCAGATTTTTTCAAAAAAATTTGTTTAACCTCTTGAAATTCGGAAAATAATATGTTATAATAAAATATATTATTATGGTGTTCAGAATGAGGAATTATAGAAAATTCCCCGAATGCCCATATAAGATAATAAATCGAGAGCGCGGCGCGCCGCGTTCCGATCGAATAGCTATGGAGGTGAAAATAAATGCCGAACATTAAGTCTGCAAAGAAGAGAGTTCTTATTGCCAAGGACAGAACAGAGGCTAACAAGGCTTCCAAGACTGCACTGAAGACAGTTATCAAGAAGGCTCGCGCTGAGGGTGCTGACGCAGCTGCTATCAAGACCGCAGTTGTAAGCGTAGACAAGGCTGCAGGTAAGGGTCTTATCCACAAGAATAAGGCTGCTCGTCTGAAGTCCCAGCTTGCAAAGAAGACCACTGCATAATTTTCTTGAAGAAGCAAACATACACCCGCAGGCGTACAGCGTGCGGGTGATTGTTTTATATGCGTAAAATGCAGATGAAGCTCACATAAAGGGGGAGATAGTATGACAGGAAAAGACATAGAGATAACAGACATTGCAGAGGTAGAAAAGCTGCTGAAAGAAGCCAAGATATGCCGCCTTGCGCTCAACAACGGAGATTACCCGTACATAATACCGATGTGCTTCGGATATATTCTTGAGGGAAATCATCTGGAGCTTTATTTCCACAGTGCGCCCCGCGGTCAGAAGCTGGAGCTTATAAAAAAGAACAACCTTGCCGGCTTTGAGATGGATATACTCACGGGAATAGTAAAGGGCGAGAACGGTTGCAGCGTGGCCGCGATATATGACTGTATGACCGGAACAGGATCCGTGGAGATAATAAATGGAATCGAAAAGCTGACCGGTCTTACAAAGATCATCAGCAAATATGATGAGGAAAAGCAGGAGCACAAGTTCAGCGAACAGGCGCTTAACAGTATGGTGCTGATAAAACTGACCGCCGACAGCTTCAATTGCCGCCGTCACGAGGTAGCAGAGGAGACTATCGACCTGCCAGACTGATATCAGAAAAAGCAAAAGGAGGGAATGAACCCTCCTTTTTTATTGCCTTAACCGAGTATAAACAGCCAATAAATATACATTAAGTATATCACCAACTGATTTTTTCATCACATCTGCGGTTTATCGTGGTGTTAGAAACATTGGTGATGTACGTCTTTTCAGAGCACACAACGAATGCTTTCGGCATATCGTCCGAAACGCTGACGACTCTTCCCTGCTTCTGGCTGGCGTTCAGGAAATCCGCAGTGATTCTGCTGACCGAGCACTCCTCTATATCGAATATCCCGATAACGTCATCTTTTTTAACAGTAACGTCTCCGCCGAGGAACAGATACACAGATTCACACCTCCGTAAAACAGCCGTTTTCCGTGCGCCACGACTTCCCGCCTTTCAGGGCTGAGAGATCGTCCATATTACAGCAAGTAATAAACACCTGACTATTATCTATATTGTTGATGACAAAATTCCTGCGAACATGGTCAAGCTCGCTTAAAATGTCATCAAGAATGATAACCGGGCAAGTGTGGTTTCTGCGGCGTATCATCTCCGCCTCGGAGAGCTTCAGGGAAAGCGCGGCGCTCCTTACCTGCCCCTGGGAAGCAAAATCCCGCGCCGACATTCCGTTGATGAAAAAGTTCACATCGTCCCGGTGTATCCCGGCCATTGTGTAATGGAGCTTTATCTCGCTTTCAAGATTGTTCTCCATCTCAGCCACATATTTCTTAAACAGTCCGTTAACGTCAGAAAAGTCTATACTATCAGTTTTGAAAACAGAGCTGTAATACTCCATTTTCAGGGACTCAGCCCCCTCGGTAAGTCTGGAATACATCTCAGCCGCATATTCCTGCAAAAACTCAAAGTATTTCAATCTCCCGTAAGTTACGTTTATTCCTTCGCCTGCAAGAATGTCATTCCATGGTGCAAGCTGTGCGGAAAGTTCATCAGCCTGGATATTCTTTCCGGCAAAAGCAAGTATATTATTGCGTTGTTTTAACCCTCTGTTATAATTAGAAAGCTTTTTCTGATGGGTCTGCGTCTGCATTACCGCAACATCGTCAAGATATCCCCGGCGTAGTTCCGGCGCTCCCTTTATCAGGTTGAGATGTTCGGGAACAAAAACCACATATTTCAGCACGCCGTAAAGCTGCGCGGCGTCATTGACATTCAGTCCGTTGTATTTTATCAGAGGTTTGTTATTACTTATCGTATATTCCACAACATTTTCACGCGAAGTATTATTATCCTCGCGGAAACACAGCCTTATAAAGACCTCCGCCTTGTTGTCAGTGACCGGAATATACTGCGAATATTTCACATGGCGAAAGCTCCCGCCCAGACAGACGGAGACCGCCTCCATGAGATTGGTTTTCCCTTGAGCGTTTTTGCCGATGAAGATATTCAGTCTGTTGTCAAAGGTCAGTTCCGCTTCCTTTATATTCCGGAAATTGCGTATATACAGCTTAGTAATAACCATGCGTATAATTATTCAGCAGATTCTGTTACTGCGTTTTCGTCAAGTATGATCTTGTATTTCTTGTTCTTGAAATCTATAACATCGCCGGGCTTGATTTTCTTACCGCGCTTTGTACAGAGTTCCCCGTTGATGTTGAATTCTCCAAGCTCAATGAGTATCTTTGCCTTTGCGCCGGTCTCTGCCAGCCCTGCGAATTTTACAAGCTGATCCAGCTTGATAAAAGGTGTTGTGATCCTTATTTCTTCCATTGTATTTCTGTTTCCTTTCTTGTTACTGTAATACTATGTAAATGCTGCCGTAAGGCGTATGCCTCCGCCGTATTACTGCCGGAAGCAGGCATTTTGTTATCTATATTGCAAGCTGCATGAAAAAACCGCTGCCGCATTTCTGCGGAAGCAGTCTTTTTACCGCATAACAGCGCCGTTTTCTGAGATTTCGATAAGCCCACTGCAATTGCCGCGGGTCGATATCAGCGTTCTTCATGGAGGGCGAGTTCTTTCACAGCTGTGCAGGCTCTCTCCCACCGGTCAATTCATTTCAGGCGCATGGGGAGAACGAGGTAGGTGAATGAGTTTCCTTCTATCGGGAGGATTATCAGCGGTGCAACCGATGAGGAAGCAACCAGCTTTACCGTATCAGTGTCGCACGCCTTGAATGCGTCAAGCATATACTTGGCGTTGAAGCCTATAACAAGAGGTTCTCCGTTGTATTTTACGGAAATCTTGTCGTTGAGCTTTCCAATTGCAGTGGTGCAGCTCATGTATATTGCATTATCCTTTATTTCGCAGCGGATAGGATTCTTGTTCTTCTCGTCAATTATCAGCATTGTACGGTCGAGCATCTCGATCATCTCGCGGGTGTTTACCTCTGCATATACGTCCGCGTTGCACTTGAGATAATTCTTGAACGGAATGAAATCACCATCAAGCAGACGGGAGATCATCACATAGCTGTCAATTGTAAAGCTGATCTGATTCTTGTCTATACTGATAGTAACATTCTTGTCGTTGTCGTCGGAGAGGATATGCGTCAGTTCTTCAAGCGTCTTGGCAGGAACTATGAAGCTGATGTTATTATATGTCAGCGGTTCCTGTCTGAGCGCGATTCTTACGCCGTCAACTGCTGCTACGCTGAGGATATTGTCCTCCAGTTCAAATTTGCAGCCCATAAGAGCAGGCTTGTTGTCTGTAACAGCAACCGCAAATTTAGTCTGAGTTATCATGCTTTTTAAAAGCTTCTGGGGCATGGAAAAGCTTGTTTCAGGATTTACCTGCGGTACATTCGGGTAATCGTCAGCGCTCATGCACATAATGGTGATATTAGTATCCCTGCCTGATATTTCAGCGTTATTGTTATCGCTGCACTCGAATGTAATATCTCCTGTCGGCATTTTTCTGATTATGTCACCGAATTTTCTTGCACCAACAACTATATTACCGCTCTCTGTTCCGTTTACTTCGATGGTGGTTTTTATTCCAAGATCGAGATCGTATCCTGTCACGGTAAGGGTATTCCCTTCAAGCTCCATCAATATTCCTTCTAAGGCTGCAATTGTAGATTTACCGGCAGCTGCTTTTGCAGTTGTCTGCACAGCCGAAAGAATAACTTCCTTAGGACAGCTGAATTTCATTTTTGATCGTTCCTTTCCGCCGCACTGAACATCAGTCAGGACAGCCGCAGATAAATCTGCGCGAAAAAATAAAAGAAATAATATTTTTTAATAATAATAATAATAATAAGGGCTGTTCAAATGTTGAAAAGTCCGTCAGACCGCATTTCAAGGTGAATTTCTTCAATCAAGTTTTTTCACCGCCGATGTTGAAAATGTGTGAATTTAAAGTTGGCGGTTTTTATTTCAACACGTCGTTGAAATCTATTAAAGACCTGTTGATAAAACAGTTAAAAATTACTGATTTGCCTTGATATTCTTAATCAGATCTTCAACAACAGAACGGAAGTTGCTGTCCTTAGCCATAGTTTCCTTGACGTTCTTTATAGCGTAGACCACGGTTGAATGATCTCTGCCGCTGAATTCCTGACCGATAGCCTCATAAGGCAGCCCTGTGATCTCCTGGATAACATATATGGCAACCTTTCTGGCGGAAGAAACCGGGGAATTGCGCTTCGGCGAGCGTATCTCATCGGGATCGACGTTGAATATCTTTGCGGACTCGCTGATTATCTTGTCAACAGTTATCGGTATCGGCTGATGATCGGATACGATATCCTTGATGACATTCTGCGCTACGACAATAGAAGGCTTAAGCTGGGAGACCATATACAGCGCGTTCATCTTGGTGACGACGCCTTCAATCTGACGGATATTGGATTTCAGCTTGGTTGCGATAAATTCTACAACATCGTCAGGTATCTTGAAATTAAGGTTCTCAGCCTTGCGCTGGATTATTGCGAGCCTTGTTTCGTACTCCGGCGGCTTGACGTCTGCCGCGAGACCTGAGGAGAAGCGGGTCTTGAGTCTGTCGGATATCGACTTTATCTCTTTTGCAGGGCGGTCTGATGTAAGTACTATCGCCTTGTTGAGCTTATAAAGCTCGTTAAAGATGTGGAAGAATTTTTCCTCGGTCTGCTCCTTACCGGCGATGAACTGGATATCATCTATGAGAAGCGCGTCCGCATTGCGGTATTTTTCGTCAAAGCTCTCGGTGTTGTTCGCGGTGATCGAGTGCAGGAATTCATTGGTGAAAGTTTCCGCGGATATGTAGATTATATTAATTCCCGGGTAATTCTTGGTCATCTCGTTCTGAATAGCAGAAAGGAGGTGGGTTTTGCCAAGACCGGAATCTCCGTAGATGAAAAGCGGATTGTATTTTTCGTGCTGCTTGTGGGATACGGCCTTAGCAGCTGCGAAAGCGAGATTATTGGAGGGCCCCACAATGAAGTTGTCAAAAGTGTAGGTCACCTTATTATCGTGTACGATATTATCGATCTGGTTTGTGAGTTCTTCACTGTTGCGGATATTGTCGAACTTCTTTTCGGTGGTTTCCGGGTTATTCCTGACAAAGAGTTCAATTTTGATAGGAGTGCCGAGAACTATGGAGAACTGTTCCTCCAGTCCGCTGAGATAGATCTGGCTGAGCGTGCTCATTTTCATTTCTGAATCTATTGCAAGCACAACTACATTTCCCCTGAGTTCTATGGGTTCATTGCGGTCGAGCCACAGTTCGCGTGCAGTTTCGGAGATATTATACTTGCGCACATAGTTATCCACTACAAGGTTATAGATATCAGAGAGCGAAGTCATTGATTTCGAGTTCATATTTTTCACCATTCCGTTAGAGATATTAGCCAGTTTTAGTTTTATTATTAATATAGTATGTTCCTTAATAGATGCAAGAAAAATAATTAGATAATAAAAGCAAATTCAGTCAAAAGATGTCCATATTTAATGATACCATAAAAGTTGAATTTTTTCAAGCAAAAAAGCGTTGAAAAATTCAACAAGAATATGTGTATTTTAAACAAACGAATATATGACAAGGATAGCTGCGGCGGAAATAAGCGCTCCTGCTGTGCCGCTTATCCACAATTTAATATTATTTCTGCGGCGCTGTCGTAGCAGAAATTCAGGCGCCTTAGAGGTAAGAAGCCGGGTCTCTTTTTTTATTTCCTCCTGATCGAAGTCATCGCAGCAGGTGTTGAGTATTATGATGATTTTTTCAAAACAAGAGTTTTTGGGATCAATTTCTATAATACTTTTGGAAACTCCCTTGATCATTTTAATTTCCTTTCTGTTTTATGGTCACCTCTGAAACTGGTTTGAAAAGGGGCAGAGTGCGCTGAAAGCCGACGAAGCAGGAAGCAGGCGGTGTGCTCTGCATATTTTCGCTCAAACAAGTTTTTTGGAGGTTACCTTATGTTTTCAACTTGATTATTGCCGCGGAATATTAATTTATACATTCTTTTATTCGTTTTTCAACAAATACGTGTTGATGTTATAAATACTCATTGTATAATCAGTTGAAACCAGAATCCAAAGTTGAAAACTGTGTTGAAACTGTTAAAAAGCGTGAATGTTTTGCGGATCAGTAATTTCAGCTTTCAACCAAGAAAATAAACGGGCTGATTTTTTAAGTTTAAAACCTGTTAATAAACCGAATTTATACATTTTGTCGAAAACAGCAAAAGCAGAATCACTGCGCCAAAAGGAAGTAAATGGATAACACTGTTAAAAACTTTTTTGTGCCTGTGTTTTAAACCGGAATTGTCAACAGCTTTTCAACGTTGAAATGCGTTTTTTTCTGCAAAAAGGTTAAAAACTATGTTGAAACGGTTAAAAAACGCTGAATCGTCCCAGTGTTGAAAATTATGAATAAGTTAGCAGTGATGTTGAAAAAATGTTGATGGACTGTGGGAAAAATAATTCTTAACAAATCGGGGTTGAATGTTGAAATCGGAAACCGGGCTTAATGTTAAAAAAGCCCCCGGAATATCCGGAGGCTGAAGATATTGAGTTACGTTTTCAGGATTCAGGAGTAGATTCCAGAAAATAGGAAGCTTCCATATCCGCGACAGTCATGGCAAAAGCCAGCGGATACATGGCAAGCGCCTGACCGATGGTATTCTTGTCTTCAATACCGGAGAATCCCATGTGCCAGCGTATAGCCATAGCTTCTTCGCGGGTGAGACGGATATAGGCGGAGATCATATATACTGATTTTTCGCCGTGTCCATACGGAATAGTGTCATGTATTTCATAGCGCGGCTGTTTTTCCCACTGACCGGTCTTTTCATTCTTGACATTGCGCCAGCCGGTGCGGTAGAAGTTCACTTTGCACACGTCATGGAGAAGGGCGACTATCGCGGCGGTCTCAGGGGAAACGTTGAGCTTGTATTCGTTTTTTACGCGCTCGCGCTCAAGATAGGCGCACAGGCAGTGGTAAACGTTGAGCGAATGCCTAAGCAGTCCGCCCTCAAAGGCGTTGTGGTAGCGTGTGCTGGCGGGGGCGGTGAAGAAATCGCTGCGGTTTTCCAGAAAATCCAGCAGTTTGTCAGAGCCCTCTCGGGTTATGTTCTGCTTGAATATGCTTATGAATTCTTCCTTGTCGGTCATGGTGTTTCTCCTTTTTCAATCAGTTGTAGCCTGTGTACTGAACGCGCCGGCGGGTCATTATAAGGCTGTCAGGGTCGAATGTGTATTCGAACTGCTTGACAGTGTATTCTCCGTATTCCTTTGCGACAACGCGCTGTATCATTACGCCTGCTGATTCCGGTTCCAGATGAGTCCCGTAGGGGGCGCTTTCCGCTCCGTTTTCATAAATCGGCACCTCGCAAAGCTTTCCGCCGGAGGCAGTGAAATACCTGGCGTACTGCGGGACCTCAGCCTCGTTCAGGATATGGAAATCAAGCTGTATAAGGTCCGGATATTCTGAGGCGCCGAAATCCCTCATATTTGAGATTAGCTCGCAGCCGTAGGTCAGCTCCTGCGTAACGCTTTCGAATATCAGGAACCTGTCGTCCCGCGGAACGTTTATTTTCAGCGTGTCGATGATCTCTCCCTGCTTCAGAAGATCAAGCCGGAAGTCTCCGTAAAGGTCGCCCTCAACATAGGTGGTCTCTATATCTGGGACATCGGCTGTGGATGTCAGCTTTACGCCGGAGATATCAACGGTGTAGTATTCCCCTCCGGAGAATACGTTCACTATTGAATAGGAGAGCCTGCTGCCGTCCCGGCGCGGTGACTGTATCGCCGCTGGTATAACATCGTCGGGCTCCAGCGGTTTTTCGGGGACGGAAACGGATTCTGCGGATTCATGGGTTTTGGCGGGTGGCTCGGTGGAAGTGACGGCGGCAGTCTGTACCTGCGAGCTGCCGGAGTCCATATTTTCAAGGTTGCACCCTGTGAGCAGCAGACTGCAGAGCAGCGCCGCAGGCAGAAGCAGTTTATGTTCTTTCATGCGTTCACCCCTGTGAAAATAATATTATGGTAACCTCTAAAAACCGGGACACGAGAAGATTTCGTATATGACTTATATCGGATGCCAGGCACCAAACCGCAGCGTTTTCCGCCGTAGGCAGATAATGCGTTTACTTGATGTATTTCAAGGTTTTTAGAGGTTACCTTATGAATTACCTTAATATCATTATATAAAAAAAACCGAGAAAAATCAAGCCGGTTTCCGGGGCAGTTATTTTTTGCGTACGCGTCATGAGGGACGTCGGTTTACGTTGACATTCCGGGAATTATATGATATAATCATGATATCGTATTGAACAGTGAGGTATCCCAGAATGAAGCGAGCGCTGCTGACGCTTATGGCGTCGTTTGTTTTTCTTACCGGGTGTTCCGGAAATACATCGCAGTCCTCCGGCGGGATAACTCCTGACGAGGTATTTTCGGGGGGCTCCATAACAATAGACGGATATGACAGGCCGTCAAACATGATAGATATATCATCGCAGCAGCTTGTTACGAATATAAGGATAGGCTGGAATGCAGGCGGGGCGCTTGAAAGCTGCTCAGCCGACCTTGACGGCGATGGAAGCGCAGATCACGTTCCCGGAGCCGGACAGGTGCCGGACGAAACATTCTGGGGCAACTACCCGCTGACCGAAAAATATTTCAAGACCCTTGCTGACAGCGGAATAAACGCAGTCCGCCTGCCGATAACGTGGCGGGAGCATATAGACTCTGACGGGAACATCAACGAGGCATGGCTGAACCGTGTTCAGCAGGTCGTGGATTACGCCTATGACAGCGGAATGTACGTTATCATAACAATGTACCACGACGGTGCGGCGGACACGGAATTCGGCGCATGGATAAGGAACGCTTCCACCGACAGAAATTCAGTTATAAAAAAATATGACAGGATATGGTCTCAGATAGCCGAGCGGTTCATAACCTATAACGAGCGCCTGCTGTACGAAAGCATGAATTCGGTGGAGTTCCCGGATATGGAAGAGGATAAGGCATACGAGCTGTTCAACAGCCTTAATCAGCAGTTCGTGAACACCGTGCGCATGACCGGCGGCAACAATCTCCGCCGGCATCTTGTGATATCAGGCTACGGTGCTGATATTTCCGAGACCTGCGATGAGCGCTTTGAAATGCCGGAGGATTTCTCCAACAAGTGCATACTTTCAGTACACTATTATATTCCGAAAACATTCTGCGATGACGGAGTTCAGTCAAACTGGGGCAGCAAAGTCGAAAAGGACTGGATGGAATCCCGCGTGGAGCTTCTGCGGACGAATTTTGTGGATAATGGGATACCGGTGATAATATCGGAATACGGCACCCCCGATGACAGTGACGAAAGCAGCAGGATATATTTCTGCGAAAAGCTTACGAAGCTGTGCCGCGACAACTACATTTCGACATTCCTGTGGGATGGCGGCAGTGTGCTGAGCAGGCGCAGCAACGAGTGGAATGAACCGCATTTATTGGCGGCGCTGAAACGCGCTACCAGCGGTCATGCCTATGTTCCGAAAAAGATATCCACGACCGAAGAAGCGTCCATGACTGAAATCACGGTCGCAGAGGAAGAATTTACCGGGGAACAGGGCGCGACTGCCGATTGAATCGCCTGCGCAAAAATGCATATAATAATGCCGCATTGTCAACTTCAATGCGGCATTATTTGTCGGAGGTAGAAAATTATGCAGGAATACACGAACTGCCACAGGACAGGCAAAAAGAAACCGTTTAAGGTAAACGACGGAACGATGATATCCCCGGAGTGCGACCCGCAGGGTATGTACACCGGAACCCCGAAGGATCCGGAAGAAAAGCCGGTTCAGGACGCGGACGACCTGTAAAGACAGCGGAGGCACCAGACGGCGCCTCCGCTTTCGTATTATTTCTTCCGCATATCGTTCGCCGTGTAGACGACTTCGGCGTAAATCGCCGCGACTATCTGGTACAGTTCCTTCGGGATAGTTTCTCCGGCGTTCAGCATAACCAGCAGTGCTGCGACGCTGTCGTCGCGGTAAACGGGAACTCCCGCCTCGTCGGCGATGTTGACTATGCGCTGTGCGAGCTCTCCGAGCCCGGAGGCGACAACCACGGGGGCATAGTTCATGTCCGGATTGTATTTCAGCGCGACTGCTGCGTTCTGACCATACAACCGTTTGTTGTTAGCCGGGGATTTCGGGTGCTTATCCATAAATATCGCCTCCTCTCAGACGCGCGTGTTGAGCGTTGTCCGCTTGTCAAGTATCTTTGGGAATATCTCTGTCAGATTGTGCGGAGCCTTGAGCGGCGCAGTTTCGAACGTCCGGGTGTTATATCCGACATTGCGCACCACCTTGTTTATCCTGTCCTTCATGGGCTCTATCTGTTTTTCGAATCGCGGAGGATACAGCAGCGCGAGATTCACCTCATCGCCGAGGGCGTAAAGGTCTACCTCGAATCTGCCTATGCTCTCGATGTCGAACGTCAGGAACAGATGGTAGTTTCGCTGAGTGCCGGGGGTGTTGTTCGGATTATTCTCATCGTTGTCCACCCACAGTTCGCCGAAAGCCTTTGTGCCGTCCACATCCAGCGGGAGTATGTAGTGCGCCAGCGGCGTGAAAACTCCCGGGGCGTTCAGCAGGCTCTGGAGCAGGTTTGCCGCGTTGAAGCTGTCGAGGGATTTCAGCGCCGGGTGATTGATGTTCTCCTGAATGAAATCGGTGAGACTGTCGAGCGTGGAGCTTACCGGCGGTCTTACCCCATGCTGAGGGAGCTCGTTTTTCAGCGCCATCTTGTCGATCGTATCGACGAATGCCCCGTAAAGGCGTTCTCTTATCGGCATATCCGGCATCGCACGGAGCATTTCGTTGAGCTTGTCGATGACCTCCTGAATGGTGTGCAGCTTTGAGAAATCCTGTGTGAACTGCATCGAATACTCGCCTGTTTTGTCATCAATGAACAGTCCCTTTATCAGATTGTGCAGGGTCTGGAATCCCGACTGACGGCTGCGTGCGTAGGCGGCAAGCTGCTGTTCGATGTTATATCCGCTGTCTTTAAGTGCAGCCATGAAGCCCTTTTCACTCATGCTTTCGTTCAGGAACTTTTCGTATCCGGTCAGCTCCGGAGTTTCCTCGGCATATTCACCAACTTTTCCCCTGGAATTTTCGTCGATTTGCTGAATATTTTTCTCGGATTGCTGAATTTCCGCATTTTTATCTGCGGAATTTCCTGTTAGTGGTTGATTTTGTGCGGGATTTGTTGTATAATTATCTAAAGGAGCCTGCGGGGCATTTTCCCCGGACTGCTGCTGGGGGTCAGTCATCTTCTGCTTGTTGAATATGGCAGAATAAAGACGGTTGAAGGAATTCTTCAGCGACTCGCGCAGGGTGCCCGAGGATATCTGCGACAGAAGCAGGTTGAAATACTCCTTGCACATATACGGGCTGTTGTTGTACCTCGACAGGTTGTGCGTGATGAGCGGTATCAGCATCTGGGTCTTATCGTCATTGAGAAGGCTCCCGCTGACGTCCTTCAGAACGGAGAGCGTTTCGCCCTTGAGATAGTCGAAGTACTTTTCAGCGTCCGGCGCTCCCCATTCCCGTGAAAGGTCCATCAGCTTTGACGACAGCTTTTCGTTCGGGGAGAAATATTCCGACAGGAATTTCATATTAGCCCTGAGCGCGCCGAGTATCTCGTTCTTGTTCTGGGCGAAATTAATGGATCTCAGCAGGTTTCCGATAAGCTCCTTGGTGGAAGGGTCCGTGGTGGTCTTGGCGACCTCCCGCAGGACATCGTAGAATTCGTGGCCGCTGAACATCGTGTTCTGCTGCTCCTGATTCTGTATTTCCTGCACAAGCTGTTCGGGTGTGACATAAAGCGCGGCGGCAAGGTCCTCCAGCTTTCCGTAAAGTTCGGTATGTCCGTTTATCAGCGCCTGATTGAGCACCTCGACATTCAGCAGGTCCTTCAGCGTCTCCACCGCAAGGGTGGGGTCCTTAGCAACATTTACCTGGAGCGGTATAAGCTCGCGGTTGCCCATTTCAAGGCGGCTTCTGGCGCCTGAAGCCCCGGAATTGCCGGAGCCCTGCACGCCGGTCAGCTTGACTATATCGAACGGTTCCGTGTTCGGATCCATCGGGCGGGAACTGTAATTATAGTTCTTCGCAGTGATAGGATTATTTATCTGCGGTATCTGCGCCATGTTTTTTCCCTCCTCGTTATTTTCTGTTTATTATTGTATCATAAAACCGGAGAATAATAAAGAGTTTTTTTAAAAAATCCCCAGGATATCCGAAATTTCATAGTTCGGGGAGCCGCACAGGTTTTCCGGGCTATTCAAATAAAACAAATAATATGCGCACAGGCGTATATCAGGAAAGGAATGTTATTATGGCAAAAATCGAACCCGGCATGGAATCTATGCTGGATATGTACTTCTATGAAACGAATTCCCTTCTGGAACAGCTGGATGAGATACTGCTGAGAACAGAACAGGCGAACTCTTTCGACAGCGAGGACATCAAGGAAATTTTCCGTATCATGCATACCATCAAGGGCTCCTCAGCGATGATGGGCTTTGAAAACCTTTCTGTGCTGGCGCATAAGGCGGAGGATATGTTCTTCGTTATCCGCGAAAACCCCGATGTCATCACTGATGTCAGCTTCGTGTATGATCTGGTATTCCAGGTATCCGACTCCTACAAGGCGCAGATAGAGCTTATCCAGAACAATGTGAACGGCGAGTTTGAGCAGCTTGATTTCAGCGAGCTCATAGACAAGCTGTTAAAGGCGCGCGACGCCCTTGTCGGCGAGACAAAGGGAGAAACTCCCGCACAGGCTGAGGCTATCGCGGCAGGAACAGCTCCCGACCCGGAGGCTGCTCCCGCACAGGCTGCCGCCCCTGCTCCCGCTCCCTCAAAGGATAACAAGACGACAGTCCGCGTGTTCTTTGAGGACGGCTGCCAGATGGAGAATCTGCGCGCCTTCCTGCTTATAAACACGATAAAGGACGCCTGCCAGGAGCTGGAGTTCACCCCTGCCGATGTTGAGACCAACCCTGAAACCGCAAAGGAGATCGTGGAAAAGGGCTTCCTTATCACGTTCGTTCCGCACGATTCCGTGGACGAGGTGCTCAAGGCGATAGAGAGCGCCCTGAATGTACAGAGCTACGAGATAGTAAGCCAGCCCGCTCCCGCTGCACCCGCGGCAGCGCCTGCAAAGACAGAGCTTCCTCCCGAGCCGAAGGCCGCGGCTCCCGCTGCGCCTGCTGCGGCTCCGGCGGCTCCGGTGGCTCCCGCGGCTCCCGCACCGGCGGCGCCTGTACATAAGGAGCCCACTGCTGTCGAGAAGGCGCAGGCTGCGGTTGACAAGGCGCAGGCTGCCGGCGGCGCACAGAAGCAGAGCCTTATCAGCGTAAATCTGGCAAAACTGGACGCGCTGCATGATATCGTCGGCGAGATAATCACCACCGAGTCAATGGTCATATCCAACCCCGACCTCGAGGGTCTGGAGCTTGAGAGCTTCAACAAGGCTGCGCGCCAGCTCAGAAAGCTTACAAGCGAGCTTCAGGATACGGTAATGTCCATCAGAATGGTACCGCTTGTCGGCGTATTCCAGAAGATGAACCGTATCGTCCGCGACATGAAGAAGAAGCTGAACAAGGATGTTGAATTCGTGATGGAAGGCGAGGATACCGAAGTAGACAAGTCCATCGTGGACAGTCTTCAGGATCCGCTGATGCACCTTGTAAGAAACTGCATGGACCACGGCATAGAGAACAATGCTGCCGAGCGTGTGGCTGAGGGCAAGGCTGAAAAGGGCATCGTCAAGCTGACTGCACAGAATGCCTCCGGCGAGGTAATAATCACCGTTTCTGACGACGGCGCGGGAATCGACCCTGAAAAGATACTTGCCAAGGCAAGGAAGCAGGGTCTCCTGACCAAGCCCGAGAGCGAATATACCGAGCGCGAGATCCAGAACATGATACTGCTGCCCGGATTCTCCACCAACGAAGTCGTTACAGAGTACAGCGGACGCGGCGTTGGCATGGACGTTGTAAAATCCAACGTAGAAAAGTGCGGCGGAACCATTATCGTAGACAGCAAGAAGGGCGTTGGAACTAACTTCATCATCAAGATCCCGCTCACACTGGCTATAATTGATGGTATGGAGATAACGGTCGGCGATCTGGTATTCACCGTACCGATATCCACTATCCGCGAGAGCTTCAAGGCAGAATCCAGCCAGATACTGCGCGACACCAAGAATAACGAGATGATCATGATACGCGGCGTATGCTATCCTATCCTGCGTATGCATGAGAAGTTCGCGATAGATACCGAGATAACCAACCTTGAGGACGGTATACTCCTGCTTGTGGAGACCGATAATAAGAGCGTATGCATTTTCGCAGATAAGCTCATCGGCGAGCAGCAGGTAGTCGTAAAGCCGTTCCCGGCATACCTCAACAAGTACAACATCAAGGGCGAGGGACTTTCCGGCTGTACGATAATGGGCGACGGCAGCATTTCGCTGATCGTTGACACCAACACGCTCATCGGTTAAAGGGAGGACTAACAGCATGACTAACGATGTTATTAAGGAGGCTGTTGCAAAGCAGCAGTCCTCTGACAGAAAGATATCAACGGACAATTCCGTGCTGGGCAAGGTAATGACCTTCCACATCGGCGACCAGATATACGGCATAGAGATACAGTATGTCACTGAAATAATCGAAATGCAGCACATCACAAAGGTGCCGCACGTTCCTCCCTATATCAAGGGAATAATCAACGTGCGCAGCAAGGTCGTTCCGATAGTAGATATCCGCAGCCGTTTCGGCAAGGAGGAGATTCCCTACACCAGCCGCACCTGCATAATCATTCTCAGCTTCAACGAGCTGTCTGTCGGCATAATCGTTGACAGCGTTGCGGACGTTGAGGATATCCACTCCCACGATATCTCCGCAACCCCGGAGAACCGCTCAGTGAACACGAATTCCTTTATTCAGTACATGATACGCTCCGACAACGAGGTAAAGCTCATACTCGATGTTGCGAAGCTGCTTGACGATGAGGGGTGATCCCTATGGAGATCTCTGACAGAGAATTCCGCAGACTTGTGGACTATATGCACGATAACTTCGGCATAAACCTGTCCTCAAAGCGCGTGCTTATACAGGGCAGGCTCGGGAATATGCTGCGTGAGCGCGGCTTTACAAGCTACGATCAGTATCTTGACGCGGTTATGGCTGATACCTCCGGCGCGGAGGTTACGACCATACTCAACAAGCTGACCACCAATCACACATTCTTCATGCGTGAGCCGGAGCACTATACATTCCTGAAGGAAGTGGTGCTTCCGTGGGCTGTCAGCAATGCCAAGAATCACGAGCTGCGCATCTGGAGCGCGGGCTGTTCCTCCGGCGAGGAGTGCTACACCACTGCAATGCTTCTTGACGAGTATTTCGGCAGGGAGAAATCACTGTGGGATACGCGCATACTTGCAACGGATATATCGAACAGCGTAATGGAAAAGGCGAAAAGCGGCATATATAACGTTGAAGGAATGAAGGGACTGAGCCCGGAGTGGGTAAGGCGCTACTTCAGGCAGGTGGACGGCGAACATTACGAAATATGCCAGAAAATAAAGGACGAAATAATTTTCAAGCCCTTTAATCTTATGGATCCTATGCCGGAGAAATACAGGCAGCGTCCGTTTGACCTGATATTCTGCCGCAACGTTATGATATACTTCGACCAGCCGACAAAGAACGCGCTGGTAAACAGGTTCTATGACGTGCTGAAACCCGGCGGGTATTTCTACATCGGCCATGCCGAGAGCATACCGCGCGGCGAGACAAAATTCGAATACATCAAACCTGCGATATACCGCAGGGGACTTAACACCTGACTGACGGGGGCGAACCAATGAAAAAGATCAAGCTGCTGGTAGTCGATGACTCGATCCTGTTCAGGGAGGTGCTTTCCCGCTTTATCCGGCAGGATCCCGAAATAGATATTGTCGGCACTGCCGGCGACGCCTATTCCGCCCGCGACATGATACTGAAATACGAACCTGACGTTATGACGCTTGATGTTGAAATGCCGCGAATGGACGGCGTTGCATTCCTGAGGAAGCTGCTGCCGCAGTATTATCTGCCGGTAGTGGTGGTGTCCTCGTCTCTCGGGCAGAAGCAGTCCGCGCTGGACGCAGGCGCGGTGGGTTTCATACAGAAGCCGCTTGCCAGAACTAATGCAGAAATGCAGAATTTTGCGGCTGATATCTGTCGGACGGTAAAAGCCGCGTATTCTTCGCATGGAGTAAAAAAAGAACCGCAGACGGTTTCTCAGCCAGAGGTCACTCACGCTGATTTTTCAGCCGGAGGCAGGCGCTTCCACAAAGCGGACGCAGTTCTTGCGCTTGGCGCTTCCACCGGAGGCACAGAGGCGCTGGAGCAGGTTATAAAGAATCTCCCGGCGGACTGCCCTGCTACCGTTGTGGTGCAGCATATGCCGGCGGGCTTCACGAAGCTTTATTCTGAGCGGCTGAACAAAAGCTGCCCCATGGAGGTAAAGGAAGCCGAGGACGGTGACAGGCTGCGGCGCGGTCTGGTGATAATCGGCGCCGGAGAACACCACCTGCGGGTATGCCGGGATTCCCGTGGGTATTATGTATCCTCCAGACCAGGGGAAAAAGTATCCGGGCACTGCCCGTCCGTTGATGTGCTTTTCACCAGCGTAGCCGAATCCGTAAAGGGCAACGCCATCGGCGTTATCCTGACCGGAATGGGCAGGGACGGCGCGGACGGACTGCTGAAAATGCGGCAGGCCGGCGCGTTCACCATCGGGCAGGATAAGGAAACCTGCGTGGTCTACGGAATGCCTATGGAAGCGTACAAGATAGGCGCCGTGCAGGTGCAGGCTCCGCTTTACAAGATAGCGGATATAATTCAGGATCAGTTGATCTGACAACATAAGGTCACCTCTAAAAACCTTGTTTGAGTGAAAATGTGTATAGCACACCGACTGCTTCTTTCAACGAGCGAAATTTCTGATGCGACGGCGTCCATGCCGTCGCCTGGTTATTTCGCTTTGCAACATCGTGTTGCACCTCCTCGTAAGGCATACAGCCTTACTTCGTCGGCTTTCATCGCATTCGGCGCACTCTACCCATTTTCACTTTTCAAACCGGTTTTTAGAGGTGACCATAAGACAAATAAAAAAGAGGGACAACCGAATGTCCCTCTTTTTTGCATTCAGATTCAGTCGGTGAACAGCGGGAGAAGCTCCTGTTTGTCCACGTCAACCAGCCCGAGCGTTGTAAGCTTGATGTGCGGGATAACGGGCAGGCTGACAAAGGCCATCGTCATGAACGGCTCGATGTCTGCGGGTACGTCAAGCGCGTATACGCTCTGCCGTACTTTCTCGTTCTGCTCTGCGGCTGCGGCAGGCCCGGCGTCCGTCATGAGTCCGGCGTATGGAAGCGGCATTTCCGCCAGGACCTTTCCGTCACGGACGGATATCATTCCTCCACCGACCCTGTGAATGAGATTCGCGGCCGTTGCCATATCCTCATCGTTGGTTCCGATTACTATAAGGTTGTGGGAATCGTGCGATACCGAGGAGGCTATCGCGCCGTGCTTCAGTCCGAGACCGGTGATGTATCCGCGGCCGATATGCCCGGTGTTGTGGTGGCGCTCTATTACGGCTATCTTCAGGATATCGCGCTGGGTATCAACGCCGTTATTGGCGTCCAGGTCTACCGGGAGCAGCTTTTCTTCAGTTATGAGCTGATCCTTTATTATGCCTATCACGCGGCAGGTTCGTGAACCTGTGCCGTCGATATGCAGGTCTGACGGCTTGATCTCGCTGACGTTAAAGGAATTGCAGACCTTCTGCTTTATCTCTTCTGATACTGAGGGAGCCTCGAACGGCAGGCACACGCCGTTTTCTGCGACCTTTTCCCCGGATTTGTACACTGTTCCGACCTTGACTGTATCAAGGTCGTCAAGAACAAGGATATCAGCGTCATAGCCGGGAGCTATCGCACCCTTTCCGCGGAGCCCGTAGTATTCCGCAGCCTGTATAGTTGCCATGCGGATACCTGCGAAAACGCTCTTTCCAAGCTCCGCGGCAAGACGTATCATGGAATCTATATGTCCGTTTGCAATGAGGTCAGCAGGGTGCTTGTCGTCTGTCGCTAGAATGCACCGGCGGGAATACGGCTCGTCAAACAGCCCGGAAAGACCCGCGAGATTACGTGCCGCTGTTCCCTGACGTATCATTATCCGCTGACCCTTGCGGAGCTTTTCAAGCGCCTCCTCCATGTTGGAGCATTCGTGGTCGTCGGTGATTCCGGCGGCAATGTACTTGTCGAGATCCTTCCCCGTCAGGAGCGGAGCGTGACCGTTAACGATAAGTCCGTGTGCGAGCGTGCGGCGTACCTTTTCGAGAGTCGCGGGGTCATCGAAAATTATACCGGGATAGTTCATCATTTCCGCAAGTCCGAGCACGCGCGGGTCTCCATAGAAGCGCTCTATGTCGTCTGCGCTGAGAACGGCTCCGGATTCGTCGAAACTGGTCGCCGGAACGCAGGACGGCACCATGAAATATATTGTGACCGGGAGGCCCTCGCTTGCAGACATCATGAACTTTATTCCGTCGTTGCCGCATACGTTTGCGATCTCATGCGGGTCGGTGATGACTGCGGTAGTCCCGTGAGGAGCTGCCGCCTTTGCGAATCCTGCCGGAAGCAGCATGGTGCTTTCAATGTGGATATGTCCGTCAATGAATCCCGGGCAGAGGTATTTTCCGGTGACGTCGATTATTTCGTCTGCGTCGTAGTCCGTGCCCATGCCAAATATTCTGCCGTTTTCGACAAGAACATCGGTTTTTTCCGCCGTGTCTGTGAATACGTTTATGACTGTGCCGCCTTTAAAGAGCTTTTTCATCTGTGTTCCCTTTCTGCGTCAGAGCTGAGAGCATACCGTGTCGTATACGGTCCTCAGCAGAGCCTTGCTGTCATGCGATTCTGCCATGAGGCTTACAACGGAATCCGTGTCCGGCATAACGACTGATAGCTGTGAATACTTTCCGTCCATGCGGAACGAGTTGTATTCTCCCCGCCAGAAGCCGTAACCGTAGAACTGCGCCCCCTGCGGCTTGGTGCATTCGCTTATCCAGTTTGCTGAGAGAAGCTGTTTTCCGGCGCAGCTGCCGCGGTCAAGGCAGAACTGACCCATCCTGTGGAGCTCCGCCAGCGAGAGGAAGAGCCCGCCGGAACCGAACGTATAACCCATCGGGTCGGTCTCCCACATAGGGCATTTTATTCCGAGCGGCGTGAACAGGCGGGGTTTCAGGTAGCTCACCATGTCGCAGCCTGCCCGGCGCTGTACAAGAACTCCCGCGAGATAGGGTCCCACGTTGTTGTACACGAATTTGCTGCCGGGCTTATAAACGAACGGCAGAGCCAGCGCATATTTCACCCAGTCATCCTGTGGATAGAGCGGTCGCATTGCGCCCATGAGCTCCGCCTTTTCCTGCCCGAGACACATGGTCATAAGGTCGCGTACCCTGGCGTCGGCAAGATTTCTGCCGACCTCAGCGGGCATATCGTCCGGGAAAGCGGCGGTCAGTTTTTCGTCAAGGGATATCAGCCCCTCCTGCACCGCGAATCCGAGAGCCATGGCCGTAACGCTTTTCGCCGCGGAATACACATTCCTGCGGATATCCGGTTCGCTGTGCCATTCCGCGATGAGCCTGCCGTTCTGGGATACCATTACGCCGTGCAGGCAATGTCTTTCAGCGCATTTTATAAGTTCAGAAAGCTCCATAAGATCCCTCCTGTTCCCGAAAGCCTTTCTTTCCTGAATTATAGCACTGTTTCCGAACTTTGTCAACAGTTGTGGCTTAATCTGCGCGGATCGCGCTTTTTTTGCAAATTTCCTCATAAACTCTTGCAATTTAACTTAAAATGTGGTATGATAAAATATATATTTATATCTTAAGCACAATAATATATTTAAGGTCACCTCTAAAAACCTTGTTTGAGTGAAAATGCGTATAGCACACCGACTGCTTCAGAAAACCTCCTCGTAAGGCATACAGCCTTAATTCGTCGGCTTTCATCGCATTCGGCGCACTCTGCCCGTTTTCACTTTTCAAACTGGTTTTTAAAGGTGACCTGAAAAAAGAAAGGGTCAACACTATGAGCAAGGTAGTAAAGTTTGGCGGCAGCTCCCTCGCTGACGCTAATCAGTTCAGGAAGGTAGCGGATATAATCCACGCTGATCCTGAGAGAAAGTATGTCGTTCCCTCAGCGCCGGGCAAGCGCTTCAAGGAGGACACCAAGGTAACGGATATGCTGTACCGCTGTTACGAGGAAGTAGCCGTACAGGGCAAGGATTTCACGGAGTCCTTCGCACCCATCAAGGAGCGCTATAACGGCATTATCTCCGATCTCGGTCTTACACTGAACCTGGACGAGGAATTTGCAAAGATCGGCGAGAATTTCAAGGCGGCAATCGGCAGTGATTACGCGGCAAGCCGCGGCGAGTACCTCAACGGTATCGTGCTTGCAAATTACCTCGGATTTGAGTTTGTCGACGCTGCAAAGGCTATCTTCTTCGACAATAAGGGAAACTTTGACGCTGACATCACAGACGCCTGCCTCGGCGCGCTTCTCGACAAGACGCCCAGGGCGGTTATCCCGGGATTCTACGGTGCAATGCCCGATGGCACCATCAAGACATTCTCCCGCGGCGGTTCTGATTTCACAGGCTCCGTTGTTGCCAAGGCGGCAAAGGTAGACCTTTATGAGAACTGGACGGACGTAAGCGGCTTCTTAGTTGCTGACCCCCGTATAGTTGACAAGCCCAAGGGAATCAGCGTTATCACATATTCCGAGCTGCGCGAGCTTTCCTACATGGGCGCAGGCGTGCTCCATGAGGACGCTATCTTCCCGGTAAGAAGCGCTAATATTCCGATAAACATCAAGAACACCAATGCGCCGCAGGACGCAGGAACACTCATCGTTCCTACCGCAAACGCGCCCGCAAGCGAGCACATCATTACAGGTATCGCAGGAAAGAAGAACTTCTCCGTAATTTCCATCGAGAAGGACAGAATGAACAGCAATAAGGGCTTCCTGCGCAAGCTGCTCCAGGTCCTCGAGAATCACGATATCTTCCCGGAGCATATGCCCACAGGTATTGATACTGTCAGCGTTGTTGTAAACTCCTCCGAGCTTGACGGTCAGCGCGAGAAGCTCACCGAGCGCCTTGTCGAGGTAGTAAAGCCCGACCACTTCGAGATAATCGACGGCCTTGCTCTTATCGCAGTCGTAGGACGCGGCATGAGATCCGTAAAGGGTACCGCTACCCGCGTATTCGCTGCGCTTTCTCATGCGAACATCAACATCAGAATGATCGACCAGGGCTCCAGCGAGCTTAACATCATCGTAGGCATCAATGCGGCTGACTTTGAGAAGGCTGTCAAGGTAGTTTACGATATGTTCATTCTCAGCGAGTGATATTGATACGGCTTAAATATACAGCCGGGAAATGAAACAGCTTTCCCGGCTGTGTTTTAAAGAGCATAAAAGTTATACGAATGAAGGGATAAGAGATGGATTATACGGTATATATGTCCGATGACGGCATGAAGAAAGGCAAGCTTGGCGCTTACAAGAATCACATCATCAAGAATATCGAGAAGATAGGACAGAAGAAGCTGGTAATAATCGGCAGCGGCGAGGACTATAATGTTCTCATGCAGGCTCTGTCACAGCTCCGTGCGAAAAACGTCAAGGTGCCGGATATCGCATTCCGCGCCACCGTATGTCAGGACGGGGTTTCCGAGCAGGAGGACATCAGGTTCATTGACGAGCTCAAGGGAAAATCCGCTTCCTTCTATGTGCTGATAATCGCACCGTATACCCCTCTGGAGATACAGCTTGCCGGCATGGCGGGGGTTCCTGAGACCTCCGCGGCGGTTGCCGGTGCGCTCAAGGCGCAGTGCGGCTATACAGAGAACGGCTACTGCGAGCTCAACGAGCCGTCCGGACTCGGCATGACCCTTGCGGGAATGAAGCTGAACAAGGCGCTCGGCTCCGACGCTAAGCGCGCGGGCGGTCAGGAGAGCGCCACAGCCCAGCAGATGGCTTCCTATAAGGATAAGATGAAGGGTCAGCGCTGCTTTGTCCTCGGCCATAACAGCGCTAAGCTCGACGAACTCAACGGACTTTTGAACGAGCACGCATTCGCCTGCAACGAATTCTGCGATTTCTTCACCAGAACTCCACAGCGCCCCGAATTTTTCGTGCTGACAAAGGAATCCTCCTACCTTGGCAACGGAAAATATATCGAGGGTATGGAGTGCTTTGTTGACGGCAGAATAAAGGTGTTCGAGGATAAGTTCAAGAAGAAGCCTTCCTATTTCAACGGGCTCGGCGCGGGGCTTATCAGCGGACTTCCGGGATTCGGCGAGGCTGAGGGCACCTATGCCACGGCGAATATCTTCCCGATGTATGTGATGATACAGCTCGCGCTGTACATGGGATTCAGCGAGATATATCTCTACGGCTGGGACGGCGTATTCCCCGACACATTTGATGATAACGGAATAGGCAGAAAGCCCGCCGATGGCGAAGTTACCGACTTCCCTGCTGCCACAAAGCAGCTCCTTGAACAGATAAAGAGATACGCTGAGAATAACGGCTCCAGGGTCATCAGCCTGTGCCAGACCAACGGATTCTCCATGCTTGAAAAGGCGGAGTTCGGCAGCGTCGATCTTTCTTCTTCGGCGATATTCGGCAGACTCTGAGCCTCTGCCAACAACTTTTCAGGAGGAACAGCATGAGCCTTGCAGATGAACTTTTTATCGAGAACTGCCGTGATATACTGGAGAACGGCGTTTCTGACGAGAATTTCGAAGTGCGCCCGCACTGGGAGGACGGAACTCCCGCGCACACCATAAAGAAATTCTGTATCGTCAACCGCTACGATCTCCAGAAGGAATTCCCGATAATGACGCTCCGCCGGGTGTACTACCGTTCCGCTATCGACGAGATCCTCTGGATATACCAGAAGAAATCCAACCGTGTGGCGGAGCTGGGCTCCCATATCTGGGACGCATGGGCGGACGAGAACGGCACCATCGGCAAGGCTTACGGCTATCAGCTCGGCGTGAAGCACCACTATCCAGAGGGCGACTTTGATCAGGTGGACAAGGTGCTCTACGACCTGAAGCACAATCCCGTCAGCCGCCGTATCATGACGAACACCTACAATCACGCAGACCTCAGCGAAATGCGGCTTGCCCCCTGCGCCTATTCCATGACGTTCAACGTCAGCGGGAACAGGCTGAACGCGATACTGAACCAGCGCAGTCAGGATATGCTGACCGCGAACAACTGGAACGTATGCCAGTATGCGGCTCTGCTCATCATGTTCGCGAAATCGTCAGGATTCGAGCCGGGCGAGCTGGTGCACGTCATTGCGGACGCGCATATCTACGACCGCCATGTGGACGCGGTTAAGCGGCTCATTGAAAAGAAGCCCTACCCCGCCCCGGTAATGCAGGTCGAGGATGTTACGGATTTCTATAAGTTCACGAAGAACAGCTTCACGGCGGTGGACTATCGGTATCACGAATTCACCGACAAGATCCCTGTCGCGATATGAGGTAAATATGGAACTCTGGGACGTTTACGACATAAACCGCAATAAGACCGGACAAACCGCCGTGCGCGGCGAAAAGCTCCCCGGGGGAGGATATCATCTGGTGGTGCACGTCTGCATATTGGGCTCTGACGGGAGGATGCTCATTCAGCAGCGCCAGCCGTTCAAACACGGCTTTTCGAATATGTGGGACGTAAGCTGCGGAGGCTCCGCGCTTTCCGGCGAGACCAGCGCACAGGCGGCAATGCGGGAAGCGTTCGAGGAGATAGGCGTGAAAATCCGCCTTAACGGCGTCCGTCCGCATTATTCCGTGAGCTTTGACGAGGGCTACGACGACTGGTACGTCGTAAAGGCTGACCCGGATATCGGCAGTCTGAAATTGCAGTACGAGGAAGTTCAGGCAGTCAGATGGGCGGACGAGGACGAGATATTCGCCATGATGGACAGCGGCGCGTTCATTCCGTATTTCAAGGGATTCATATCAACAATATTCCACACGGCGGACCAGTACGGGACTATCCGCGAAAAATAACAATATAAATTACTATGCCCCGGGAGCGGCTCAGTTGGGGCGATAACAGAACAGAGGTAATAATGTCAGAAGAAAAGAAGCTTGCGGTGCTTATCGACAGCGATAACGTATCCGCGAAATATGCCCAGTTCGTTATGAACGAGGTGCAGAAATACGGCGTACCCACCTACAAGCGGGTCTACGGCGACTGGGAGAAGGGCGGCAACGGCTGGCACGCTCCTGCGGTGAACTATTCGATAATGCCGGTGCAGCAGACAAGCTATGTCGCCGGAAAGAACGCGACAGATTTTTCCATGATAATCGACGCGATGGATATACTCTACACCGGCAACGTTGACGGATTCGTGCTTGTCACCAGCGACAGCGATTTCACAAGGCTCGCGATTCGCCTGCGTGAAGCGGGAAAGCTTGTGGTGGGGATAGGCGAGCTCAAGACTCCCAGACCGTTTACGGTAAGCTGCCACCATTTCTGCTATCTCAACCAGATAGTCGAGATGGAGAGCGAGTATGACGAGCAGGCTATCAGAAAGGCGGTCATGACGTTCGTCACGGAAAATGCGGACGAGCGGCTGGACCTTGCGAAGATAAGCGCGGTTCTCACGTCAAAATTCGGCAATATCAACTTCGAGGAGCTTGGCTACAAGAGATTTTCGAATTTTATCGACAGCTTCCCGGAGCTCCGCAGAAGCAACACGTTCGTTTCCGTCCGCAAGAAGCGCACACCGCCTCCCGCCCCGGCAGAAAAGCCGCAGGAGGTCACGGCGGACGCTATTTCCGAGGCAATGAGCGAGTATCTCAGCCAGCATGAGCCGGAAAACGACAATATGCTTAAGCTGGAGAGCTACCTTAACAGCCGCTTCGGAAAGATAGATTTCGCAAAATTCGGAAGCAGCAGGTTTGCGAGGTTCATTGACAAGCTGCCGCAGTTCACAAGGACTGGCACGCTTGTAAAACCCGCTTCCGCCGAGCCTGAAAAGGCGGTCTCCGCGGACAGCTACCGCAGGGAGGTGCTGACCTACGCCTCCGACAATATGCCGGACGGCGGAAATATCGGTCAGCTCAACAATCATCTGATGGGGCTTTTCGGCAAGGATTATTTCAGGGGTATGGGCTTTGGCGATTTCAAATCAGCGCTTGATTCCGTGACCGGGGTAAGGGTCGATGGCAACCGCGTATTCATGGCGGCTCCCGAAATACAGCCGGAGAAGCCGGCGAATCTCCCTGGTCCGGACGAAAAGGCGGTATTCGCGAGAATCCAGCAGTATGCCGCTGAAAATATGCCGGACGGCGGAAATCTGGGTCAGCTCAACAACGAGCTTATCGGGGTGTACGGCAGGGATTATATCGACGCGCTGGGCTATGGTGATTTCCGTGCGCTGCTTTCCGCAGTTCCGGATATCCGCGTAAGCAAGAACCGCGCATATTCCACAGCAGGGATAATTGCAGAGCCCCAGGTATCCGAAAAGGCCAGGGAGGTCGCTCAGGTTATCGCAGAGGTCAACTCGCCGGTGGCTGAGGAAGCGCCCGCTGCCGAAGAAGTTCCGGAAGTTCCCGCTGAAGCGGCGCCGGAAAATGAGCCGGATAACGCTCCCGTGGAACAGCCCGCGCAGCCGGAAGAGAAGCAGTATGAGAAGCCGGGGCTCAATACCGTTAAGAGGGAGATACTCCAGTTTGTGGCTTCCTCTGAGAACGGCGGCAGCCTGTCGAGGCTTGGCGGAGTTCTTTCCGCAAAATACGGCAGGGACTTCCTGGATCAGCTCGGATTCACCTCCATGAGGAAACTGGCGGCTGAGCTTGACGGCATGGAGATAAAGAACAATAAGCTGTATATCAGCGACGCATTCGCCCGTCAGACAGAAGAGATAGAGAAATTCGTCAACGAGTTCGCGCGGGGCGAGGGCAGCCACAGCATAAGGGCGCTGGGTATAAAACTCAAGGAGAATTTCGAGGGCTTTGATTTCAGGAGCTATGGCTTCTCGAGATTCACGGATTTCATCAACGCCATTGACGGAGTTAAGGCGGACAGGTATCATGTCAGGCCTGTCGAGTGACTCTGTCGGAATGTGAGGTCACAGCATGAAAAAGGATATCATATACAGTCTTTCGTCGCCCTATCGCGATGATTTCCGGGTGACTGGCTACCGCTTCGGCAAGGGAAGCAAGTCATGCTGCATAATCGGGTCGCTGCGCGGAAACGAGATACAGCAGCTATATATGTGCAGCCAGCTTGTGAAAACTCTTGATATCCTCGAGAAAAAGGGGTGTATATCCTACGACCGGGAGATACTCATAATCCCCTCGATAAACAACTATGCGACAAATATCGGCAAGCGCTTCTGGTGTCTGGACAATACGGATATAAACCGTATGTTCCCGGGGAATCCCGACGGCGAGACCACCGAGAGGATAGCTGCGGGAATATTCTCAGAGATATGCAAGTACCAGTACGGCGTTCAGTTTGCCAGCTTCTATATCTCGGGAATGTTCATACCACATGTCCGCATGATGAAGACCTGCAAGGAGAACACCAGCCTTGCAAATCTGTTTGGTCTGCCATATGTGGTCCTCAGAACCCCTACGGCAATGGATCAGTCCACGCTGAACTACAACTGGCAGGTCGGCGGCACTGCGGCGTTTTCAGTCTACACCAACGCGACCGAGAGCATTGACGAGGCTTCTGCTGAACAGGGAGTTTCGGCGGTGCTGAGATTCCTGTCGAGAATGGGGATAATAAAGTACAAGTGCCATGGCGGCTACATGGGCACCATCATAGAAGAGGACGATATGATGAACGTCAAGTGCGGCGCGGCGGGAATCTACCGCAGCCTGCGCAGAAGCGGCGACGAGGTGGAAAAGGGCGACATCCTGGCGCAGATAATCCACCCCTATGAGGGAAACGTCATCAGCGAGGTAAGGGCTCCGGCTGACGGAATACTGTTTTTCGCGCACGAAAGTCCGCTCGTCATGGAAAATACCATAGTTTTTAAGATGATAAAGCGGCTTCATAAGTGATTTTTCAGGCGGCGGTCCTTCGGGACTGCCGCTTTTATATTATGGTAACCTCTAAAAACCTCCTTCACGGCAGATTTCTATGACTTATATCATCTGCGTCGTTACCAAACCTTGAAATACATAC
>CAKSPH010000008.1 GCA_934481355.1 uncultured Oscillospiraceae bacterium | reverse complement strand
GTTATTTTCAAACAACGGAGGAATTTATATATGAAAGCTACCGGAATCGTCCGCCGTATCGACGACCTCGGACGTATTGTTATCCCTAAGGAGATCCGCAGGACTATGAGAATCCGCGAACTCTGAACACATTGATACAGTCCGAGGTGCTGGCTGTCGCGCTGGATAAGACCGCGGGAAAGGATACATAACAACGAATGGCGCTGTAAAATAACTCAACACCAGGCCCGAGCAACCATACTATGGAAGCTCGGGCTTGCTGATACTGCAAGAAGAATGAACCGAAAAAAGCGTATAACAAACAAGCCGGCAGGAAAATGCCATGCACAAAATGTAATAAATTTTAAATCAGGCAGCAGACCTGGGAGCCACTTTTTTCAGATGGAACTTATGAAGAATAAACCGCAGGAAATCATGCCGAACTCAAGAAAAAGCGACTATATCCCGCGGCGGCGCACCCGGATATATGACCTGTTACACTTGATCGTGCCAACCGTAACTATATACCGGGGATGAAATTTCTACTGGTAATTTCAGCTGATATGCTGTATAATGTTCTTGTGGGGTTTGTTTTTGCACAATTACATTATTCCACAAAAAAGGCTGCATCATTGTTTTTTTCGCGATGCAGCCTTTTCTTTTTTTACAGCGCCTTCTTTATAGCTCCTTGTGCTTGCTTACGATAATGTAATTTACCGCTTTCTTGGAAGGATACTTCACGCTGGTAGCCGTCACCGTATAAACTCCCTCGGAGGACGGCGCCTTGTAAATTCCGTTGCGGCTTATCGTTCCGCCGTTCTTGTCCTCTACGTTCCATATGCAGTTATGGTCGTCGCTGCCCTCTATCAGGCACTCAAGGCTTATCGTTCCGCGCGGTTCTATGTTCACAAGATTCGGCTTTATCGAGATGGATACGTTTTCGACCTCCATCATGTCTGCCGCCGTCTTTTCCTCGGCGCGGACCGCCTGCCAGTGAAGCCTTATGCTTCCCGCGTTAACGCGGTCGAGAAGCTTTACCGCTATCCGGAACGTTCCCTTTTTGCTGTATGAAATTATGCTCCAGCTTAGGTTCGGGAAATCCATGCCGTAGGGGCTTCCCTCAAAAAGCCCGGGATCGCCGAATATCACGATATCGTCATTATTGCCGTTGAAGCTGTCAACGCACTCAAATCCCACGCTGTAAGAGATACTTCCCTCGCCGAGTCCGTGAACTATCTCCTGCGAATAATACACCTTTCCGCGCAGGTCGTTCGTGATGTCTATGCTCTCAACTCCGCTGGAAACATTGCTCTTTTCCGGCGCTGGTTTCTCCTGCCTGCCGGGTTCTGCGGAGAAAATCACACGCTCCTCCTCGGGCTGAACCGGTATGCGGCTGTACAGGTACTCCAGCGGCGCGCTGATTATGTACTGGCCGAACGGGAGCGCCCGCACCATCTCGATACGCGGAGCCCCGCGCCCCCCGGTCAGGAAGAATTCCGCAAGGTAAAGCGGAGTGTTCTCGTAAACGCCTGACATATCCGCATGGAAGTACTCCCTGCGGAGTCTGTCGCCGACCGGCTCTTCTATCAGCTCAAAGGTCGCCGCCGCGCCGGGGCAGCCGGTTATTTCCTCGTCGCCTATCGTTATCCGTATCGCCTCGGCGGGAATGGACACCAGCCCCATTCCGGCGCTGCGGTGCTTCGGGCGGAGTATCACGCGCTCCTGCCGGATATCGCAGGTATCGGTCGCGTTGTAGTAGGAGGATTCCGCGTCGCAGAGGTCGTCGCTGTGGAACGAAAGTCCCACTGAAAGGCTTTTGTCCAACCCGCGCTTTTCCACCGTCAGGGTGATGACAAGGCTCTCGCGGACGTTGATATACTTCGGCACAGACATAGTTACCGACACATTTTCGGTGCGGAATATCTCCACCACCGTTTCAGAAAGGCGGCACAGCCCGCAGGAAAGCTCCGCAGGGCGCTCGTTCGTGAGATAAAGCCGGTAGCTCTCCTTTATCCGGTCGTATTCCGTCCTGCCGCTGTCGGAGACCGGCGCGGCGCGGTCGATGGGGAGCTCCGCGTATTCTATGCACAGGAATGCGTTTGCGGAAAGGTCGAGCTCCTCCCAGCCGTCGGTGGCGGTAAGGTTCTTCAGCACGGGGGTACCCACAGCGATATCCCTGCCGAAGCCGTCAAAGGCGCAGCCTGCCTCCACGGAATAGTTCACATCATCGACGGCAACAACGTCAAGCCCGGATACTACCCCGCAGCCGCATACGCCCCCGCGTACCGCGCGGAATTTCCCGGCGATGTAGTTCTGCTCCTCGCGGAAATCCCGCACGGTAAGCTGCTTTCCCTTATAATAGTTCGGTTTTACGAACGGAAAAATATCATTGTAATTCATGGCTGCTCCTTTCCATCGTCAGAGGACGAATCCGCTGCCGAACGAATCGTCCGAAAGCGTGAACCCATCCGGGACCTTTCCGCGCTTTATCACGAGCCGCGCGTTCACTCCCGCAGGAGTGAAGTCCTCAAGCAGCCGCAGAAGCTCCGCATGACGCCTGCCGGAGCCGACTGCCTTATATTCCACTTTGACCGTCACTGAAGCTGCGGCGCTGTCCGTGATTATTTCCGGCTTTTCGCCAAGGAGTATCCCGAACAGGTCTGAAAGTGCCTGCACAGTGCCTTTCAGCCGTATCAGCCGCGCAGAGTTCTTCACAAGGGCGCGCAGCCGCTCTTCCTCCCATATTGCCGTTACGCCTATCCCCTGCCACGCAAGAAGCCGCTCCAGCTCACTGCCGGAGGCGGAATCAGGGCACAGCCTGCCGCCGAGCGTAGTCAGCCCGCGGTCGGTCTCCGAGGTCACAGCGGAGTACATCGCAAGCAGGTCGGTGAGATTTCCGTTATCCATCCGGCTGAAAACCTCCGGCAGGGCCTGCATATACGACTGAAACGGGCAGACGAGCTCAACGCGCTTCATCGTGAAGCTCTGTCCGCGCTCCGGGAAAAACTGCACTGCAAACAGCAGCCATCGCCCTTTCAGCCGGTGCAGCGGAGCCGTCTGCGGGTCTATGAACGCCGCAGCGCTCATGCTCTCCACCGGGGAGCTGCCGCCGAGGATATACTCCGCGAGGGCGTTTTCAAGCGGTATTTCAGCGCCGTTGTGCCGGATATACCGCTCGTCTGAGGCGGCGGCTATGAACCGTAAATACCCCTTTTCTGGGCGGACGCACTCTATCCGGGCGCTGTCCCAGACCGTCCCGGATTCGCCGCTGTCGCACGGCGGAGCCACCCACAGCCCGCCCTCGGAAAACACGGCTTCGCCGCCGGAGAAAGTCCCCCGCAGTATCCCCGGGAGCGCTCCTCCCGAAAATGTAAAGCGCTTTCTGTCCATAGTTACACCTCCTGGTAAGGAATTACCGCGCCAAAATTGCGCGTACCGACTTTATTCCTCGCAGACCGCCTCCAGATTCCGGAGGTACAGCCTGCACCATTCCGGGGCGCTCACGCTGCCATCCGGGCGCCGGGTCGTTTCAGCCCCGGAGCACCTTACGGAAAGCCCGCTCACCGCCGTTATTCCCGGCAGGGAGTTCAGTTCCTTCAGAAGCTGGCTGCGGTCTATTCCGTGGCGAAGCTCTTCAAAATAGCCCGTGATGAAGCTGCGCACCGTTTTTTCCGCAGAAATGTAATAATCCCGCGAGCGTACCCGCACCGAAATATCAGCCGGGATATACGCCGGGAATCTGACTGTCAGCTCCAGCGTCATCGGGCAGAGCGGCTCCATGCGCCGTTTCAGCGCGGTAATGTACCAGCCGAGCTGCGCCGTGAGCCTGTGCGGCTCCGGGATATCCGGATGTACCACCACAGTAACGGCGTTGGGCTTTGTTTCTCCGTTCTTGTCCACCGTCTGGAACACCTGCGCCTGCTTTATCAGCAATCCGGGAGTGTTTACGGCGCACTCCGCGAAATCCTTCTCGGAAATCAGCGTCTTTTCCTTTGGTTCGAGGAGTATCCGGGCAAAGGTCTGCTCCGGTCGCTCGGCGGTCGTCCCACCGCGCGCGGCGGCTGGTCTTGCGGCGGTGAAGCCCTCGCCTGGGGCAAAGTCTCCCGCCGGGATATTGCCAGCCGCGCCGGTCGTCAGCGCAAGTGAAATGATCAGGATATCACCATGCGGCGGAACTTTTCCGTGAATATTATCGCCGAAAACCAGCGTATCGCCGTCGATTTCGAAAACTTCATCCCTGCCGCCGCACTCCGCAAGACCCGGAACGCGCCGCCACTCGGAATACACGCCGTCCGCGCCGACAAGAAGCCGCAGGCGCTCCGGGAAGATCCCGGTGAAATTGAGCGTTATCCTCTGCCCTGAGGTGCCGTCCGAACGCAGGCGGCTGAAATCCCTGACGTACTCCTGCTCATAGACCGAAAGCAGCAGAAGCGGCTCGTCCGCGCCGACCGCGAACTGTCCGAAAATCTCAGAAAGCCTGCTCCGCGAGGAAGTTACCAGCCGGAAGCCGCCCTCGCGGCTGTCCGCCTCATATGCGATATCAAGGCTGTCAGCGGTGCGCCAGCCCTGCTTTGTCCTGACGAAAAGCAGCAGCTCTCCCTCAGCGGCAAGCGGGGAGCTGAAATACATCGCGTTCTTTTCAAACTCCTCCGCGCGGAATCCCACGCAGGCGCAGCGGGTGTCGAGCTGGAGCACAGGGCAGTTCTGCACGAACGCCCCGCAGAACCGCGGAAGCCGGTCGAATCCGCGCTTTACCAGCTTCGCCCGGAGCGGGTAGACCCTGCCGTTCCTTTCATGCTGACCATTTACGCGGAAAATCACCCTCCCGGTGCAGAAGCAGCCGTGCGTTTCGTCCGAAAGGAGCTCCACGTCATGCCAGCCGGGATTCCCGCCATCGCCGCCGAAATACTGCCAGATTATCTCCGTGCCCGAGTCAAAGCCCTCCATGCTATGCGGGAGTACCCTGCCGTAATCGTCAAAGCAAAGCAGCAGGCGGTGTTCCTCCCCGGAGGAAAGCGGCTGTGTGAAGCCCATCACGAAATAGTCGCTGTCGTCAAATATCTCAAAGCAGAACGCGCTTTCCGGGTCAAATCGGTAGGGCTCCGCCCTGCCGTCCATGACCTTGGCGTATGCGGCGGCGGAATTTGTCCCGGCAGGACTGTCCTGCTGCGTCTCAAACACGATATCCTCCGCGCGGAGCTTCGTCCCGGCCGGGAGCGCCTTTTCGGAGCTGTACGCCGCGAAAGCCTCCGCAGGGCGCTGGGTGCGCGGCTGATATCCGTACAGCGCGCACAGCGACCTCAGCTCCCCGGAGGTTATCCTGTTCATGTTGCGCTGCTGCTCGGTCTGGAGCCATGTCAGCAGCTCCAGCAGGGTGACTCCTGCGCTGCTTTCAGAAAAGCTGCTCCTGCCGCCGGTCAGCGAATACAGCCGCTGCTCGTTCGCGAGAAGCGCGCTTTCAAAATCCTGTACGCTTATTTCTGGCAGCTCCTGCATTCGCGCCGCCCCCTTTCGTATTTCACTTGTCCTCCCTGATGTGGAGCTGTGGCTCGCCCATCACCGGAATGCCGAACGGCATATCCGCGCAGCGCTCGTAATCAAGGAGCTTCCCGCCGCTGCGGCAGAGGAACTGCACGCTGTCCACCCTGCGGACGTGCGGAGCCGCCGCGATGACCGCTGTCATCTCCTCCGCTGACGGATACTCTCCTATGGCGAATCCGCCGCCCGCGCTTCCACCGGTGAACGGGTCGAGGAACTCACGCAGGCGCGTACAGATATCTTCGTGTATGCCCTGCGGGTACGCATCCCCGTCAGAGGTGATATTCGCCGTTGCCAGCACCTCGATGGGCTCAGCCTGCATCACGCGCAGGCTTCCGCGCAGGTAAAACGGCATTGCGCCGCTCACTGCGGTCATGACTGATCTCCTCGTCAGCCTGAACGCGTTCGTATCCGGCGTTTCCGTCAGCAGCACCAGAGTTATCCCTCCGTCCGTGACGCACCTTGCCTTACGGACTGCGTGGTCTGCGGCGAGCGCCGCGCTCACGATATCCCCGGCGGAAATACACCTGCCGAGGGTGCGCACCTTGTCCGTGCCGCGCTTTATGCACTCCGCGCGGGATTCACCGTCGCTGCCGCCGAAGCAGCCCATTGGATTGTACACCCGGTCAACGAACGGCACCGGGTCAAGGAACCTGTCTATGCTCCCCGCCGGGAGATTGCCTGCGGCTCCGGCGGTCACTGAATAACGCACCGTGATGTCCGGCTCCCCGGTGAGCTCCGGCTGATAACCCCGGTCGAAAATCACCCTGCCGCCCTGTCTGTCGAGCGTGTAGCTGTCCGGCGGCAGGACCTCCCCGGAGACCTCCACCTCTGCGTCGCAGACATTTCCCTGCGCAAGCTGAAGCGGCTGCCCGGAATACACGAAGCCGACCGGCTCCTGCGGCGAGGTCTGCACCACCGGAACGATATCCGTAAATATCTCCGCGCGGCGCGGACGGCGTCCCTCCGGAGCCGACACGCGCAGCCAGAAGCCGTCCTCGCCGAAATGCTCCGCACGCTGCATTGGGGAACTCAGCGAAAAGGTCATCATTCCGCTTTCACGGAGCCCGTCCGTCCTGTCGGAGACGCTTATCCCGAGCCATTCCGCCCTGCCGCCGTGCTGGCAGCAGGCCTCCCACGAAAGCCCTGAGCCGTCCTTTTCCGCAGTATCCAGCCGGAAGAAAAAGCTGCTGTACCCAACGGGCAGCGCCCTGTCAAGGCAGATATATGTGCAGCATTTTCCGGGAACTCCGCTGCGGCTGAGGGATAACTCCCCATCGACCCGGTGAAGCGCCATGTCGTGGGAAACATAAAGGCAGTCCGGCGCAGTTCCGCCGGAATAGCTGAATCCCGCCGTAAACTCCTTAACGCGGGGCATGATGTACTCCATGCTGTCTGAATAGCCGCGGGTGAGCTCCCTTATGCGGCAGCGGATAAACAGCCCCTCGTCCGCGCCGACCGTGACCGGGGCGACGTCCTCCGGGCAGATGAAAGAAAGCGACAGGCTGCCACGCCCCTCGTCCGCAAAATCCCCGGAGTGAGCCTCGTCGCTGAAAATCCGGCTCCAGCCCCTGCCGTTCCAGTATTCCCACACGCAGGACTGTATCAGCTTTTTAAGAGGCGGCTTCGGCTGGAACTTCGCCGCAGGTATCACGTTTTTCCATTGTATATCCTGCGGGCTGTCAGTGCCGGAGGTCTTTTCAAAAGAGAGCTCCGCGTGCACGGTCACGCTCGCGCCGCGCTTGCTGAAACAGTCGTCCGAGCGGAGATACAGCGCGTCATAATCAGCCGGCTCGCTGCCAAATGGCAGAAAATCCTTGTCCGGGAGCTTCTCATCGTTGAAATACGCAGCCTGCACTCTGCTTTCGCTGACAGAAGCGCTGAGCTGTACGCTCTTTCCCGAATACTTCGGGAGCGCCTGCCCGTCCGTGAAGCTCATTCGCAGCCATCTTCCCTGAACGCCGCAGAATTCAGCAAGGGGCACAGGCTCAGACATCGTCAGCGTGAATCTGCCGTCGGAGTACTCCGCGCGCTTCACCGGAACGAATCCATCGCCGGAAAGATACTCCCACCGCACCACAGCCGGGTCGATATCGGCGGCAGGGCTCACTCCGTGCTGATCTGCACGGCTGATATCGAATATCCTGATCTCGCAGGAGGAGTCCCCGCTGCTTTCAAGCAGACTCTCCGCTGAAAAGCAGATGTATTCCTGCCGCAGGTCGCGCCCGGTCAGGTCGAAGAACCCGCCGCCCCTGCATAGCTTTCCGCCGCCGGAGCTGAATATTTCCCTTACCTCCGCGCCGGAAGAATACAGCTCAGACGCTGCGGCGAACTCGCATTCCTCGCTGCCAAGCCGCGTGCCTGCACGGACGTGCACGGCGTTCTCCGAAGTCGGAACTACCCTGACGTAGCCCACGGCGGGCTTTGCGTCGCGGCGCTCCAGCCCGTACATACTGAGGTAAAGCACCCGCAGACGCTCCTCCTGAGCCGGGAGAAGGGCGCGGTTTTCCGCCGTCATTTCCGCGAAGATATCCGTCAGCGCCGAGATATACCCGCCGTCGCTGTACCGCCACGCCGGAAGGTAGTATCTCCCGAGCGCGCGAAGTTCCCCGGTTATCTGTTCCTTTGTTACCGGAAGTTCCATGCCGCGCCCCTCCTTTCTCAGAATTTGCTGCCCAGCTCAAAGCTGAGGCTCTGTTCATGCGCGTTTTCCCTGACCAGGTAGGATATGGTTATGATCAGCGCGCCGGAGCTTTCCCCGCTGCCGTCCGCGCTTATCTCCACCTGCTCCACACGCGGCTCGAATGCCGCTATCGCCTGTGATATCTCGTTCCTTATCCGGGATATCAGCGAGTAGTTCACGCTTTCAAACGCAAACTGCGCAAGGTCGCAGCCGTATTCCGGCCGCATGAGCCGCTCGCCGCGCCGCGTGGAAAGCAGCAGGTGCAGCGACTGCCGGATATCCTCGTCAATATCGCACAGCCGCGCTTCTCCGCTCTCGTCAAACGTTACCGGGAATGCGATATCAGTTGGTTTTAAGCTCATTCTTGTTCTCCTTCAGGAAATCGCCGCCCTCGCACAACATAAGATAGTGTCTTGCGATAAGGTCGCCGCGGTTCACCCGCAGCACCTCGATGAAATGACTGCGCGCCTCGCGGATATGCCCGGCACGGTATTCATCCATTCCCCGGCTGAACGTCGCAAGCGTTGACAGCCGGAGCTGCTTTTCTTCGCCGCAGCAGCCCTCCGGCACCTCGTACAGTCCTATCTCGAAGCGCTTTCCGGATATGCCGCCGAGCTCCGAAAGGGTGCCGATATATTTCAGCGTGACTTTAACTCCGGAAAGCGCGTTCTTCACGTTGTCCGTCAGGACGTAGGACAGATCGTACTCCTTCATTACTGCGGCGATGTACTGCTGCATTTCTATCGCAGAGGACACCGTGACCGGCTTCATAGCCTCGCCGGTGCCTATTACGCCTATCGTGGAACCAGCCCGCTGGAGGGTTATCCTGACCTCTGCGTCGTTCAGCGCCTCGGCGGTCAGCTTTTCGCGTATGGAAAGCGCAGCCTCCACCGCGCTGGATGTCTCACCGCTGAAAATGCAGGTCATCTGGCGGTCGTCAAGGCTCTGCACCGCGCCGCCGAATCCAGACACAGTGACCGAAACCAGCCCGTATATCCGGTTGAGCGCGCAGAATCCATCGGTTCCAGCACTGTGCAGACGGTTCATGTCGATGCCGATGAACAGGTAAGTCAGCACGACCTCGCGTCTGTCCTCGGGGTTTACGTCAAGGACGCTGCGCTTATCCATCAGCCTGAAAAAGTCCTTGGGCAGATAGCGTTCATAAGCCTTGCTTATCACGTTTATGCTGTTGAAGTAGTCCTCCAGCTTGACGGACATCTCGCTGAAGCTTGCCGCGATATCCTGAAGCTCATCGTTTGTCTTTATATCAACACGGGTGCCTATCTTGCCCTCGGATATCTCGGAAACTGCTTTCTTTATCTTTTTCAGCGGATAAAGCAGCTTCATCAGGAACAGCAGGAATGCCGCGCATATCACCGTGAACAGGAAGTCCCATATCACTGAAAGCTGCAGTGCGTTCTGGCTCACTGACCTCTCAACGTCATCGTACTCCAGGCCCGCCATCACGAAACCCACGTTGTTCCCGTTGCTGTCGAATATCGCGCGGGATTCCTCCAGCCACTTGCGGTTCTGCGAACGCGAGGTGGTCACCAGACACTCGTTTTCATTAAGATTCCTTATCTTGTCGAGCGTTTCAATGCTGGTGAAATAGGTAGCAAGAGCGTCAGGATCCTGTATGCCATAATAATAAATGTAGTGATATTCGCCGTTTATAAGCCTTGCTATACGCACGAACTCAACCGAGCTGGATTCATATATATTGGGGAAATACAGCTCTTTATCCAGTATGTAGTCCGTGTAACCACGCATATAGCGGTCCTCATATTCCAGTATGATGTCCACCGTATCCTCTGACAGTTCCCCTTCGCGCAGGGCGTCAGGATCTATCTCGCTGGCAATATAATCAATGACATCACCGAGCGCGACGGTCTTTGTGTTGTCAAACAGGCGCTTCATAAATACATTTAACGTCAGGAACATTATGCCGAACGCCACAGCTATCAGCGCAATGGAAATCAGGGTCTGCTTAACCACTACCTTGCGCAGCGAAAGAAGCCTGCCGCCTATGAACAAAATCAGCAGCATTCCTGCGAAAACGCAGCCTGACACCACCAGCAGCACGAGTATCCCCCGGCTGAGCGGAAGCAGGGGCTCGTCATATACCCTGGAATCCCCGGAAATTTCAGAAAACCGTACTATTTTGCCGCGCTCGCCGTCAGGTTTGACTATGCCCATAAAATAATAGCCTTGCTGACCCGTCCAGCTGGTAGTCTTAACGTCGCGAAGGTCGGAGAACACGATCCCGTCCGCGATCTCCTTATCAGCCTTGGCGTTTCCAAGATTTTCGACATACTCAACTCCCGATATGGTGTTCTCCTCAAAATCCATGATATAGATATAGCCGCAAAGCGAAATGTCGCTAAGCGAAACACCGTAAATTCCATTGGAGATCATAAAAGGATTTTGAAAATTAAGCTTTTTTATATCAAATTTCTTCAGCTTCATATCGTTGTCGATAAGACATAAATGGTCGTCTGAATCAAAATAGATAACGCCGTATTCCGTAACGCCAGCCCATCCGGGTTCCGAGCCCTCCTCCAGAGCATAGCGCCGCAGCTCCCCGGTCTTGCCGCCGGAACCTATTTCCTGCGTGAATATCTGGTCGTTGATCGTCATAACGGCGGTCAGGACATCGGGATTATCACGATTATAGTCATACATCTCGCAGAAATTGGCGGTAAAGAAGTGGGTATCCTCAACCATGGGGATAGTCAGCGCCTCGCCTTTCCACGAGCCGTCGGCGGTAAACCTGTCAACGCGCAGAAACGGGACGCCGTTATCCATACCCTGCGACATCAGGAACATCTCGTCGCGAAAGCACATCATGTCAAGATACTGCCCGATGCTGACCGGGATAACGTCGTCAAGCCGTTCCGTCCGGTCAATGCCCGTCTCATTGTTCACCACCCGCAGGAAATCACCGCGCTCAAACTTCGAAACGGTGTACAGCGTACCATCGTCCGATAAGGTAAAGCAGTACACCTGCTCAGACGGAGTAAGGCAGAATCTGAGCGCAAGAATAATGCCCACGATAAGAGCCACCGCGGCGGAAATTATTATCTTCTTCATATCCAGCAACTCCTCTCAGATAACTGCGCTCACTGCCGCCTTTGCCGCCTCGGAATGGTCCTCCTGCTGCGAGGAATCCAGCAGCGCTGCCGCCGCAGACGCCGCCGGCAGGGATTTAGGCGCTGACGGCGGGATATACTCCGTCATCGAAACGCTGATCGTCGCCTTTGCCGGACGTCCGTCCCGCAGGAACATCGTGCGGTTCTCTTTCAGCGAAGTCACGACCCCGGTAAACGAAAAGCTGCCCCAGCTGAAAAGCACTATCGGCGGCGTGCCGACCGTGCCGTCCATTTTCTTCACCGGCTCGATAAGCTCATGCAGCTTATCAAGCTGCGGAGTGATATCCTCCGACATGGAGGCGAAAATATCCTTCAGCTTCATTGTTGCCGAGGAAAGCTGCGCTAGCGTATTCGTGGTGTTGAGCGAATCAAAATACAGCTCGATATTCAGCTTCCTTGCCTGCGTTTTCGCAAACTGGAGCGTATCCGTGTGTTTCTCAGCGTCCGCAACGGTGGTGTAATCCGCGCCTGAATCAACAGAATATGACGAGGGATTGAACATGACGTTCATGTGCAGCACATAGCCGCCCTGCTTCTGAATGTAGAATGCCGCCTTCTGCATATCTGTCCCTCCGTTCCGGTTATCTGCCTGTTATCCTGCTTTCGGTGCGCAGCCTGCTCTCAAGCCGCTCCATGACCATTCCGCACAGCCTGTCGGCGCTCTCCCGCGACAGAAGCGTGCTTTGTAATTTTTCGGTGAACTGCCGCTCCGTGGTTATCTCGCCCACCGCGCTTTGCACAAGCTCCCGGAGCTGCTTTTCGATTTTCTGCGTGATGATCTCCGTGCCGTTCTGCAAAGCCCCGGAGCTTTGCGGATTCGCGTCCTGAGCGGGCGTTATGCTCTCCGGCGGGGAATTATCCTGCCCTGATCCCGCGGCGCCGTTATCCCGCGCGCCGGAGCGCCCAGGAACTGCCGCCAGCACCAGTCCGCCATTCTCCAGGATCTCTGCGGAGCTACCGCCGAGCGCCTGAATTATGAGTTCCGGACTCTCAGACACCGTGAAGCGGTCTGACGTACTCCGTATCCCGGTCCGCTGTATTTCCACCTGCTCCCGTCTATCCGTGAAGCCGGTTTTCTCAGTCAGACCGGCTGTGAGCTGCGAACGAAGAATTTCCCGCAGGCGGTCGGAATTTTCTGAGCTCTCCGTGCGGAAAACGCGCTCTGTAAATATATCAGCACCGCTGTAAAATTCTGAGGAGCTTACCGAACCGAAATAAAATGCCCGGCTATCCGTCGTGCTCTTCCTGCTGTCGCGGAGCTCGGATTTTTCCCCGTACAGCCGGGAAAGCTCCGATGAAGCCACGATTTTCCGGAGCAGCTCACGGCTTGTATTCTGACGAATCCCGCCTGAATGCCGGGCAATGCGATAATATACCGCCTTTCCGGCTGAGCCGGGACCGCCGTCTTTTCCGTTTGCGGAGCTCCCGTCAACGCCATGCACACCGGTTGCGCCGGAGGTGATTCTTTCAGCACCGGCAGAGTGGATAAGCTCAGTTTTTTCAGTCCCATGGCCGATTTTAAGAGTATTTGTTTCCCGGAGCTCCGAATCCACGGCGTAGAACAGCTCAGATAGCCCGAACCGAGCCGCTGCTCCTCCAGGCAGGGAAATTTCCCCCGGCATCGGAGAGCCCACCTCCACAAGCCGCACAGCCGCGCTTCCGGAGCTGTACAGGCGCTCCACTGTGTGATTTTTCGAACCGAGGAGCCGCGATATGCTGTTAAGGGTCAGCGGCTGAACGGTGATTTTGCTGTTTGTCAGCTCTGAGTTTTCGTTCAGGACCGTATCATTCTTATTACCGACAGTATATTTTAGTTCTATATTACTGTCAGAAGTATAATAACTTTCCGTAAGCCCCGCGCTTTCTGTGTTTTCACGCACCAGATAAGCCATATCGCTGTGCAGTTCAAGTGTTTTTGCGGTATGACGGCGGACAATACTTCGCTCGTCCGTCCCCGGGATCTTCATCAAATTGATAAACCTGCTGTAATTTTCGTAAAGATAATCACTGCGCGTATATAAACTTTTTTCTTTCAGAAGCTCAAAAGCTGCATACGCGGGGACTTCAAAAGCAGTCTCCTTAAATACACGCTCAGTTTTCTCCGGCGGGATTCCCGCAGACATGACCGCCTGAACATTCGTTTCATTTGATAAAGCCGTATTACGGCTTATTTCCGGGGAATTTCCGCTGTTAGCGCGAAGCCTGGATTCTGTCCGAATCCGGGTCGCAACAGCGGTTCTCAATGAGCTTTGCCTCTCGCGAAGAAGATTTTCGGTCACGGAATCGGTATCTTTGGTATACTCTCTGGAATATACCAGTTCATTATTACGATCGGACACAAAAAACTCTGATATTTTCTCCGCAAAATGACTGTTGTTTGCAGCCGCGCGCATTTCCGACAGGATCTCTGTACGCTCTCCCGGGATTTCCCGGAAAACCGCACCGACAGTCCCGAAAGCTGATTTCCCGATGGAAAACTCCCGGCGCAGCTCGGAAAACCTGCTCTCCGTAACAGCGGAGCTTTTCAGCTCCCGCAGGATTTCCGTGCGGCGTAGCTCCGTGGAAAGGTTGACGCTCAGTCGCTCCTGCTCGTGGAAAACTGCGGATTCATGCGATCCTGAAGGCTCCGGCGCTTCTGCGGAACGCACGGTCATAGGCTCCGTCTGAGCTGCCAGCCCGCTTTCCGTGCTACGGAAGGTTATCTCGCTGCGCAGGCGCACGGAATTTTCGCGGACGCCCGTCCGCACACCAAGAAGCTCCGAGGACATTTCCCGGCTCTTTTCAGCTAACAGGCGGTTCTGCTCCCGCACAAACTGCGCGCTGAGCTGTGAGCGTTTCGCGCGGTTCTGGCTGTAAGTCAGCAGCCGTACCGCTTCTGAAACGCTGACGGAAGTTTCCACTGATTTCCTGCTCCGGTTTGACTCAGTGCTTTCTGAAAGGCTCTGAACGGCTGATTCCCGGCTGAATGCCGTGGAACTACGGCGGTCTGTCAGCTCCCGCGTGAACTCTGCTTTTATGTCCCTGTCGGAAATCAGAACGTGGTTCTGTATGACTGATACCGCGGACAGTCTGGTATTCTTTTCCTCCAGCAGGGTGCGGTAAAGCATTACTCCGCCGCCGGCTGACCGCAGGAATACTGACAGGATCCTTGCGCTCTCCGACCTGAGCTCCGCCGAAATTTCCCGCCGGATATCGCGCGCAGTGCTGATTTTCCCGCGATCTTCGGTGCTTTCTCGGCTGAAATCGGAACGCTCAGTTCTGCTTTCGGTCTGCCGTATCGTTTCCGTGGATTTCTCCTGAAAATACCGCTCCGTGCTGATTTCAGCTGTCCGGCTGATTTCAGCTGTCCGGCTGCCGCGCTCAATGACGGCGCTCTCCCGCAGGATATCCCGGAGGGATACGCTTTTCTCAGCCGCCCGGAATTCCAGCTCGGAAAAGCTGCTGAAAAGCCTGTCGGTGTGCCCGGTGAAGCTGCGCAGCTCCCGCAGGCGGGTCATTTCAGCGTTTTTTTTTAGCTCCCGGATAATTCCGGTGACATCGGTGCTGGTGTTTCCGCCGAGAATGGAGGTCAGCTCCGAGACATTCGCCGTGTGACTCTGATTCGCGCTGGATATCCGCGAAAGCTGCACGGAAAGCCCGTCTATGAGCTGCTCCGTCTGCTCGCTGGTGACATTCCCGCCGGAAAATGAGCTCTCAATATTTGTCAGCAGTGCGCGGAGCTCAGTGCTCATGTTTCCGGAAACAGCCGCGCGGTAATTATTCACGATATTGCAGATATTCTGGCGAATTACCGTCGTGTTCCCGGCGACTGAGATATTCGTGCTGCCGCTCTGCGCCCGGAACTGCCGCATTGACTCCAGCAGGAGCATAAGCAGCTCCCCGACAACCAGGGAGTCCCCCTTGAATGTCAGCTCGCTGTCCCGATCAAACGGAAACGAAGAGTGGGGGGAGTCGTCGAGCGCGGCGATCCTGCGCACAGTCGGCTTCAGTCCCGGCTTCGGCTGGAATGGCGTTATGCTCTTCATGCGGCTCCCCCCTCGGTGTTTATTAAAAGCACAAAGCGCACTGCACCGTCATGCGATGCAGTGCGTTGCAAGGGAGCGCCGCAATGCCTCACGGCGTTCCCGTATCATCATATAGCCAGTCTGCTGCAGCCCTCGTGCGCAAATTCGATGGTCTCCACTGCAACCTCGGAACCAAGGCCGTTGAGGTCAGGACCGGTGTACTTTGCAGGCCATGCGTTAATTATCTGCCATGAAGCCACAACTGCGTCAGTATCGTCGCACAGGTTCACAACGATAGTCTTTCTGGTGAGGTTTCCGGAGAAAGCCTCCTCCACCCATGTGAAAAAGTCGATGTCGTCAATGACTCCGCGCTTGAATGTGATGTTGCTGTATTTAACCAGACCGGGCTGCTTTCTCGGTGTGTTGACCACCGCGTCGCCCTCTCTGTACTCGATGACGTCTATCGTTGCGTCAAAGCCGGATACTTCGCTGAAGCCCGCCACCATAACGCTGTCAACCTCTACCTTGAACCGGTAGTTCTTGTAAGGGTACTGTTCAAGTGCCATTTCTCATGCTCCTTTCAATTACTGCTCAGCGGTCTTCTGAGTAAGTCTGAATACAACGAACTCAGCAGGCTTAACAGGAGCAACGCCGATAACGCATACCAGTCTGCCGTTGTCGATGTCGTCCCTGGACATGGTGTTGGGACCGATATCCACAAAGAACGCCTCGTCCTCGGAGCCGCCGGCGAACGCGCCGTTCTTCCACATACCGGAAAGGAACACCTCGATGGTGCGCTTTACGCGCAGCCACAGAGTGGTGTCGTTCGGCTCGAATACTACCCAGCTCGTGTTCGCCTTGATGGATTCCTCAAGGAATATGAACAGGCGCCTTACATTTATGTACTTCCACTGACCGTTGGAGCTGAGCGTCCTTGCGCCCCATACCTTGATTCCCTGACCAGGGAAGCTCCTGATGAGGTTAACGCCGCGCGGATTCAGGATATCCTGCTCACCGGCGGTGTATGTGCAGTCAAGACCTACGCAGCTGCTGACCACCTCGTTTGCGGGAGCCTTCCACACGCCCCTGCTGTTGTCGCTGCGGGCGAAAATGCCTGCAACCGATCCGGACGGAGGAATAGCCGCGGAATTCTTGGTGAGCGGATCAAACACCTTAACCCACGGATGGTACATAGCCGCATAAGATGTGTCGAAAATATTGCGCTGCGCGATAATATCGTTCACGCTGCGTACATCTCTTGGGAGGTCGAGAATGGCGAATCTGCTGCCTGCGTTCTCGCAGTGGGCGACAAGGCTCATCTGCACGTTCGGGTCGGTAACGCCCGGAACCGCCATAATGCTTACGTCGCTGTTGTCGATGAAAGCCTGAATACCGGTGCGGTTTCCGGGACCCCTGTCCTCGCCGATGAAGTCGTCTGCGCTGAGCGCGCCGGAGGTTCCGTCTGTTCCGCCGAAGAGGTTCACGAGAGCCTCGCCGCCGTTCTCTCTTCCGGTGAAAAGTTCATAAACGGACATGGGCTTTTCGGGAGCCGCCGCATTCACAACGATGAGTTCGCTCTTCGCGAGCTTTGTGAGCAGGTAATCCGGTGAAGCCGGGTTGAGCGTCACATACTCGTACTTCTCCGCCTGACCATCATAGGATACCTCGATATCCGCGGTGCAGGTCATAATGACCTTCTTCGGAACGAGCGCGGTATCTGCCGCCGTATCGTCAAGCGGAGTCCTGAGCGATATGAGATCGCCGTCAACGCCGGTGACAACGTTCTGCGCGTATACTGTGCCGTCAGTGAACGCAACGACATCGCCCGCCGCAAGGCCGGAGGCGTTCTTTACGCGGTACTTTGCGTCCTTTTCGTTCTCAGCCTTTACGATCTCCAGTATCTGGGTCTTGAAGCTGCTTGAGGGAACCACCCTGACTGCGATCTTATTTCCCCATGCGCCGGGATCCTTTGCGTAAACCACTACCGGTGCGGAGCCTGCGTCCTCCGTGCTGCACGCGTACGCTGCGTCCGAGGGAACAACGCGCTTGATAAAGCAGCGTGTGCCGCCGTTTGTAAAGAACTGGTTCACGGAATACGCCAGATAGCGGTACTCGCCGAATTCCCTCTCGGAAAGGTAGGAACCGAAGATCCTCCTGAAATCAGCAAAATTCGTCACGAGAACCGGAGCGCCCTCTGCCGGGCCCTTCTCCGCAACACCGATGAAGCCTGCCGTGCTGGTGCCGACGCCCTCCACCGGTACGGAGCCGCTGTCGAATTCCTCAACATAAACACCTGGTGATAAATACTCTGCCATTTTGTGCGATCCAACGCGCGGACTCAGCCGCCGTTAAATCTCTTCACCCCTTTCATTTTCATTGCTGCCGCTGCTTAAAATATCTTCAAGATCGACTTCTCCGCCGCACGCCGCCTTTATGATATGCTTGGCGTAAAAATCCATCGCCAGCATATTATAGGCGATCACCCTGCGAATGATCTCCTTTGCCTCTGCCGTGCTGCTGCGGATAAGCTCCTCAGTCAGCAAACCGTAGGTCTTGAACAGTACCTGACCGCCGGGCTGGCTGTATTCAAAGCTGCCGACCCTCACAGCATAATTTATGCCGTGGAGCAGCCGCATAACGCTCTCCTCGCTGTCCTTGTCCGCGCGCACCGGAATTATCGCATAGCAGGAAAAGCTGTCGCTTCCCTCTGCCGTCATGTAGCACGCCCAGTTGGAATTCTCGCCGTCAACGTCGAAGCGGAGCGCCCCGGCGCTTTCGGTATATTTCCAGCCGTATTCGTCAAGTATCTGCTTTATCAGCTCTGTCATTGCTTTCCTCCCTGCCGGAGTTCTCCTCCGCGTCCTCGCCGCGCTTTTTCAGCAGAAAATCAAAGAGGTCTCCGTCCAATTCCGTCACCGGTGTCTCTGACGCCGTGCGCTCCTTTGAGTCCCGCTCGCGCTCAAGGTACTTCATTCTGCGCACCGAGGATTCCGCCGTTTCTGTCATTCCGACCAGCCGGGTGCGCAGCGCCTCCGGCTGCGGCGTATCCGAGACCGCCCTGACAAGCTCCGCCTGCATGATATCCTGCATCGAATATTCAGGCTTTTCCCGTTTTTCCTCAGAAATGTGCGATGCCTTTTCGGGAGCGCCGCTATCCGCTTTTTCCGTCCCCTCCGGCTTTTGCCTGACGTCGTCAGGCTCCGGTCTGAGCTCGGTATTGCGTATCTCGTTTGAGCGCCGGTGCAGATCATCCTTCAGCTCGTCAAGAAGCTGTGAATTGTCAATGTCAGGATCCTGCATTTTTTCCAGATTAAAACTCTGGCGGCACGCGTCAAAACCTGCGTTTTCGGCTTTACAGTGCGCTTTGTCTGCGTAATCAAACATTTGTCGATCCGCCTTTCGGCAAGTTGTTAGTTTGATTATATCATAAATCGGCAGATATTTCAATTCATTTTTATATAGGATTTCCGACAAAATTTGCATCCGTTTTTTGTTAGCTTGTAACAAAAATATAGAATCTGTGAAAAAAAGCATAACGATGTATTCCATTTCTCCGGCTGAATATGTTATAATCAAAGAATAAGACTGTGTTCAACAAATGTCGTTCACCCAGGAGGTAAACAATGGTTTTCCAGACAGAATATAAATTTGTCCTGCCGAAAGGCTATATAGACGCCAACGGCGAGCTCCACAAGGAGGGCGTGATGAGACTGGCGACTGCGGCGGACGAGATAGTGCCGCTGAAGGATCCGAGGGTCCAGCAGAACCCCAGCTATCTCACGATAATCCTGCTGGCGCGCGTGATAACCCAGCTCGGCAGCCTGCCAATAGTGGACGCAAAGGTCGTTGAAAAGCTGTTCACGGCGGACCTCGCGTTCCTCCAGGACTTCTACCAGAGCATAAACGGCGCGAATCCCCCTGAGGTGAACTGCGTGTGCCCCCAGTGCGGCAGGCAGTTCCGGACGCCCGTGCTGTTCGAGTGAAAGGAGCGGTCTGAATGATAAAGGGCTACCCCGCCGACAAGATATACGAGGAGGTCGCGTTCATCGCATATTATTTCCACTGGTCGTATGAATCCATCATGAATATGGAGCACGAGGAAAGACTGCGCTGGTGCCGCGAGATATCCAAGATAAACAAGAAACTCAACGGCGAGACAGAAAAGAAGAACATCTTTGATGTCACCTGACGGAAGGAGGCCTCACTTTGGCAGACAACGCATACCCGTTCCCGGGGTATAATTTCTGCGTGTATATGGACGCACTCAAGACAGGCTTCCGGTCGGTGAGCGGCCTCACGCTGAAAAAGGATTCCTACACGGCGTTCCACGAGGGCGGCGACAATTTTTCCATCGCCGTCCACCGGGAGGAAAAAAAAGAGCCGAACCGCCTTGTCCTGTCAAAAGGCGTCGGGACGTTCAACCCGGCGAAATTCATTTCAAAGGTCGCCGTGCTGCTGCTTGTGGTGCACGATGAACACCATCAGCCGATACACGCCTACTTCTTCACCGGCGCATACGTCGAGCAGGTGGTGGTCTCAGACTTTGACGCGGAGCAGTCCCGGGCGCTGATAGACACCGCAACGATAATCTACGACAGCGCCACCGAGGTGGATATTTCCGGGCGGACGGGAGTTTCAGCGTACCTGAAATCCTCCGGCGCCGGAGAGGATGATTCCGCAGTGACCAGCGCCTCCGTTGAGCGGATAAGACAGCACAACGAGGAGATCCGGAAAAAGCGGGCGGAGCAGCACGATTCCGGCACGAAAGCCCCCATTGAACGCTGAAAGGAGCAGGCATGGTCAAATACAGCTTTGCACAGCTCGAAAAGAAATACAGCGGATTCTTTGACGGCAGGTGCGGGATAGATATTGAAGGCTTCGAGCTGCTCTCAAAATACAATATCCGCGGGCTCACGGTGCAGCTTTCCGCGATGTTTGAAGCAAGCTACGCGGAATTCACGGTGTTCAGCACTTCCTCTGTAACAGAGCCTGACAGCGCGCTCGCCCAGAAGCTCAGGCTAGGCAGGGGCGTGAACATCTCGCTGGGCTACGGAAGCCGGCTGTCCGAGGTCTTCTGCGGATACATAGATTCCGTGCGAATGGAATACGGCCACACGGAGGGCTATTCCTACACAGTCACCTGCCTTGATGGAAAGGGACTGATGATGAACAGCGCCCGCTCCGAGATAAAGACAAGCATAAAACGGTACAGCGACGCAGTAAAAAAGACCCTTTCGGCATACAGCGGATTTTTCTCCATCGGGAAGATACAGCAGACGCCGGAGCTCACGCTGCCGTTTTCGCAGCTCGGCGAGAGCGACTACGATTTCGTGGTGAGGCTTGCAAAGCGGCTGAATTACAGCTTCTACATAAGCCTTGGCAAAGCGTATTTCGTACCGGTGGGCAGCGACCGCACGGAGCTCATGGAAATATCGCCGCAGATACGCCTGAAAAAATTCTCGCTGGAGACCACGCTGAAAAACCGGCTCGCAAAGGTCGTTGTGGTCAATAACGATGAAACAAACGAGAAAAAACAGATAAAGAGCGAGGCTTCCTCCGTGAGCGTGCTCGAAACCGGGAGTTCCTCCCGGGCGGCGGCTAACAGCGCGATAAAATCCGGAATGGTAAAGACCATCTCCGACCCGGCGGCTTCCACCAACGAGGCGGCAAAGCTTCTGGCTCAGGCGGAGCTCGACAGGCTGTCCTACTCTTCTGTGGAGGGCTCGGCTCAGTTCGCCGGCATTCCCGAGGTGCTCCCCGGGAAGTTCGCGGCGATAACCGGGTTCGGCAGGGACTACGACCGCTCCTGCTACATCACACGGGTAACTCACCGGATATATGGCGGTGATTTCTCGACCACGGTGGAATTCAGCGGCAATAAATTATAATTATTAATGTATATCGAAAGGCGGCGATGAAATGAGCATACTCAGCTACATGAGCGGTGACAGCGGTCAGACTCCGGCATTTTCCGGGGTCTGCCCGGCGGTGGTCACGAACATAAACGACCCGGATAAGCTGGGGCGTGTAAAGGTGAAGCTGCTCAATCTCGACCTGCCGGACTACGAAACGGATTTTATCCGCGTGGTAACTCCCATGTCCGGGTCGGGCTGGGGTATGCTGTTCTTCCCGAATGTCGGGGACGAGGTGCTGGTCGGATTCTGCGGCGGGGACATCTCCCGGGCGTATGTGCTCGGTTCCCTGTGGAACAGGAATTTCAGGACCCCCGCCGAGATAAAGGAGGACAACTCCATCAGAATGATCCAGACCAAAGCCGGGCATAAGCTGATATTCGACGACGCGGACGGCAAGGAATGCGTCACGGTCAGGACCAAAGGCGAGCTCCTCGTGAAGCTGGACGATGGAAAAAACTGCATAACCATACAGGACAAGGGCGGCAAGGACATGGTAAGGATAGATTCCGAAAACGGAACTATCACCGTCCAGGCTGAGAAAAAAGTGAATATCAGCGCAGGCTCCACGAAAATAATCATGGAAAGCGGCGGCAGCCTGTCGGTAAGCTCGGACAGCTCCGCAAAGATAAAATCCTCCAAGGTAACGGTAAACGGCGACAACACAGAGGTCAAGGGCGGAAGCAGCCTGAAGCTCAGCTCCGGAGGGCAGACCTCGGTGAAGGGCGCGGCAGTAAAGATAAACTAAGCGAAAGGCGGTGACGGCGTGAATTTTCTGGACATTCTCTTCAAGCGTATCGAGGGATTCTTCAAATCAATGCTCAGCAGGCTGACCACAAAGCTCAGCAAGATAAAGCAGCTGCCGGTCACTGCCGCGAAAAAGGCGAAGGATATACTGCGCGGCATGGTCAGCTTCGTGATAAAGAAGCCGTCAGAGCTCGGGGATTATGTTAAGCTCGGCGGAAATTACGTTGCAAAGCGCGCCCTGCTCGGAGGGCTGCTTCTGGCGGCGGCTGTGGTGCTCGCGGTGGTTTGGCTTCTGGTGCCGCTGCTGAAAAAGAACCTGTTCACACAGAAGCTGGTGGTGAACACTGCGGATTTCTTCACCGCCGACGGAAGCGCGGAGGTCTACACGCAGTACGGTACCCTGCTCTACGCCGGAAGAGTTTCCGGCGGCGCTGCCCAGGGCGACGGCAGGCTCTACGACAACGGAGTGCTGGTGTATCAGGGCGGCTTTGAGGACAATGAATACTCCGGAAACGGAAAGCTCTACGATCTCAACGGCATTCTGAAATATGAGGGCGGCTTCAGCGGAAGCGTTTACAGCGGCTCCGGAAAGCTGTACACCGACAGCGGAACGCTGGTCTACGACGGGGATTTCTCCGGAGGACTGTACAGCGGAAATGGCACGGAATACTATGCAAACGGCAGGATACGCGCACAGGGAAGCTACGCCGCCGGTCAGCTGAACGGCGACGGACGGCTCTACTCCGAGGACGGGAATCCGGTCTACTCCGGTGGATTCGTGAACGGAAAATACAGCGGAAACGGCGAGCTCTACGAAAACGGAACGCTGAAATATGTCGGCGGATTCGTTGACGGCGAGATGTCCGGCGAGGGCACCGAGTACTCCCCGAAGGGCGGCAAGACGTATTCCGGCGGTTTTTCCAACGGAATTTACAGCGGCTCCGGAACGCTGTACGGCTGGAACGGCGATCTCCGCGTGGAAGGCCAGTTCGAGGACGGACTTGCAAACGGCGTGTGCTCGATATTCCGCAGCACCGGCGAGCAGATATTCTGCGGGAACATGACCGACGGCGAAATAAGCTGGTACAGCTATATCCACGCGGACAAGAGCACGGTTCAGGCGGCTTTCACGGCGGGCACGGAGGAGCGCTCCGCGGGCGGCGGCACACTGCTTTACTTCGGGGAGCTGGGCTGCGGATTCCTGTTCAGCGATGACGGAAAGGCAGACAGAATGATAATAACCGGAACCCAGCGGCTGTACGGCGCGGAGACCGGAAAAGCTCCGGGAAAGTCGGCTCCGGAGGGCTTCGGCGAACCATACGATTCCTACGAGTTCCGCCCGACAAGCGCTGACAGGCGGCTGATGAAGTACCTCGGGATAGACGCTCCCGCCAGGATGATATGCGAAAAGTACATCAGCGGCGGCAGCTTCATAAAGCTGTACAGCGCGGATGACAAGGTATTGTGGTACGAGACAGGCGCAGTGTGAGGTGACATAATGGAGAGGTTCATACGAAAAATAACGGCGTGCGCGGCCGCTGTCACAGTATTCTGCGGCGGATTTGCAGGGACGACCGTATACGCGGCTGAAACACTGCTGACTCTTCAGCAGGCAATATCGCTGACCCTCTCGAACAGCGACAGCCTGCGTAAGGTCACGCTCAGCCGCGTAAAAAAGCAGATAGAGCTGAAACAGGCGTACTCCGCCATCGCGGACACGCGCAAGAGAGAAAGCACCGTGCGGTTCTCGCTGCTGTTCAACATAAAGTTCCCTGAAAAGCACGGAATGCCCAAGGAGATCGAACTGCTGACAAAAGTCCCGGATATCCAGAGCGAGCTCAGGATACTCAACGCGGAGTACGAAAACGCGCGGCTCTCCGCCATCGCGGAATGCGAGCAGCAGTACTACACCGTGGTTTACAGCGGGTACGAGACAGAATATTACACGAACCTGCTAAGCGAGGCGCAGTCAGCACAGAAGCAGGTGATGTCCGCCTACGCCGCCGGGGACGCCCTGAAAAGCGACGCGGACTACATGGAAAAGCAGGTAAACGACGCGCAGACCGCTCTCACAAAGGCAAAAAGCACCTGCGAACGCGCCAAGGAGAAGCTCTCCGCGATAGCCGGGACCGACCTCACAAAGGGATTCCGGTTTGAATGCACGCTCCCTGAAACTGAAATAAGCCGCTCCATGCTCGGCGATATCAGGAGCTACGCGCTGAAATACGATTACTCCTACTACAAGGCGCTGGAGACCAGGAACAACGCCGACAGCAGCACCCAGACCGTCAAGAGCGTATATTCCGGCAGGTACGGCAATGACGCTTCGGTTATCATGTCCTATCTTAATTCCTGCCGGGCGCGCGGAGAAGCGGTGGACTACGACTATTTCATCAACATCTACCACAGCTTCCTCTCCAGAATTCAGCAGCCGTGGAACGGAAATTACGTTATAAGGCTGATTTTCTTTAAAATCAAGATACCGAAAGAATGGTTCAAGAAAACCTACTCCGGCGAGAGGTATCTTGAGGACGAGCGCTACGCGCTTTTCGTGAGCCTTGCGGAACTTGACGAGGCGGAGCAGGACAGAAAGACCGCCTATAATACTCTGGTGAACTCCCTGACGGACGGATTCTACGCGCTTCAGGAGGCAAAGGGAAGCTATCAGTCGGCTGTGGACTATCTGGCGGCGGCTGAACAGGATTACGCGGACGCCCTCGCGGACAACCGAAAGGGGCTGACGTCATTCACCGACCTGTACGACAAGAAAGTCAGTCTGATGGAACAGCAGAGATCCATCTACGAAATGCGGGTGGATTACGCCAAGAGCCTTTCCGCGTACAACCTCCAGTCGGCGGGATATATCTCGGATAAGCTGAACGGAAGCGGCACCGGGTCAATCAAGAACTACGAAAACGGCATAACGGCGGGTGAAAGCTCCGGAAGCTCCGAGCCTTCGTGGTACGTCACGGTCAGCGGCGCTTCGCTAAAAGCGAGCTTCGGCGTTTCCATTCCGGAAAGCTATGACGTTACCGACTACGAACTGTACACCTCCGAGGGAAAACTCATCGGAAAGCGCACCGCAGTCGGCAAAACCATGACCGGGCTGAGCACGGTGTATTCCGATACTTCCCTGCTCACACTGAAGCTCTACAAGGACGGCGAGCTGAAATACAACGCCGTCTTTGACGGAATGCAGTACAGCGGCACGCTCGACTTACAGGCGGCGCAGTCCGGCTCGTCGAGGTTCAACGCGGGAACATGGAGCGTTTCGAAAAATGGGCTGAAAGCGGTTTTCTCGATAAAAACAGAACAGTTCAGCTTCGATAAATTCGAGCTTTACAGCGGCGATACGCTGATAGGAAGCGGCACCGCTGAAAAGGGAGTTTCCCACCTTGCCAGCACTTTCGGCGACACCTCCGGATTTACGGTGAAGCTGTATTCCGCGGGCGATGAGCAGGCCGTGCTGAACGTGGTATCCACCGGGGACGGTCAGCAGCTTCTCACACTATAACGAAAGGAGGGCAAAGCCATGTCCAGAAAGAAGATCATCGTGATATCCGCGGCGGCAGTGACTGCGGCGGCGCTCGGAGTATTCACATTCGGCGAGAACAGACCCTCCGCGGACAAGATAAACGACGCCTCGCTGATAATAGGCACCTGCCTTATTGATTTTCAGGCGTTGAACGAGGAAAACCAGACCCTTGCCGAAAACACCGCGCAGGATGGGAATCAGGACAGGATATACTACAAGTCCGACCTCAACAGCGGCGTGTGGTACGACATAACGGACGCGGAAAGCGTCAACGACATCGTGCTCTCCAACAGCCGTATCGTGGACAACAAGACGATAGACGAGCTCACGCTCACGCTGTATTTCAAGGCGGACGGCACAGTCGTTGACCTCACCACCGGAAACAATATTTCCGTGCAGGACGTGGACAGCACCGTTCTGCCCTCACAGATAGACGCTTGCAGCTCCCTCAGCCAGCAGCTTGAGATAGCGAACAGCCTTGCGGATTCCACCAAGGATCCCGACGAGGACGACGATCAGGCTGTCCACCAGCATGATGTATACGTTGCGGAGCGCGACTCGCTGAACGCGATACTCGCGCCGGTTTCTGACGATACGACCTACGCGCTTTCCCGCAGGATGAATGCCCTCGACCCGCTTGTTTCCTTGCTGGATGGCTCTGCGGCGGACTCCGTTGCCTCCCTGAAGGTGAAGCTGCGCGGACAGCTCGACAAGCACTGCTCCGAAGTGGTCTACGCGCGGATAGAGGACGAGATTGCACGGCTTGGCGACCCGGATAAATCCGACCACGCAGACCTCATCTCCACGCTTTCGGACGTGCAGTCCGCCCTGCTGGAGGACATGAGCACCCTCGACAGCGAGACCTCCTCCGGCAGCGGTACGGCGGCTGAAAAGCAGGCCGAGCTTGAAGAAAAGCTGATCTCCGCAGCCGAAAGCGGCAACTCCGGTGAAGCCGCCGCTCAGGCGGAAAAGCTGGCGGTGCTCAGCGCCATGACAAACGGAGAAGCAGTGGACAAATCAGCAGCAGCCGAGATGTCCGGGGAGCTTTTTGACGCGGCGGTGAGCAGCGTTTCCGGCCTCGCGGATTCCGTAAAGAACGGCACAAGCGATTACTATACCGACGACAGCGGAGTTTCCTCCGAAGACGTGAAAACCGCCCTGCGATCCGCTGTAAAGGACGCAGAGAATTTCGCCAAGGACAGCGCTTTCTACACCGCCGGCAGCACCGACTCCGAGGAATACAACCGGCTTACCGCCGAAAAGCTCGGGGAGCTGGGGGCGCTGCTTGAGGATATCTCAGCCTCCACAGCCGGGGACGAGCTGGCGCAGGCAGTCGCCGGAATATCGGCGGAAAGCGCCGCGGATATCCTCGCAAAGGCGGCTCAGGCAGAAGCGCGCTCTGACAGCGCCCTTGCTGCCGAGAAAAAGAAGCTAGACGACCTCCAGAAACAGCTGGACAGCAAATACGACGAATACATAGACGCGCTTTCAGCCGGCGATACGGCGGCTTCCGACCAGAAAAAGGCGGAGCTCGACGCGCTCACTGACGGGCTCGCGGCCGCCCGGGCTGATTTTGCGGCGCAGGCAGACGAAAAATACCGCGCCCTGCTGGACGCGAAATCAGACCAGCTCAGCGGAAAGGACTCCGCAAAGGCGGCGCGACAGGCTCAGGCTGAAATTGACGCGCTGAAAGACCTGCTCAGCGACAGCGATTCCACCCTGCTGGACAGCTTTGATCAGGCGCTGGCGGACCTTGAAGCCGCTGACGCTTCATCGGCGGAAAGCGCGTACTCCGCGCTGACGGACGCGCTGAAAAACGTCCCCGAAGCCTGCATGACGGACGATACCCGCGCAAGGGCGCTTTCCTACGCGGCGGAAAAGCTCAGGGACAGCGGCGTGGATTCCCTTGACGATAGGCTCCGGGCCGACATTGCGGCGGCTCAGTCCGGAAACATGAAGCCGGACAGCGGCTCCGGGGGTTCTGACGGCTCCGGCGGCTCCGGAAGCGTCCCGGGCGGGACCTCCGCGTTTGACGAGCTGTATCAATACAAGCTGGTTATCCCGAAGTACGATATCTATTCGGATACGCTCACGATCGAGCTTGACGGGACGGTGTTCGTTAACGCCGTGAAACTCGCGGAGCTTACGGATTCACAGTTCATCACGGCAAACGGCGTGTACGTCATCAAGAACGACAACGTGCTGATAGAATTCCGGACGGACGACACCGCCGCGTATATCGGCGACAAACTGTTCGCTCTGGCGGAGCTCCCCATGCAGGCGGGGGATTCGCTGTATATCCCGAGCGGGCTTTTCGCTGCGGGATTCGGGCTGACGGAGACAACGGAAAACGGCACCCTGTTTATGAGATAGGAGGAGCAATGGCAGGCTATACGGCAATTTCAGATTCCGGCAGGACGATAGTGGAATTCCTGCGCCGGAACTGCGTTCCCCCGGTGGAAAAACCGGAGTTCATAGGAATGTGCAGCCCTGACGAGCCGGGAAATTTCCGTCTGGGCGTGTGCCTCTACGATATCTCAGAGGACGCGGGTACCTCCGTGAACAGGGGAGAGATAGTCGTTGATGAAACGCACGTCCGTGCGGCTCCGTCCGCGGTGAACCTGCACTACATGATATTCACGGCGCTGAAATCGGATATCTCGGTGAGGGCGCAGGACGAGCAGAGGATACTCGGCAGGGTGTTCCAGACGCTCTCAGACAATCGCGTAATTTCCGACAGACTGTACGGATCCCTTGCGGAAGCCGGGCAGGCGCTGAACATAAATCTCGAAAACATCGCCTACGAGGACAAGCTGAAGATATGGGCGGCGTACAGCGTATCCCCGAAGCCTGCGCTGTTCTACAAGGCGTCGGCGGTGTTCATCGACTCTGAGAAGATACGCGAGGTAAGGCGCGTCACAACCGCTGATATCACGCTCCGGCAGAGGGGGACCCGAAGATGAGATTCCATGCATATTACGTCCTCAGGGCCGCCGGAGCGCAGAGCTTCGCGCCGCTTGAAAAGGCGCACGCCACCTGCGGCGGGCTGACCGCCTCCCACCGGGACGGAGGATTCTATGTGTTCCTCTCTCCCCTGCCGCCGGGCGCTGAAATAACGGTTTCCTGCCCGGGGTACTCCACGGCTGTGGTAAAAGCGGGGGATTCCGGAAGTGGGAACGTGTACCTCCGGCAGAACGGCGCGGCTCCGGTACGGCTCGCCTTCATCACCGCGATAACCGCTGAAACCGGGGCTGATGAACTCATCGCGGCTCCCGCCGGGACAGCGCCGCAGGTGCTTGACGGCTGCACGCTGGACTACGGCTTCGGCAGGGTGAAGATACAGCACTACGACCGCGCAGCCTCGGTGATGAAGCTGGAGCAGCCTCTGAAGAAGGCAGTCCCCCGGGGAATGACCCTCACGGTATTTGCAGAACAGGAGCAACAATGGCACTTCTCGTAGTACAGGGCGCGATGTGCGCCTGCTCGTTCGGACTGGCTCCGTCACAGCTCGGGGTGCTCCCGGAGAACAAGGCTTTCGGGTGCAGCAAGCCCTGCGCCACGATAATGGACAACAAACCCACGACCAACATCATGCCCTTCGGAATGTGCACCAGCCTTGCAAATCCGCAGGTGGCGGCGGCAACGGCGGCAGCGCTGGGTGTGCTCACTCCGCAGCCGTGTATGCCGAATGTGGCGGCTCCGTGGGTTCCCGGCTGCCCGACCGTGCTTGTCGGCGGCAAGCCGGCGCTCAGCAATTCCTCAAAGCTGATGTGCCTGTGGGGAGGGGTCATCTCGGTGACATTCCCCGGACAGACAACGATAACTATTCCATGAAAAGCGTGGTGTGAAAGATGTATTCCGATTCCTCCGGACAGCTCCGGGACTATGAAAGGCTGCTGTGCGTATACCTCAGCGAATATATGGACACGGTGGTAAGGGCAAAGTCCGTTACCGACACTCCGTTCGAAAAATACAAGGGGCTCGTCATCTCCCTTGAGGAGGCGGAAAACGTCTTTTCGCCACGCGCGTTTTCCCTCTCGGAGCAGGGTGAGCAGCGCGCTGCGGAAATATGGGCTGAAATCTCCGAAAGCTCCGCAGACTCGGAGAAAAACGGCGTATCCCTGCCGTTGGACAGAGTTTGCAGGGCGTTCGGTTTCGGTATGCTGGAGAGATTCACCATCGCGCTTGCGGCGCTCCCGCTGGTGAATCCGGAATACGAACGGAGTTTCGGCTATATCTGCGACAATGTGCGCTCCACCGCGCCTACGCTCGGACTGGCGCTGGAGCTTTTCGCCCGCGGGGATACCTCCCGCGTGGGCGCGCTTTCCGCAAAGCTCCTGAAATATGTATTCCAGCCGTTCGAGGGAAATCCACTGCGCACGCCGCTCGCATTCAGACCGTATTTCCGGCGGCTGCTATCCTGCGGGGGATTCCCGGAAACCAGCCTTATGCGGACGGTCTACCCCGCCGAAACGGGAATGGTCTGCTACGAACAGCAGCTCTCGCTGATGGAGCACGCAGTAACGCTCCCCGGAGAGCGCATTATATGCGTGTGCGGCGAGAATGGCAGCGGCAGGAAATTCCTTGTTCAGCAGCTTGGCGCGAAGCTCCGCAGGGCGGTGCTGTTCGTGGATATCCGTGAGTTCGCCGCCAGCGACCGGGGCTCCGCTGAGCTTGACATAGTGTGCGAACTGCTGATGAAGCAGTGCCTTGTCTGCGTGACCGGTATCACCGGTGACTCCGACAGCAGGATTCTGAAGGAGCTGATAAAGGTGCTGTTCCGGGCGGCTAAAACGGTATTCCTGTGCGCAGAAAGCCCCGCCGATATTCCTGAAACGGAACAGCCGCAGCTATGCGTTAAGCTTGAGGAGCTGCCCCGGGACATCCGCCGCAGGCTGTGGCTGGAAACCGGGGTATGCGGCGGGGAGCTGGCGCAGACCGCCGCCAACAAGTTCCGCTTCGAGCCCGCACGGATAGCCGGAAGCGCAAAGCGGCTCAGGGAGGAAATGTCCGCCCGGGATATGACGGAGCCCACAGAGGAGCTCCTTGACGAGGTGTGCTCACGCACCGCTGAAAACGCTTTCGGCGGAAAGGCTTCGCTGATATCCAGCCGGTTCACGCTGGACGACCTGATACTCCCTGAGGAGGAAAAGCAGCAGATACGCGAGGCGTGCGCCCGGATAAAGTACCGCCACATCGTATTCGACAGGTGGAACTTCGAGAGCCGCCTTGCCTACGGAAAGGGACTTACGATGCTGTTCGCCGGCCCCCCAGGAACAGGTAAGACCATGGCGGCGACCATCGTTGCACGGGAGCTGGGGCTCCCCGCATACCGGGTGGATATCTCGCAGGTTATGTCAAAGTACATCGGCGAAACGGAAAAGAGCCTCGGCGAGATTTTCGATGCTGCGGAAAAATGCGGCGCGATACTCTTCTTTGATGAAACTGACGCGCTTTTCGGAAAGCGCAGCGAAATAAAGGACAGCCACGACAAATACGCGAACGTTGAGACATCGTTCCTGCTGCAAAGGCTGGAGAGCTTCGACGGGATAGTGCTGATGGCGACCAACCTCATACAGAACATAGACGAGGCGTTTATACGCCGCATAAGCTGCGTTGTGAACTTCCCGCTGCCGGACGCCGCGCAGAGACTTTCGCTGTGGCACAGTATGTTCCCGGCCGAAATGCCGCGCGACCCCGGCATAGACTTCGATTATCTCGCGGAGCAGTTCGAGATTTCCGGAGCCGCGATAAAGAACGCTGTGATGTCCGCCGCGTTCCTTGCCGCGGAGGAGGATTCCGCCGTGAACATGGCGCATATACTCAGGGCGGTGAAACAGCAGCTCTCAAAGCAGGGAAAGGTGCTGCTAAAGGACGATTTCGGGAAATACTCGGTTTACTTCTGACAGGCTGAAAAGGAGGCATGGCAATGGCTGGAACAACGGCAGAACAAGTGAAAAATCAGGCTGACAAGCTCGAAAGCGATATCAGGGAAGAACACCGCGATGCAGCTCAGGACGCGCTGACCGACTCCGAAAACCTGGCGGAGCTCCAGCGCATCAAGCAGCAGGCTGATCTGGATGAGCGCGTGCCTCAGCGCGACAGACCCGGCTTCTTTGAGCGCATACTCAGCTTTTTCAGCTTCAACAGCAAGTACAAATCCGGGGAAATGAGCAGAGGAAAGAACAAGAAGCGCTCCGGCAAAAGCTACGAGGACTTCCTTATTGCAAAGCTGAGCTACCAGGCAAGCGGAAACTCCGCCTATGAAGACGCCGGCGACGGGCTTACCTTCTCGCGCTATACAGAAGGTGCGGAGAAAAGCTTCAGCAACGACAGCGCCGCCATAAATCAGACCCGCACCGAAGAGGGACAGTCTGTCAACGCTTCAACCAACGTAACCTACTTCGACCGCGTGCGGCTCATCAACGCCGACGCGAACTTCAAGCACCGCATTCTCGGCGACAGTACGGCTGCGTATACCTCTGAAAGGGTTCAGCTCAGGCTGCTCGGAGAATTCCGTGACCTGAAGCTGAACGACGGCAGCATGACGCTGCTGCACAACTACACCGCCGGCACGGATAAATTCGGCGCGATAGCTTCGGCGGATTTCAGCGACGCGCGCAGCGGCGTTGACGTCAGCACCGGCGCGTTTTTCATGCGTGACGGTAACGCAGCCCCGAAGATAATATTCAAGGACGGCAGCATTACTCTGTCCACGAAGGATTTCACAGTAAAGATGAACGCGCCCTCCTCCACGGACGGAAAAACCATTATTTCCGACAAGAATCTTCTCAGCATAACCAAACTCCGCCAGACAACCGAGATAAACAGCGAAATATGCCTCACGGACAGAGGCATAATCCCGCCCGAAACACACCCGAAAGACGGAAGCCCCGTGCTCACAAGCGATGAAAACGGAAGGCTCTGCGCGGGCGTAGTTGTAGACGGCGAAAACGGCGAAGAGATAGTTGAAATAGGCAAGCCCGCCGAAACCCCGGAAGATGAAAACGCCAACGGAAATGAACCGGACAGCGAAGACGCCGGCATCACCATGAAGCTCGGTCCCGTTACCTTTACCGGAGTGAAGCGCTCCGTTGATCTGGAAAACGGTCTTAACGTGAAATTCAGCGCGAATGGTGCCACCATCGACAACGTGGATTTTCTGGAGCTGGGCAGGACGAAAGCGGCGCTCCAGCTCAGCGGAAGCCAGCCGAATAAGGCAGTGCTGGAATCCACCGCGCTGATATTCAAGGGGCTTGACTTTCTCAGCAGCGTGGAGCTTTCCGGCAGCGAGATAGCTGTGGACAAGGACGGAGTCAGCTTCAAGGAAATATCTCTCGGCGCCAGGGATTTCGATATCGGATTCCTGAAAGCGGAGAACGCCGCCGTGAAACTCACTAAAGAAGAAAGTATCGCCGTTTCCGCCGAGGCAAACAATATCTCCATTGAAGCAAATCTCGGCGGACTGGAGCTTTCTGCTGAAAAACTCTCAGGAAAGCTTGAATTTCCGGAGGGCTCCCCTGCCCTGAACATAACAGATGGCAGCGTTTCCGCGGGGTCCGACGTGCTGCGGCTCACTCTTGCAAACCTTAAATATTCTGACGGCACACTGGATTTCGGCAGCGCTAAGGCAGAGACAAAAAATATAAAACTGTTCGGTCTGGCGGAGCTGTCTGACATCTCAGCGGAGACCACCGCCGGCTCTATAACCCGGAACGGACTGAAAATCGGAAACGATATGTCGCTGAAGCTCTCCGCAGGGTTTTCCCTGCTTGAAAGAAAACTGGGCGGTCTGGAATTCGAGCTGGACAACAGCGGATTCCGCGGAACATTCGAATTTGAAAAGAACGCGGAGCTCATTTCCACCGACCCGTTCAGCCTGTCCGCTTCGGGAAAACTGGGCTTCAAGCATGAACATGATTCCGGGAAAACCACGCCCCAGACCAACGGATTCGGCGCAAAGGCAAAGCTGTTCGGTATGATGGAGCTCTCCGCAGACGACATCGGAATCGACAGCGAAAACAAGCAGTTCACCGCTTCGGAAATGTACGGCGGTATTGATAATATACTATCCGTGACCGGAAAGGACGTAAAGCTCGGAAAGGACGGCGCGGGATTCTCGGAGCTCACCGCAGAATACAGCGGATTTGAGCTTTTCGGCGGGCTGCTCTCTGTCGATGACGGTCAATTTACGGCAAAGTCCCCGGAAAAGTTCGAGGGCGTCATAAGTGCGGGCTTCAGCGCGGGCGAAGTATCCGCCTCCGTCAGTGCGGCGCTTGAATTCACCAGGGAAAAGAACTACTTACCCGCAATCACCGGAATAGACGAATTCTCGCTCGGAATAGGCGATTCCAGACTTGAGGGTGCAAAGCTCTCCGGAGTTCAGGACAGCGGGGAGAAAGCGCTTGATTTCAGCGCTAAGAAGCTCTCCATCGGCAAAAATGAAAAGGTATGCATATCCGGCATCACCGGAAGCGCCTCAAGAGATAAATTTGCCCTAAGCAGCGCGGACGTCATCATAAACGACCTGTTCGGAACAGGCACGCTCACCGGAAAAATCATAAACATGACCGCCGACAGCTCCGGATTATATTTCGACAAAATTTCGTTCGGAAGCCAGAAGATATCCCTCGGGGAATCCCTGTCCGCAGGCTCCGCTGAGATATCCATGAGCAAGACAAAGCAGGACGGTTTCTCCGTTGAGGCAAACAATATCTCCATTGAAGCAAATCTCGGCGGGCTGGAGCTTTCTGCGGAAAAACTCTCAGGAAAGCTTGAATTTCCGGAGGGCTCCCCTGCCCTGAACATAACAGGCGGCAGCGTTTCCGCGGGGTCCGACGTGCTGCGGCTCACTCTTGCAAACCTTAAATATTCTGACGGCACACTGGATTTCGGCAGCGCTAAGGCAGAGACAAAAAATATAAAACTGTTCGGTCTGGCGGAGCTGTCTGACATCTCAGCGGAGACCACCGCCGGCTCTATAACCCGGAACGGACTGAAAATCGGAAACGATATGTCGCTGAAGCTCTCCGCAGGGTTTTCCCTGCTTGAAAGAAAACTGGGCGGTCTGGAATTCGAGCTGGACAACAGCGGATTCCGCGGAACATTCGAATTTGAAAAGAACGCGGAGCTCATTTCCACCGACCCGTTCAGCCTGTCCGCTTCGGGAAAACTGGGCTTCAAGCATGAACATGATTCCGGGAAAACCACGCCCCAGACCAACGGATTCGGCGCAAAGGCAAAGCTGTTCGGTATGATGGAGCTCTCCGCAGACGACATCGGAATCGACAGCGAAAACAAGCAGTTCACCGCTTCGGAAATGTACGGCGGTATTGATAATATACTATCCGTGACCGGAAAGGACGTAAAGCTCGGAAAGGACGGCGCGGGATTCTCGGAGCTCACCGCAGAATACAGCGGATTTGAGCTTTTCGGCGGGCTGCTCTCTGTCGATGACGGTCAATTTACGGCAAAGTCCCCGGAAAAGTTCGAGGGCGTCATAAGTGCGGGCTTCAGCGCGGGCGAAGTATCCGCCTCCGTCAGTGCGGCGCTTGAATTCACCAGGGAAAAGAACTACTTACCCGCAATCACCGGAATAGACGAATTCTCGCTCGGAATAGGCGATTCCAGACTTGAGGGTGCAAAGCTCTCCGGAGTTCAGGACAGCGGGGAGAAAGCGCTTGATTTCAGCGCTAAGAAGCTCTCCATCGGCAAAAATGAAAAGGTATGCATATCCGGCATCACCGGAAGCGCCTCAAGAGATAAATTTGCCCTAAGCAGCGCGGACGTCATCATAAACGACCTGTTCGGAACAGGCACGCTCACCGGAAAAATCATAAACATGACCGCCGACAGCTCCGGATTATATTTCGACAAAATTTCGTTCGGAAGCCAGAAGATATCCCTCGGGGAATCCCTGTCCGCAGACTCCGCTGAGATATCAATGAGCAAGACAAAGCAGGACGGTTTCTCCGTGACCGCCCATGCAGAAAATATCGAATCCCAGATGAACTTCACGCCATTTTCGCTGAAAACAAGCAAACTATCCGGCGACGTGACCTACAAGAACGGCACAGTTTCCGTCGGCACCAGTGGTGATATCACGCTTGGCCTGGCAGAGCTTCTGTCGCTGACCCTCACCGACCTTGAATACGGCGACAAGGTCCTTTCGTTCAGTTCAATAAAGGCGGAGCTGCTGAAAGAAGAGCTATTCGGCGGCGCTGTAAAGTTCAGCGGGCTGACTGCTTCGGCAGAAAAGGTAGGCTTCTCCGCCGATGGCATATCCACTGAGGACGGCTCCGGAATAACCATCACGGCGGATAACATTTCCCTGCTGAAAGCCAGCTTCGGAGACCTGTCTGCCGAGGTGACCCCGGAGGGATTCACGGCAGAAGCGGACGCCGCCCTTGGCAGCACGGAACATACGATCATACCGAATGTGGCAGCCGCCGTCATGGGAAAACTGTCGCTGAATTACAGCAGGGACGACAAGCTGAACGTCGGCATGAATAACATCTCAGCGTTCATTTCGGTGTTTGACAACAGGCTCTCAGCTGAAAATATCACGGCTGCCGGCGATTCTCTCAATATTGAGACCATCAGCGGCGAATTTCCGCTGCCCGGATTCGGGAAAGACACTAGCGTCAGCATGACCGGAAAGAATATCTCCATCGGCAAGGGGTTCAGAATGGACTCGCTGGAGGCGGAAACCAACGGTGCGCTTACTTTCTTCAACGATATGCTGAGTATCTCCGGCATTAAATTCGAAGCAGCCAATAATTTCAGCAGCTTCACGGTAAAGGGCAGCGTGGGGATATCTGCCGGGGGTGTATCTGCCTCCGCGGGGGGCACCGTTTCCGTCAGAAAGGTTAACGATGAATGGTCCACGAAATTAAAAAGTCTGAACGATATCGCACTGAAAGTCAAGAGGATAGGCAGCATTACCGCCAGCTCCATCGCCCAGGACGAGGAAAACGAAAAACAGCTTAATATCACCGGTATAACAGTCAGGGCATACGACCCCGAAGGTGAAAACGCCACGTTCCTCGAAAGTATCGCCGGAAAGAATCAAATAGGCGTCAAACTCGGTCTGATGAAATATTATGACGGAGAACTCCACCCGGATATGTCCACTCTTGATTTCGAAAGCAAGCAAATCAAAGTGAACATCGCCGACAAGATCGGCGGAACGCTTGATTTCGGGGAAAGAAGCCTCGCGATAGAATACAGCATAACCCTGCCTAAAGACTATGATGAAAAGGAAACCGCGTCTTTCCCGGAGCTTATATCAGCTTCCGTCTACGCGCCTATACTGCCCGGTGTTTTCGTAAAGGGCAGCGCGTTTGCAGGAGCAGGTATGAGTTCAAGGATGTCGCTCAAGGCAATGTTCGGCAGCCTCAGCGAAAACTCCGCGGACTCGCCTGACGGCGTTAGGGACAAGGGTGGGACAACCACCTTTGACCTGACAGGCACCGCAGCCCTCAGCGCGAAGGCAGGCGGCGGAGTCAAGGCGGCGCTTGTACTGGGGATCCCCGGACTGGCGCAGGTAGAAGCGGGTATCCGCGGAACGATCGAGGGCTCGGTGAACAACTCAGCGCTGACTGGAAACATAGGAATAAACTACGACAAGGGACAAAAGAAATTCTCCATTGCAAAGGACGGCAGGACGGGCGCCTCTGTAAAATTCAACGCGGGGCTTAAAGCAAAGCTCAGCGCTTTCGTCGGCGGAAAGCTGTTCGCGGTGATCGGAAAGGATCTCTTATCGTTCAATATCTGCCAGATCAATCTGGCGGACGTGGATTTCTCCGGCAGTGCGAAGTACACGCCGGACGGCTGGAAATTCAGCACAGAGGGACTGAAAATGAGTTCCGACCTTGCCGACCTGTTCAAGAACAGGGGCATCACCGTAGATACCACCAAGAAAAATCTGAGAATGGGCGAGCTGAACTCGCTGCTGGGCGACATTCAGGAAAACTGCGCCCCCCTGCTGGGAGGAAGGCTCGGCACCGAAGAGGCCATGGAATCCGCCGCCAAATATCAGGCGGAGATATTCCCCGCCCTTGAGGAACTGCGCAGTCTTGCCGACTCTTCGTTCGAAGCGCTTGCAAAGGCCGACCGCCAGTACTACACAGAAAAAAACCACTCATGGGAGGACGCCGACGCCCGGGAGCTTTCAGCCGAGGACGCCGACGCCACTATCGCAGAACTCCAGGGCGGCTCGACAAATCTGAGAGCGCTGGCAAAAGAGATCCTTGACGACCGTATCAAGTTCCGCAACAGAGAATCCACTATCATGCCTGATAAAGATACCGGCATAGTGGACACTGCCGCAATAAGGGATCATCTTAACGGACGTCCCGGTTTCAGATCTCCGGCGGCGATACTCGCGGCGCTCAGCAAGGATAATTACTTCAATACCAGCGACAAGAATGCATGGATCGAAGATAAAATGAAGCGCTATATAAATGTCAGGGTAGCAATAAACAGCGTTTACCGTAATCCCGTCGAGAAAGGCGCCGGTACGGCGGCACTCACGACCTATAACATCACGCTCGACAGCCTGAAAAATACGACCCAGTCGCAGAAAAACGGTATAACATCAAGTATGCAGGAATACAAGCAAACAATCAGCGAGACGATAAGCGACTATAACTCGCTTGACAAGCTGAACCGGGAGCTTATGGAGCTAATGGGCGAAATGGACGAAGAAACCAGAAAATTGCGGGAAAAAGCCAAGGCCAAGGAACCCGGAAGCAGCAAAAAGCTTGAGGAACTTGCCGCGAAAAAAGAAACGCTCACAAAAGATATAAGCGACCTTCGGGCGACTATATCCAAGACATCCGGTCTTAAGCGGCAAAACGCGATAGACACGATCTACGGTCTGAACGAATCGCTGAAATCCTCCCGCAGTCAGCTGAGCGAGGCCCGCGATATCTATGCCCACAAGGACGCAAAGAAGGGCGGCTCGCTGCTTGATATCAGCGAATTCGTGAACGACGACACCTCCCCATACACAGATCAGCGGTACAATATCAGCAGGCTGAAGCCTTTCCTCGGCGCAAAATATGTCGTTGGCGAACAGCAGGAATTCGTATCCAAGAACGAGTTCCGCCGCGCCGCATGGACCGCGCTGCTGCACAATGCCGATGAGAACGAAAACGACCTCGCGCTCTTCGTTAAAAGCGTTATAAAATTCAAGGCCGGAGAAGTCCACGGAACAGTTTCCAACCAGATGCTGAAAACCATGTATTCCAATCAGGCGTACGCTAAAGTCACGAATACAGAAATTTCCGATGAATCCCACAATGTTGACCTTGCGAAACTGCGCGCCGCCAACAAGGAACAGGTGGAGCAGATGCGCGAGGAAGCGGGAAAACAGGAAGACAAAATGAGCGCCATTGAAAAACTTGTGTACGAATCCAACGACAGCTACATAAGGGCTGAAAGGCTTTACCTCAGGCTCATGGACATCCAGCCGGGAAACTTTGAGAATGAGCTTTCCACCACGGACGACAATGCCGCGGCATATGTCAGGCAGGCAGCCGGATATTCCAATGCCATCAATACGCTTAAGGACAACATAGAACTTACGATGGCAGGAGGTCCGCTGTCAAGGGAGCATATAAATCAGCTTAAGAGCTCCGCAAACCAAGCATAAAGGGGTGAATCAAATGGTAAGAACCGGCTTTCACAATGGGAGCTACGTTATACTGAGCATTGCCGGCGAGCACGAGGGGCACTGCACCTACCTTGTGCGCGACCGCGCAGGGAAGCAGTATATAGCCTGCGAACTGAAAAGCCTTGCGCTGATAAACCGCTGGCTTCCTGAGATAAACCGGGCGGCGCAATCCGGCAGGGTGATCTGCTTCACAGAAAACGCCTGCCTGTACATAATAACCAGCTACACAGACGGAGAAAACGCGCGCCTTGCATTCGCAGCACAGCACACGGAACTGCGCCGCCGGCTGGAGCTCCTGCGGGAAATGACGTTCCGTCTGGTGGAGTGCTCCGATATGCCGGAGCTTATCCTGAAAGGACTGCTCACGGAACAGAGCGCTGTCATCTCCCATGGGGACATCACGCTCAACTGCTACATTGATCCGCAGGAAAAACGCACTCCGTTTGAGTTGTACAGCGAGCTGTTTTCCGGATGCTTTACCCCGGCGGACGTCAAGCGGCTGAAATACCTGAGTATAGTGCTCCAGAAGCTGTCAAACGGCATTTACAAGAGCTTCATGGAGATCTATCTTGATATAGGTCAGCTCCTTGAAAAGCTGGATCAGGGAGGAAATTTCCTCACACGGGTAAAGGCATTTCACGAGCGCACCAAGGGTATAGTGCGAATTGTAGTATCAGCGGCGGTGCTTGTTGCGGCGGCTGTGGTGGTATACAATATGATCACGCGTTCCTCACAGCAGTCCTCAGAAGCGGCGCATACGCCGATAGACCACATCGGCACGGTCTCGCTGGATACGGACAGCACAGTCATACGGGATATACACGTTAAATAAAAAATGCGGCGCTGAAAAACAGCGCCGCATTTTCGTGCTTCTATTTACTTTTTGAGCTTGAATCTTCCTGTGAGGGACTTCATGGTATTCGCCTGACCTGCAAGCTCTTCGGCTGCGGCTGCGCTCTGCTCGGATGCCGCAGAATTGTTCTGGGTAACAGTCGAAAGCTGCTCCACGCCGGTAGTTACCTGATTTATCGCCTCGGACTCGTCCTGGGAATTCTTCGAGATACCCTTGATGCTGTCCACTATGCTGCCGATGTTGTTTACAACAGTGTGCAGGGATTCCGCAGTTTCGTTCGCTATCTCGGAGCCGTTTCCGACTGCGTCAAGCGTCTTGCTGATAAGCGCGGCGGTATTCTGCGAAGCCTCAGCCGACTTGGAGGCAAGGTTGCGCACCTCGTCAGCTACAACTGCGAAGCCCTTTCCGGCCTCGCCCGCCCTTGCAGCCTCAATGGCTGCGTTGAGCGCCAGTATATTCGTCTGGAATGCGATATCCTCGATAGTCTTGATTATCTCGCTTATCTCATCGGTATTCCTGGTGATGTCCTGCATTGCCTCAAGCATATTGTCCATGCGCTGATTGCTGAGGTTTGCTTCCTTCTCGATGGAGTTCATGCTCTCGCTTGCCTTTTCGGCCTCGGAAGCGGTACTCTTTATCTGCCCGGATATCTCGCTGATGGTAGCCACAAGCTCCTCAATAGAGCCCGCCTGCTCGGTAGAGCCGGAGGCAAGCGCCTGCGCCCCTCTGGATACCTGGTCTGCGCCGGTAGCCACCTGGTCTGCCGCAAGGTCAAGCTCGCCGAGAGTGCTGTTAAGGGACTGAGTAATATTATCAAGCGCAGATCTCAGCTTTGCGAATTCGCCCTGATAATCAAGCGTAAGGCTGATATCAATGTTGCCGTCTGCAATATCGTTGAGCACGGAGGAAAGCTCGCTTATATATCCTGCGTAGTTCTTAAGCTGTGTGGCAGTCATGCTGAAGCTGTTCGCAAGTTCGCCGATATCATCTTTGGAGGTGCAGTCCACGGAAACGTCGAGCTCGCCGTCAGCAATGCGCCTGGCAGCCTCGTTGAGGGACTTTATCGGACGCGTCATCCTGCGTACCATCAGCACTGTGACGGTCACCGCAAGTGCGCAAATTATCAGGATTGTAGCTACAATGCGGATAAAGAGCTGATTGTTCTCGCTGAATATCTCCATGCCGTCGGCGGTGAATATCAGCTTCATTCCGTTGTCAAGAGGAGTGAACACAGCACGTCTGTTGACGTTTCCTATCCTGGCGGATACCATCTTATTGGTGCCGCTCTCTATCTGTGAAATGAGCGCCCCCATATTTCCGGCGTCGGAAAGCGCAGAGCCGAACTCAAGGTCGCGGCAGTACATTACATTATTTCCGGAATCCACGATTATCGGAAGATACGTGCTGTATGTATCGCTGTTCTCGGAAGCATTCTCAACCATCGTGAAATCAATATCCATGCCTACAATGCCGACGTTGACGCCGTCGCGGAACAGCGGCACAACATACGATATCATGTAAATACCCACATTTGCGTTGTAATACGGGCTCATCCATGTGGCTTCGCCATTGTTCACCGGAGTGTAATACCAGCCGACGTGCTCGATATCAGACTTGTCGTAAACGCTGAAATCGGTCGGCGTCACGCTCTGGAACGCCTCGTCAGTGCTGCTTCTGGTGAGGAACAAGCCGGATGTAGGCTCGGTGAAATCCGGATTATATCTGAGATAAGAGCAGACCGCGCCCTCCGTGTTCGCTGAAGCGTTAAGGAGCACCTGCTCCATTTTTCCGGTGAATTCAGCAACATAAGCGCTGTCTGTCTGGAACTTGCTGAAATCATCGAGGTCCGCCATTGCAATGTCACAAACGGTATCCACGGACTGTGCCACGCGGCTCAGGCAGGAATTTATCCCTGAGGTCACATTGTCGCACTCGGACATCATTATTTCGGACGACTTTTCCGTCATAAAAACGCTTGAGTTTGTCAGCGACAGGATGCCCACTGCTGCTGATGATACCACTGTACAAACGGCGACCATCAGGCTGATCTTTTTAGTAATATTCATATTACCCTCCGTTAAAATGACCGCGAGCAGACCAAATACATCACGCCCGCCGGGTCAAATGTAAGATTTGGTGTACCACCTCATCAATTATACTACATTTCCGCCAGAATTTCAATAGTTTTTAGAACTTTTGTTAAATTGTTGTATTAACTATCATTATTTCTATTTACACATTTACCTGTAATTCAATTGCAAAAACCGGCGCTTATGCGCCGGTAAGTTATTCCTATAATTTTACAGTATCAAACATATCCTGCTGAACCAGCCAGCCGGGAACATAGCACCGATTGACGGTCCACCAACTGACTCCGGCAAGGCTGTACTCGTCTGCCAGACCGTATTTGGCAGATATGCTGCGCGGGTCGTCAAACCAGACGATGTGCTGCATTCCGTTTTCTGTGTAGTAGAAAAACGGAGCCTGCGCCTGCTCATCATACTGTATTTCCACCCCGTAATTTATCGCGAGCTGAACCGCCTCGTTCAATCCAACGCTGCGCGCCGCTGTCCCTCGCATGAACGGCAGCGTCCAGTCGTAGCCGTAATTAGGCATTCCCATCAATATCTTTTCGGGCGGTATCTCAGTCACAGCATAACCAAGCACACGCCTTACCTCGTTTATCGGGGATACTGCAAGCGGCGGGCCGTAAGTATACGTCCGGCGTCATTATAGTCATTCGGCAATCGGTTTACAGGAATTTCTGCCTTGTGAGTATACAGCACATTACCCGGTCGGAGATATATCCGCGCAGGGGCTTCGGGTAATACTCCAGCAGCGGCGCAAGCAGTTGCCCGATATCGGCTCTTGTAAACTTCGGGAGGCTCAGTTGATTTCCATACAGCCGCCGGGCTGTGCCCATCTGCCGGTTGAAGCTGATATTGAACGGTCTTGACATGACAGACGGGATCAGCCCTCCCGGCTCTATCCCCATATTATACACCTGCATATTCGACAGGAGCCCTGCTCCGTTATCGAAAATTGGGCAGTAATCGTACGCGCCGCCCTGCTCCAGAACCGCGATGTTATTCAGATGGCGGTCGTCGTTCAGTATCAGGGAATCTATCTCAAACAGCAGCGTCAGGTACTGCGGGAAATCATGCAGACCTGTTATTTCCGCGGTCTGCTCTGCAATATAGCGTATTCTCGCCTTGTCGCTCGGGAGCTTCCCAAGCTGCTGCTTCAGGCTCTCTCCCACTTCTCTTTTCAGAAGATGGGCAAGCGTGATAATAGACTGACCCTCTTTCAGAAAATCCGCACTGGCACAGCACACCCGCTCCTGACCGTGCGCAATAACACGGCTGATGTCGTACCGCACGAATGTAAACGGCGTGTCCCGTTCAATATTGCTCCGGCACAGAAGCTGCGAAACCAGCGTTTCCGCAAGCGCTTCGTAACCGAACTGATCCAGCTTGTACCAGACGCCGTTGTCAAGCCATTTCTCCTGATTCCCCTTTGAGGAAGTTTCTGCGATTTTTTCATCGCTCACAAGTTTCACGCTCATTTTAATTTCTCCATTATCAGCCTCTGATCGTCCCCTGCCATTCTACCCTTGGTTATAGGGAGAATGTCAAGCGGGTCGCTGCTGTCTGCTCCGATAGTTTCAAGATATTCGTTCAGACCGCTCCTGCTTCCGGGAATACAGCGCTCCTTAAGGAATTCCCGGAAGTCTTCCCATGACGGCGTGGAATTCCTGCCAAAAGCCGTTTTGACGATGTTTTCCGTGTAGTTGTCCGCACGAACCTGCTTTTCGGTGAAATCGGCGTAAATTACGCTGCACAGCCTGTCGCCGTCAAAAAAACTGAACTTATACACGCTGTGTCCGTGCTTTATGGCATTTTCTGCAAACTCCTCCGCAGTCAGCCGGGGAGTTATAATGATCCTGTCGCCGTCAAGGGCAAGCTCCATTTCACGGTTGTTCACCCCTAGTCCGAGCCGCTCGATCCATTTAGTCGGCAGTGCGACTTTATAATTATGGCTCCCGGCTCCGGCAGTTCCCCCGGAATGCCCCACGCTGAGCCTTGCTGTTCTTGTTTCCATACAGAATCACCTCTCAATTATTTTATCATATTCGTAACGAATAGTCAAGGTTTTTCATTATAAAATTAAGAATCAGATTTCGACAGAAAAAGTAAAAAATCAGGCTGTCGAGAAGCCCTCAGATTCTAGGAACCCACACTGCGACTAGGCTTTGTGCCTGTCGCAGTGCGGAGTGACGACGAAGATGAGGGTTTATCGACAGCCTGAGGCAGCCTTCCGACTGTCTTTAATTAGTTTCCGGGAAAAGCGGCGTCACGTTAAGCGTGAAATTGCAGCGGTCAGCGTTTCCTCTGGTGTTGCGCTCCGTTTTTATGTATTCAGCCCGGCTGATTATCGTTTTTAGCAGGCGGTTTTTCTCCTCCGGTGTGGACTGCGCGTAAATATCCATCACGCGCTCTACCCTGGGGATTATCTGCGCATAAAGCTGCCGATTACCCTCTGCCTCGCTGACTGCCTGCTCAGCCTGCCGCAGATTCTCCGAAAGCTGCTTTCTTCGCTTTTCGAGCGATTCCATGCGCTCCCGGAATTCTCCGGCAGAATACACCCCCTGTTCCAGGAGCGAATATATTCTCTCACGCTGGCTGTCAAGTTTAGTCAGTTCAGAACGTACCTTTTCGGCTGCTGTCCGCTCCGCTTTCGCAGTATCTGCGGCAGGCTTCCGGCTGACATTCACACGGAAGTCGTTGAGCCACCGTGCCACACCCTCAACGAGAGCGCTTTCAACAAGCTCAAGCTTTGCGGATACGTTGCCGCAATTCCGATTCGGGCAGCGGAGCGTGTCGCTGTGATTCCTGCTGCCCGTCCCGAGCCTTGTCATCATGCTGCCGCATATGCCGCAGTACACCAGCCCGGACAAGGGATTTCGCAGCTCCGTGTTTTCCTTTTTGTGCGGTATCCTGCGGCTGTTCAGAAATTGCTGCGCCTGGTCGAATTCCTCCTCGCTTATCAGCGCCGGGTGCAGACCCTGCGCGATTATGCAGTCGGGATTTTCCCGCCGATGGGTCGTGACGATACCGTCTGCCAGGCGCTTTTCCTCCCTCCGGTACTGCCAGCGTATCTTGCCGCAGTAAACCGGATTTCTCAGGATATCCTGAATTGAAGCGCTGCTCCATGAGCTGCCCTTTCGCGTGGTCACGCCCATCATATCGAGCCGTCCTGCGATGGCGTTACAGCCCATTCCGCTGATACACATGGAGTATATCTGCTTCACCGTATCGCTTTCAAAATTCGGCGACAGAGTAAATCCCCGTCCCTTTTCAACTTTGACTTTATCGTAACCGTATGGCGGCGTGCTTCCGATAAAATGCCCCTCCTTTACGGAAGCGATACGCCCGCGCATTATCCGCCGGGAAATCGCCTTGTATTCCCGGCGAGCCATGAACAGCTCAAAATCAACGTATTCCTCATCGCTTTCACGGCTCTGGTCGTACACCTTTGACGGCGTGATTATCAGCGTCCCGGAGATACGGAACGTGTTCGATACCCTCGCCTGGTCCGCGCTGTTTCCTCTTGCCAGGCGGTCTATATCCATGCAGAGTACTCCCGCCCAGCGACCCTGCTCCACCTCCCGCAGAAGCTGTTTCATTTTCGGACGTGCATCAATGCTTTCGCCGGATATGATCTCTTCGTAAACAGCGCCTATTTCCAGTCCGTGACAAGCCGCATAGTCAAGGAGCGCCGCCCGGTGCCTTGCCAGTGTTTCGCCCTGTCCCATGGCTTCCGCGTCAAGGTCTGCCCGGGATTTCCGCAGGTAAACAGCGTACATTGCTAGCACACAGACATTTCACGACAACTCCGCAGATCTCCACGGAGTTTTCGGAGCTGCAATTCCTGCGCTATCTGCTCGGCAGTGCTCCTCATGTTCTCACGCCGAAAGGCAAGCTCCTGCTCGCTGGAGTTAATATATCCCTCATCGCTGAAATTCACGGCGGCACCGCAAGAAGCGGTGTATGATAATATCATGCCCATATTTATCACCTCGCCTGATTATATGGTGGATTGGTTGTACAGTATCTCCTTTCCTGGACACTTATAAATAATATACATTTATTCATTGCCGTTTTCCCGGTTTTCAAAGATCGCGCTCATCGCTTTACGGCTTCTGATTCTTGTAACTACATTGCCGTTACCTACAAATCTCTGAACAACAAATTCGTTATCCGAATCTGACTTTTTCTCGCATGAAAGCTCCTTTGCTGCTGCGTGGAGCTTTGTTGTGTTTTCAACCTGTCTGTTTGTTGTTTTCATATGGTAACCTCTAAAAACCGGGACACGAGCAGATTTCGTATATGACTTATATCAGATGCAAGGCACCAAACCGCAGTAATACTGTATGTATTTCAAGGTTTGGTAACGCAGCAGATGATATAAGTCATAGAAATCTGCCGTGAAGGAGGTTTTTAGAGGTTACCATATTGAATTCCTCCTGTATATTTGTGAGCAGCTCGTTATGTATCTGCTCTACAAATATTGTATCACAAGAATAAAGGATTTTCAGCAAACGGAATAAATGTTTTCGCCACAGCTATTTTCCTTTATTCAATCAGATTCAAATTATATTCAGTATATTTAACAACGAATAAAGGATTATTAGCAAAGCATTTTCAGTCAATTTTTCCAAGGAGCATTTATGAACGAAGATTTCTATTATTTCTTCAGCCTTTTCAAAGACAACTGCGTTTTTAACGAAGCTCTCAATACAGCAAGATACCGATACGGGCTTGACCCTCAGAGGTATCTGAATTTGTATTCTGACATAGTGAACGATCCGGGTAATATTCATCTTATAGAAGATGAGCTGTCAATGTTTTTTAATATAGACGTTCTGAGCCATAATGAATATGTTCTCCTGATGATACTCAAAAACATCATCGTGGATTCCCGGAAAATCATCTGTGGAAAAAACTCCGACAAGCTCTATGAAATTCAAGAGATCAATGCAGACCTGCTATATCTCATAGTCAAACTGCTGCTTCAGAAAGCAGCAGAAGAACTTTCGAACTTCACAGTACGCTGCTCTCTGATAGAAAATGCAACGAATATAAATATAGACAGCAAAACGAACACCAGACTGTTTAAGAAAAGTTTCCTGCACAGAATTTTTACTGTGACAGATACACTCCCTCAGAATGTATCGCTCCCGGTCAGAGTGATGTTCGCACCAGTTCAGTTTTCCTCGCTTAAAACCATTAATATCAGTCCATATAAAAATATCTACGATTGCCCCGATATCAACAAGGACGCACGGTTCATCATGCTAAAAAGCGTGTCAGATAACGAAACAGCCCGCTCCATGATGGAACGGATGAACGAAAGCTATAAGGCAAAAGGTAATTCCGACCAGGCAACTATTACAAATTACTCCAATGGCTATTCTTCAGCTAATTTCAATACGTTTTATACAAAATATTGCAACACCTACAAGAAGATTTTTGATAACCTGGATAAAATCAGTCCAGAATCAGAACTCGATACAAATAAAATGAAAGGGATCAGGCTGATAAACGATTATTTATCAGAAAGAATATATCATTCTAATTTTTACCGGGAGTTCTTTGATCTTATTGACAGTGCTCCAGAGGAGTATGAGCTGGATTATAATCAGCTGCTGAGCATTGCCACTCTTGACAATGTGTTCTATACAGACAAGCTATTCAATTATGTAAAAAAGAAAGATCAAGCTACCACGCTTTACCACACACCGTTGCATAACGAAGGAATCTCATCTCAAATGACGAATTATGATTCAAGCTTTATGGCGTGTCGTGAAAGCGTTGACCTGCTCAACTATATTTACTATCCGGTCATTTTCACATTATCATATAGTCTGGTTCAAAATAATGTTTCATTTGGCGAGCTTGCTGGCTTTCTGGGTAAGTTATCCGCGCACGCTCCATATAAAGAAATGATGGATACCATAAACTTATCCAAACCCGCAAGCAAGCCAATAAACCCTTTATCCAGGAATACAGAAACGATCAACAGGTTATTTTCCGAGAGCCTCTATATTATCAAGCGCAGATATTACAGAAATACCAGCCCATACACCGACTACTTCTTAAAGACCTTTTACAGCGCCGACAGTCCGATGAAATTTCCCTCTTACCTGATTCCGGCAGTTCTGCCACGCCCGGCAAGGCTCAATTCAGACGAATACAAAACTCTTCTGAGCCTGGAGCGAAAATAAGAACTCCTGAATCCAAAACACTATCCGCTCTGATATTAAACAGGGCGGATTTTTCTATCCTATATAAAAATATTCTCCTCCATACATCGTAGTAAATGCACAGGTGGTTTCAAGACAACATGCCTATGAGTGCGGCACCGCCGTGTCATAAGCGGGCGTTCTTCCACTAAAGTGTATATTTTTACTACTATATATTGAGGAGAAAGAAAATGAGCATACACACATTTGAACTCAGCAAATCATTTGGCAAAGGCGAAAACGGATACCTGAAATATCAGGAGTTCCTGGACCGTGCACAAACCGATTGCCAGAAAGGAGGATATAAGATATTCTACGACAGGAGCAATAATCCAGGCTATAAATGCCATAGGCTGCTTAAATTTATGGGGCTTGGAATCCAGGTTCACCTCATAGCAAACCACAATGATTATTATATAAAATTCATAGTAAATCTTCAAAAAGTACTGGTAGCAGACGGGCTTGTAAAAATAATCAACGAAAGCAACGCCCAGGAAGCTATCGAAATGGTAAACTGGCAGCTAAGCAGCTGGCTGGGCGATGAATTTGAAATAGACAGGCTAAGGCTGTCCAGAGTTGATATCTGCAGTAATATAGACGTAGGGAGCGCAGAACTGGTATCAGCGTATATCCGGCAGATGTATCGTGCTGGCGCGACAAAGTCTTATAAGGTCTATGGTAAAAAAGAATACGGAAAAAGGTTTGACAAGGTCGCCGGATTTACTGCCAGATCCAGAAGCGGCGTTGCTGAACTATCCTTATATGACAAAGAGCGGCAGCTTGAAAAAATCGGTCACCCAAGCGATGAAGCTCACGGAATACTGCGGGCAGAATACCGCATTCTCAATGTAAATACAATTAAGCGTAAGCATGAAATTACCCTGACGAATTCAGATACGCTGCTCTGGTTCATAAATAACAGCGACGACCTGATTTATGAGATATTGTCTAAGTTTATAGTTGACGGAGCAAGCTATAAGCTAAGCGAGGTCAACCGCCTCATATGCGAACAGGTGAACAGGAAAAAGATGCGGAACAGAATGTGCAGGTTTTCCGAACTCGTTGCACAGAAGCACGGAATGTTCAGTGCACGTCGTGCCATGGAGCAGGAGGATCCAAAGCTGGACAGCAGAGCCTATCATAAAATGATAGACAAGTTTGAAAATATCGGGGTAAACCCGGTGCCGCTCCCGGCAAAGAAAGCCATTTGTGATCTGCCCAGTCTGTTTGAATGGCTCTGACAAACGCAGAGGTTCACGAAAAGCAGCCCGAATTATAATTTATAGTGCGCCTTACATAATTAATAGGCAGCAGGAAATCAGAATACCCGGAATGAGACGCACATAACAGAGGCTACATACAGTGTTCATACTCACATAGAATATTATTACAGACAGCTATCCCGTAACCCCGGGCACAAAGGCAAGCAACAAATTGAAATCTCACTCTGGGAATCTCCCTAAAGGCAGGTTGATATTCATATTCTGGATATATGCATTTCAAAAAATAGCTACAACCTTGTAACCGTGTAACTCCGCATTATTGCTTGTATTGCATACTACGAAACACATTCGGTCACAGCGTCGGTTACAGTGTGCTATTTACCGAATGATACAACAAAAACTGGCATTACCATCATCGGTAATGCCAGAATTGATTACATCTTAGAAATATCAATTGCTGTGAATCGGCTGGATTTTCCGTTGAATTTCACGGTAATACTCCGCTGCCCGTCTTTCAGTATATTATATTCGGCGCAGTGCTGAATGAAATCTCCTGCCTGATAACCGGATATATTCAAATGCTTAATCAGACCGTCAATATACTGCTCTCCCAGGCATACACACGGTGTTCCCTTATGCAAATAACGGAATGCGGCATCTTTGCAATCATCACCTTTTTGCTCATCGGGAATAATGCCATTCTGAAGTTGTTCGTTGATCAAATCAGCAACTTTGAGATACCTCTCATCTTTCCGAGAAGAACCGCCCATATGCTCAGGCAAATCCCCTGTAATATCATACATGACATTATGAACCGTCTGAATCAATTCATCATCACCGGCAGCGCAATACCTGCAGCAGGCATACAGGAAATCCGGCATACTCTTGTATCTGGAGCTGTATGCGCCAGTGGCATTCCGCTCGGTCACTTTCTCATCAGCCCATGCAATTACAGTTTCACGCAGCCTGGCAAAACCGCTTTCGGATATCCCCACAAGGGCGTTGCGGTACAGCTTTCGTAACACTGTTGTAACCTCTGTAACCATTGATAAATCTGCGCTTTGAATATCAATATTGTAGAATCGCTCGTCACGTTCATCGGTACTGATCACCAGAGGCAGCCACCCTATATCCGGATATGCAACCGGAACGATCTTCTGCTCCGCATATCGTATATAATCGTCAAGTATCGTCTGAAAGAGTTTCTGCTCCTTATCCCTGCCACGCATACCTGTCGTATTGATTACGATAAGACGGCGCTCGCAATTCTGGAAATTCAGGGACTCGTCCGGTTTGAGAGAAAGGTACTTTGGCTTAATGAGGTCGCTACCTCCGGCTGATACAAAACAAGCAGAAACAGCCGAAATGATATCCTTTACCTGAGAAATCTGCGCAACTATGTTTCCCGCAACTACCTTAGGCGGCTCATCATATTCACCCATATCCGGAACAAACAGAGACAGCACGGAATATCCCAAAATCGAAAAAATGAGCTTCTGAGTTCCACAGGGCAGCCCGACGAGTTTTTTTGTTTCAGCGTTAGAGAGTGCGGTCGTTTCATTTATCGGCAGCATATCTCTGAACCACCGGAAAGCAAACGAGCGTTCGACTGATTCAGGCTGGAGTATTTTTTCACTCTCGATTATCTGCCTTGAAATTATGGAATAATCATAGTCGATGCCGCTTGATTCCAGGACCTTTTTCAGACTCTGTGGAGGACATATCACACAACGTACGTTATTCCTGGTGTAAATCTCATAATAGTTGAATAATTCATCTCTGCCATTGACCTTACGATGATATATAATAGGTTTTACCGCCCAATAGGAAAAGGCAATATCTTCGATAAAACCGGTTATCTTCAGAGGATTTCTTATCTTGATATCCCTGCTCTTAATTTTATCAAAAATCACATTGCTGACACATTCCCGGCTGATATCCACCGGATAGTCCTTAAAGATAGTATCAGTGTTGCTTTTGTCAAAATCGCCCAGTATGCTCGAAAAGCGGTACTTTATCCTAGCCACTTTATCAGCAGGCTCATCTCTGACTTCAAAACATGGAGGATTATTGCTCTCAGTAAGCTGGTTTGCTTTTTCAGTCCGGAGGTAGTACTCTTCCATTAAATTATCATATTCCTGACGTGCCTGCGCCCACTCTTTTGAACAATCAATGATATATAATTTCTCATTCGTGTTCATTTCATAATCGGAATCGAAAAAGCGCTCCGGAAAGATAGATGTCATTACCTTGTCACCGACCACAAAGGAATGTTTCTTCGGTATACCATCTGGTTCATACAGATCATTTTCTTCAGAATCATCGTCAAAAAAATCTTCCGGTAAGTCATCTTCTTCGCTCTCATCCGATTCATCTGTATCAGATATAGTATCGTCTTCAAAGACAAAATCAATATCTTCTACATTTGCAAGGAGATCATCAAGTTCGGAGGTATTATTATTTTTCTTCATGCTATTTGTTCTCCTTATTATTTTCCAGCCATAATGAAATATCACAACTCTATATTGATTATATTACAAAATCTATCCATTGTCAATACAAAAACCGGTGCTCCATTTACGAAGCACCGGTTGATCTATATAAAAGCGGCTCGCCGCTGATAATCATTTGTTCGTCAGCCTGCGAGCCAGCTTGTAGAATGTGGTTTTCTTCATGCCCAAGTGTTTCATTGCCTCTACGGCTGTAATGCTGCCGGACTGCCACAGGTCAATCACCTCGGCGTAATTATCGGGGAGCGTTGTTTCGGGTCTGCCGAATTTCACGCCCTTGTCGAGCGCAAGCCGAATTCCCTCAGATTGGCGTAAGCGGATTTTACGACGTTCCTTTTCGGCGGTGTAAGCCAGCAGCTCAAAAACAATGCTGCAAATCAGATTTTTCTCAAGGTTGGATTTCTCTTTCGTGTTCAGTATCGGCGTGTCGATTATCACGATGTCTACGCCCATGCGCTGAATGTCGAGCCATTCGTCCTTGATTGCGCTGTAATCCCTGCCGAGCCTGTCCATCTCCTTGATTACCAGCGTGTCGCCGGGGCGAAGCATCTGGTTCTTCAAGGCGAGGTAGCCTTTGCGCTGAAAATCCTTGCCGGACTGCTTGTCCGTAACAATGTCACGGTCTTCAACGCCGTATTCAAGGAGTGCTTCAACCTGTCGGTCGAGGTTCTGCTCCGTGCTGGAAACCCTGGCGTATCCGTATGTTCTTCCCATGATTCCTCCGTTCGATAAAGTATACTTTTGCGGAAACCGGAAAGTACCTTGATTCTGCGTTCGCAAATGTTCGTTTGGCGCTTTCCGGATATGTTCGCAATGTGGGTGAGATTTCCGAACGCTCAGAACTCGCCGCAGTAGTCGTATGCGCACTCGTTCAGAATTTCGCACAGCGCTTCCTCTATCACTCCGGGCTGGTAAAGCATTTCTTCGATTTCCTCAACGAAATAGCCGTAACTCAGGAGCAGGTCGATGTCCTCACGGGACACACCTATGGAGCTTGCGAAGTCTTTCAACTGTTTCACGTCCTGCGGTTCACTTTCGCATGATTCCGGGACATTCCACCAATCACGACGGAAATAACGATAGTCGTACATCATCAGATTTGTGGTATCGAACATTCCCTGTTCCATTGCTCCTGTGCTGTCGATTTTCAGAATATCGCCACAGCTCGTATTGATTTTCTGGTGCTCGATGTTGAGAATTTCGAGGCGTGTAAGTGCTCGGTCAAGTATTGCTTCCGTGCTGGCATATATGTAAAGCCCGCAGGTTTCATAATGATAGAGTGCAAGCGGATTATCGCCCTTGACGAAATAGACGTTATTATGCTCGTCCAGAACTGTGAATACAAAAGAACCCTCGACAAGCTCAGCCATTTCAGAAATGGACTGTATGTCAAGGGATTTCTGCTGTTCCAAAAGCTGTACCGCAATGTAGCTGTCTGTCTTGACTGGCGTGCTCGGAAGCGACATCTGCTTGCGTAACCTCACATCATTGTGAAGCACTCCGTTGTGCGCAAGTGCAAAATGAGTTCCGTTCACTATTCCGGGGAACGGGTGGTTGTTGCGGTTGTCAAGCTTGTTGCCATGCGTTGCCATTCTGGTGTGTCCCATGATAACATTGCTGTCCTCGTGTAGTTTAAGGTGTACCTTGTGAGCAGCATAAGGGCGCTTGTAAATTGAGAGTTTGCCATTGTGATTAAAGGCGTAACCAGTTGCGTCGGTTCCTCGCTCCTCGCATTCTTCGGAAAGAACACGGAGCAGTTTCTCACGCTGTTTTGCGCTTAAAGTGTGATTGTAATCTATCAAGCCGAAAATTGCACACATAATTATTCGTCCTCCTCAGCCGTTATCGGTGTATTTATGTAGAGCTGGCGCTCCTTGAGATAGGTTATCAGCTCCGGTTCAGTGCTGTCGTCCAGTGAGCCTACAAAGTCAGACCAGCTTACTGATTTCAGTTCGCTGTCTGTCAGGTCTATTGCAAGCTCACAAATCTTGTCCACGAGTTCCAGCGTTGCAATCAGCGTGTTGTACTTGAGCGTGCCGCGGAACATACGAAACTCTATCGTATGATAATTCGTAATATTCACGCAAGCATAGCGACCATTGCAACCCTTTTTAGCGTCCTCCAGTATTTCTTTAGGGCTGTTCTTGTAACCATATCTCGCTGCCCAGCGGTTCATCTGGTACTCTGTCCTGCGGCTGAATTTCAGCAACTCCAGCCAATGGTGCTCTACAAAATATAGCACCCGGGAAATGCACTCGTCCTGTGCTTCCCGGGTACTGCCGAAGGCTGTTCTGTTGACGTGAATATGTAATCCGCAAGTCGAGGTTTTGTGGCTGCGATAATCCATGCGGATTGCGGAACGCATGATTTCCGCCCAAGGCATTTTGTCCTTGTGATAGCGGAGCGACATAGGGTAAGTTACGATTTCCATTCCGTCCGAAAGGCTTCCGTCGGACTTGATGTAGATATGCTCCGCAAGCCGGTTGTCGATACCCAGAAGCGTATCAGCATTGTCACCGTTTTTGCCGCCCTCGTCGATTTCAAGTTCCACGCCGAAATAACGCTTGCTGTCACCGTAAAATATCGGGTCGGGCTTGTAGCTGTACTCGTGAATGGAGCTGTTCTGACGTTCCTCGTAGCAGCGGTCGCAGTAGGCGTAATCATCGTCATCATCGTAATTGGCGTAATCACGGTGGATAATGCGCCCGCAGCATTCGCAGGTCGTGTAGTAATCGTCGTAGCAGGAATTGCAGAGCGGCATACCATCAGTGCCTGCATTATCGTCCGCCCAGATTCTGTCGCCGCAGTGCTCACAAACGACTGTCTCGCTGTGGTAGCATTCATCGCATAAAATGCTGCCTTCAAATGTGTAGTAATCATCGGTTTCGATTGTTGCTCCGCAGCAGCTGCAGACGGGGCGGGTGGTTTCGTTGTTGTCCATAGTGTGTCCTCCTCAATATTCTTCTGCCAAAAGCATGGTGGTGTGAGTTTCGTCATCTATGACGAAGATTTTTGCTGTGATGGGTTCGTCAGTCCGGAACTCAAATGTGTATTCATAAGCGGGTTCCTCCTGACTGTGCGTGACGTGCTGGGTATGGTCCTTTGCCGTGAGTTTGAAAACCTGAAGATAATCCTTTTCGGTTTTCATGTTGTCGATGCAGTTCCAGAGAATTATTTGTGTCAGTATAGGGACTGTTTCACTGATTCCTCTGGTGCTGTATCTTGGATTGCTGAACATTGCTGTTACCTCCTGTGTGGCTCAGTTATGCGGTTTGTGAGCAAAACAAAAGCCCCGTCACCGTGATTTTTCATCACGATAACAGGGCTGTGTTCTGTTGTGAAAATCGGGTGCAGGATAAACCGAAATAAACTTACTTCTTCAGCCGGAAGTCCGTGCTGTCGAGACGTTTCATTTCACGTTCTGCGTCGTCGATTTTCTGCTGAAGCTGACTGCGCTTCTCGTCCTTGCGGCGCTCGGTCGCTAAGCCGATTATTCCGGATATAACCAGTATGCTGGCTTCGGCTATCGCTGCGAGCGTCTGTGCGCTTATTCCTTCATCGGATCACCTCCTCACAACGGTATAATATACCTCTGTGTGGAGCGGCTTTGCGGGCGAACATGGGATTAAATAAACCAAAAAGGAGCGTGTTGTAATGCTAAATAATACTAAAGATATTTTAACTCTTAAAGAATTGCAGGAGCTTCTGCACATAGGAAAAAACACCGCTCTGCGATTGGTGCAGAGCGATGAGATTAAGGCGTTCAGGGTGGGAAAACAGTGGAGAATAGTAAGAGAAAATATTATCCGATATTTAAAAGGACAATAATGCTATTATGTACTTATAATACCCATCTTTCTCCAACAGACTTACAAGCAGCGTCAAATTCGTCCTTTTTTTGCTTCACGGCGGAATCTGAAACATGCTTACCAAATGCAGATTCAAGGTATTTTTCTATAACCGCATACGGAAGCTTCCCCTTTGTACGACAGGGCTTGTCGGCGTCCTTTTCCTTTCCTGTGAAAAGCGAAAGCGGAAGATAATCTGCCCCGTCTGCGTCGGAAAGCTCATCGCAGTGCTTGTTAACGAACGTATTCAGAAAGTCAATGTCGGACGCCTCGTTGAATTTGATATTGTTGCGCCTGATAAGACCTATCATCTTACCATCGCGTTCGGCGAAGATATCAAAAGCCACCTTATCGGTAAAAAACAGAGGCGTGTAGTTGAACGTCTTTTTCTTTGAATAAACAGCTTTCCGCCCGAGGCAGTAATCGACCAGAGCAAGATAGAACACCTCATATGCGACATCATTAATCACCCTGTCTGTCTGATCAGTCGTATCTTCTACGGAATCTTTAACAGTCAGACCTTCAGTATCACCGGATATTGCTTCGTCTAAGCTGTATTCTATTTTTCTGACGTTCTGTATGCATTTTTCTTCGTCGTTGCTATGGGACTTTTCGTATCTCTCACGATTACGCTTTTCTATACGGGATATAGCCTTTTTCCTGAGCGAGCTGACAAAGAAGTTCCAGAAATCATACTGCGGATCGTATTTTTCAAACACTTTCAAGAATGTGTCAGTTATTGCATCTTCAAAGTAATAAAAATCCGGATTGTTGCGGAAAGTTATGGCCACTTCTGAAATAATATTAATATACAGCTGATCGAATTCACGCTTGGCTTTTTTACCAGCCACGTCTATATTATTGCCGCATTTTTCAACAATATATTTCGCCAGATGGTTGATAGTCTGAACGTTACTCATTCTTATCGCCGTCCTCTCCGTGGTTCAGAAGCGGTCTGATGAATGCAAGGGGATCCCTGGGCTTTGCGTAAGAGATCCTGCCCATAATATTGTTGATGTAAAACAGCGCGGAAACATCGAAAATATTTGAACAGTTGGTATCGTGGTTGTACTCACCGTAAACCAGCGCCTTTACAGCGGTGTTGTCGCCGTAAAGGTACGAGTATGTCAGTGCAAGCTGGAGCGCCATCGAAGTTGGCTTGTTGCCGTAAGTGATGTCGGCGATGATAAGCTCATCGCTTCCGATACTGTTTATTATGCTCTCAAAAAGCTTCAAGTGCTTGGAGGAGGACTCGTCATAGCTTGCTTCTATGACGTTTATCTCACCGTAATCAAAGCCTATCTCATCGCGCAGTCTGTTGAGTTCACCCACGAAATGCTCGTAATTCTGCTTTACAAACGGACTGGTCTTGCTGGTGAGGATCACGGTCACTTTGATTTTCTCACCGCTCTCCGATAGATTCTGTATCGGAACAAGTATTGGATTGGAATATTCCCGGTCAGTTTCAAGGAATTCAACGCTTTCAGCGTTTTTATATATCGTAGTTTTCAGATCCTTTGCAAGGCTTATCGTAGTAATAAAATGCTTCATAAATATCATTCCTTTCCATTAAGCGCTTTTTCGAGATTATCAAGCGCACGCTTCATATCCTTGGTCACATTCTTAGGGGTAAACGTATTCGGGTAAGACGAAAACGGATATCGCTTCTCATTGAACAGCGAAATGATAAGATTCTCATAGGTGTCCATGTTTGAAGCGTGATTCACACGGTTCCTTGCGCAAACCGCAAACCTGCTGTCGCTGAATATGCGCTGCATTAACTCTGACGGGACATTCAGCCTTACTCCGTCAGGAAGGTACTTCTCATCGAAAAAGATAGCGGCGATCGTCCACTCATAGTTGTTGTATTTCCGGTTACCGTACCTGTCGGTGCGCTCCTTGGATTTCTTCCTGTATCTGCCGAGCGTTGAGCATAGTTCCTTGTCGGCCTCGTCCGGCGAATCGAACATATTGTCAAACGTTTTTCCGAGGATATAAAGCAGACGCGTATTATTTTCCTCTGACGGGTGGCGGTCCTTCATCATGCGGTTTATCTCAGTGCCATGCACCTTCATATCTATTGAGATCAGCTTCTCATAATAGATGATATCTGCGATATTCTCATTGTAGATGGTGAGCGCCTGCTGAACCAGTCCGTTTTCAAGGCACCAGCGGACGATACCTATAATACCGCGGCTGCCGGAATCATGCGAGATATGGAACTTGCTGCGTATCAGCGGTATCATCGCCTTTATCATGAACAGACCGTTGCTGTCGTCCTCGACATATTTCTCGACCTGTTCAAGCTGCTGATCGAGCTGTTTCAGCTTATTTGAAAGATCCGTTGCACAAAGCTGGATAGAATCGCTGAATTCCTCCATGGTTTTCAGCAGCGCTTTGACCGACGGACTTTCTACTTTGCTGAACGCCGCTCTCAGCGCAGTAGCGGAGCCGTGCTGTACGAAATCGTTCACTGCGTCCAGCACTTCCATATGCTGAAATGAGCGGTCCGTATTCACGATAGTGCCGCTTTTTGTTCTGAAATCTGCGTCAGCGTAATAAGCGTGTATCGAGTAGCCGTAATAGGACAGCAGCTTCGTCAGAAGCTGAATGAAGATGAAGTTATCACGCTTTCCGCCCGCCATATCGAGATGAATCGTGATATCAGGGTCGTCTGCGGCAATTCGCTGGACCTCCTTAGATATCTCGCTTAGCACCCTGTCGAACCTGTGGTACTGCTCGTCCTCGCCGAGGAACACATCAAAGTACTGCGGGACTGTAAATCCGTTTTCCCCGCAGAAACGGCCTATCTCGCCGTTGAGGTACTCCATTGTAAAATCCCCGGGAGCGGCTACGTCGTTGCTCTGCACGCGGATATGTACGTCAAGCTTATTGTCTGCGCCCAACCTGCTCAGCAGGTATTTCAGGCAGGCTTCGTTGGTCTGGAATGCGGTGACTGTAAGATCGTGGTTCTGGTAGGTATATGCGCCCTGATCAAGTTTATTTCTGTCGAATTTGCTTATGCAGGAAATGAGAATGTTCTTCATCTGGTATTCCTTTCTGCCGCATGAAGTACTGCTGACGTCATGCCACTCTGAATTGATTTTACCACAAAATCAGACAAGTGTCAACACGTTTTTTAGAGCCGTTGAACTTCCGGATGACATCTTTGCCTTTCACTATATATACCAGTTCCCCTGCGATTTTTAAGTTTTTTATAGAAAAAATCCCGGTATCCTTTCGGATATCGGGATTTTCTGTTCAAGCGCCTCGCGGTGAGGGGGTGGTTCAGACTTAATGTCATTTTTACCAAGTTTACTTTTATATAAGTTTCAATCACCTCGCGGTGAGGGGGTGGTTCAGACTGAAATAGACAGAATTCTGAGGGGGCTTGGCGGAAAGTGAGTTTCAATCACCTCGCGGTGAGGGGGTGGTTCAGACTGCAAACCCACGAGCCCGCATGGCTATGCGGCAAACCGGGATTTGAATTTTTAAAAAACATTTACAACAGTTCATATATACCACCCTTATATATTTATTTTAGCACAAAATCGACCGAAAGTCAATACCTTATTCAGCGCTTGTAGGGTCTGCCGGCGCCGCCTGCGCGCTGATTCAGCTCCGGCTTGTGCTGCTCGATTTTGGAGCGCTCGTGGTCGTTGATGCGCGCCTGAGAAGCCCTGCCGTCCGCCTGCTTGTAGGCAAAAATGGAATTGTCGCCGCTCAGCTTGCCGGATCTGATGTGATCGTGCATACGGCGGTTGAGATCCTTGCTGACGCCGACATAAACGATCTCACGGGTGTTGGAATTGATAATGCGGTATTCGCCCTTTGCCGAGGGAACCTTGCGGGTATTGGAGGGGTCAAGGGGCTTGACCTCGGTAGGTCTGCCGGGCTTGTAAAGAGACATATTGAACTCCTTTCACATTGAGGAACGATGATGGAACATTGAATCACTTGCCGGCGTTGTTGATGATGGCGGCAGTGATCGCACACGCACCAGAAATACCAGCAGCAATAATACATGCAGGAACGGACATTTCTATCACCACCTTTCACTATATATACCCGGCTGTGCTGAATTTTTAAGTTTTATAGAAAAAATCCCGGTATCTTTTCAGATATCGGGATTTCCTGTTCAATCACCTAGCGGTGTAGGGGTAGTTCAGACACTCAATAATATTTCCGCAGGTCCTATTCCGGTTAATGCTGTTTCAATCACCTAGCGGTGTAGGGGTAGTTCAGACATTCAATCAACGAGTTGTTATCCCTAATTCGGTGTTTCAATCACCTAGCGGTGTAGGGGTGGTTCAGACTGCCGGAGATAAGCGACGCAGAGGCGGAAAGTTATCTTGAGTTTCAATCACCTAGCGGTGTAGGGGTGGTTCAGACTCTTTTTTCCCGCAGCAACAAAGTCACCTTTCTTAACGTTTCAATCACCTAGCGGTGTAGGGGTAGTTCAGACTGGCAAACGCAACTACTTTTGAGGCAAGAAGAGCGGAGCGTTTCAATCACCTAGCGGTGTAGGGGTAGTTCAGACTCCACCCCGGTAAGAGTCACTGCGGATTCGTTTCCGTCCGGTTTCAATCACCTAGCGGTGTAGGGGTAGTTCAGACACTCAATAATATTTCCGCAGGTCCTATTCCGGTTAATGCTGTTTCAATCACCTAGCGGTGTAGGGGTAGTTCAGACAACACGGCGGAAAGAGGTATTACATGAACGTTACTAGAAAGTTTCAATCACCTAGCGGTGTAGGGGTAGTTCAGACTATCGCATCAGAGCTGAACACTACAGCAGCAGTTACAAGTTTCAATCACCTAGCGGTGTAGGGGTAGTTCAGACCGGCTCGGGCGCGGACGAACAGGCAAGAGCCGCTATCGAGGTTTCAATCACCTAGCGGTGTAGGGGTGGTTCAGACGCGAGCGAAATTACTCGCATAGAGAATCTTACTAAGGTGTTTCAATCACCTAGCGGTGTAGGGGTGGTTCAGACTGGGTGAGTCCACGCAGCCTTACATACAGGTACTTGCATGAGTTTCAATCACCTAGCGGTGTAGGGGTGGTTCAGACTGCAAACCCACGAGCCTGCATGGTTATGCGGCAAACTCGGATTTGAATTTTAAAAAAACATTTATCTTGTTTCATTTTAGCCACCCTTTTGACTATATTTTAGCACATTGCTGATGATTTGTCAAGTACTTCTAGGCAATAATGAACCCGCCCATACCCATGCCGGTCTTGCCGCCGACTCCGCAGTAGGTCGCGTAGGCAAACACGGTTTTCAGAAGCCGCGACTGCTCCTGGTCTTTCGGAAAGCGGTAGTCAACATATCCGGCCATGCCGTGGAATATATTCCCGCTGACGTTGTAATCTTCACGGCGAAGCTGATAATCCCCGGTCTCCCCGGCGGCGAATGCTTCGCAGAATTCGTCATAGGAAAGCTCCACGCCCTCAAACTTGTTGAATTTGCATATCACGGAATAGAAATACCGCTCTATCTCCGGGAAACAGCACACCCGACCCTGCGACTTGAACATAGCCGGAGTAGCAAACACCATCCGGCAGGAATTCCTCCGGATAAGCTCCCCGGCGCTGTCGGCGCATATCGCCGGAGCAGGATTTTCCCCTGCGATACGCACCGGCTGTTCAATGCCGTAGATTCTGAGCTGCTTCGCTTTCCGGAAGCCTTCGATAATACACGCAGCCTCGTCGTTCAGCGCGGATACCCTGATGATAAAACTGCCTCCGTCCGGTACTGTGTAAATAGAGAATGGGTGGTGTTCCTTCTGATGGAGGAATTCAGCGTAGCTGCTTTTTATCAGCTTCATGGCGGCGCCGTGGAGCTTCACCCCAAGCCCGGAATACAGCTCTGACGCGTCTATATCGTCCGTTATAAAATCCGACTGATATATCAAAAGGACACCCCCGTCTGCTTATCGTCTGTAATCTTTGTGTTGAAAGCCGCTATGACTTTTATTGAAACCGCCGCCATGATTCCTGCCTGAGCTGTATTTCTGAATCGGAACAGGATCGACTGGCAGAGTCTGGTCAGCATCAGTTATTCTTGGCAAATGATTGTAGATAGTAATGTAATTACTACTGCGTTTTAAGTCCCTGTTTTTCTGAAACCATGCAAATATATCCGCACTTTGGCTCGTCCGTGGATAATGCACATTCTTTTTTGCAACGTAATTAAGGTTGACTGCCTTTGTAAGAAATGCGATAAATTCCGGAGTCGGCGGGAACATTCCAGTATTCGCAGCACCTATGATCTCTTCGGTAACATCGTTCACGGAATATATACCGTTTTCATAGCTGCGTTTTGTTATGCTGCTCACAGTTATCTTGACCGAACCAAGACCGATCGGCTTTCCGTGACCTATCTTGTGGCAGCGTGCAGAGCCCGCGTAATTTTCGCCGAGATTCAGCGCGAACACCAGTTTCTTCAGCTGGTCGTCCGTTATGTTATCAAAGAACACACTGAATGTGAACTCTTCACCATTTCTGACAAGTTGCATTCTGTTTGCCATCGCGGGCTGTTCTTTTGCTTTCTCATCATCACTGGTGATGACATTCTGCGGAGCGTGCCAGTAAAATTTTCTGCCAGCGATAGTGACATCAGGATTATCAGGACAGAATGATCTGTCGTTATGCCCTGTGAGATAAAATTCAAACGCGGAATGTTTAGGTTCGCCGAGTATAGGAAGAATATATGATCCGTCAAAGCAATCCGGGTTCTCACATATCGCGTCTGTAAATCTGACATGGCTGACACGAGTATCCGAGTCACCTGATTTATTCCCAATGAACCCAAACAGTGCGCAAGCAGCACAACATAGATTTGATTTGCTGCAAGCCATCATTCCCGCTTTTTCAACAACATAACCAAGACTATTTACAAACACTGCTCTTGAACGCTGCGACGGCGCAAAATAGTATTTTTGAGTATACCGATCATAGAAATACCACACGGGAAGCCAGCCTTCGTTCGTCTTCATTTCTCTGATTGCAGATTCATATTCTTCCTTGATGGTATTCTTATGATCTTTCGCGTTTTTTCCCTCATACATTCTGACATTTTCTATCAGGCAGTAAATATATTTTTCATCTATCTCTTTCCCGGAAGAAATATATTTAAAAACGCTCGGACTAGGAGAGTTTTCAAAGGGACCCGCATGAATATATACACCATTCTTTTCACCGTCAAGAGAATAACCTTTGATCAGGTCTTTTGGCTTTTTTTCTTCTGCATCGTAAAGAAAATAACTTACCTTTTCACCAGTTCTGTGTACTTTTCCAGTCTTGTCACGCAAGCGAACAGATTCGTGAAGTATATATTTATTCTGATTGCGGTCGTAAGTTATTATTCCCGGCTTTTCTTTATACAATCTGGTGTATAAATGATCCTTGTCGTTAAGATGCATACAGGAATCCGTCAGCACCTCGTATACGCTGCGGATAACTCCGCGTATTCCGCTGCCGGGGATAGCCGCTTTTCCGTCAAGCGTGAAGAAGTCGTATTTCTTCGGCTCGGTTCTTTCCACGTTGTCCGGAACGGGATTTTTCAGGATATCCGGCACGGCTATCTGCGTTTTTGTGATGAGCCTGCACTTTATCTCCCCGCTGAAAACCGGCTCTCTCACTGCGGTGCAGTCGCTGCGTTTAACGCCGCCTTTCGGAAGCGGGACAAAGGTGTAAGGATTAACAAATCTGTCGTCCATTACTGTTCTCCTTTCGCAAGGATACGTACTATCCTGAAATCCACTATTTTCAGTATGCCGTTATCGTCATAAATGCAGTAATTCCGTATCTCCAGCTTTTCGGCGTTCTCCACCGGAAGCGTGTAATGCCCGCCGCCTGTCGCAGTATAATTTCTGCCGGACGATTTAATAGAGTCGATGTCAAGATACTGCTGTTCGGTGTATGTTCTGTCCTCAAATGTTTCGTCACCGGAAAGCGCTTTGCGAAATCTGCTGTCATCGATAATCCGCCATGTGAACGGAATTCCCAGCTCAGGGCGGAAAGCCCTTATCTCCGCATTTTCATTGAACAGCCGGATCTCAAGAAGATGCGCCGCGTCACCGACATTGCCGCTGAATTCATCGCAGAATATCCCGGTGGTATACTGGCGGTAGGATATCATTCCGGACTGCGCCTTCAAGTTAAAAAGCGCCTCAAGTCCGGATTCCTCAACCCTGCCGTTTTCACAGATAAAATCGTACATCACCACACCTCCAGCAGCTTGTCAAAATCGTAATTCCTGAAGCTTTCAGTCATGTCCTGACCGTTGATGCAGAGCTTTTCTACCGAGAATATCCCGCGCCCTACCGAAGTCAGTCCGCCAACGGACAGGAAGCCGTTGTCAAGGTCGGCTATTACTGCGAGGACAGCACGCTGTACGTCAGTGTGCTGCTTTTCCGTGAACAGCAGCTCAAGCTCGGTGCCTCCGCCGTAATAGGTTTTCTCTGTATACAGTGCGCCGTCGTTCGTGCCGCTAGTGAATCTGTCAATGGAATTTCTCGTAACGGTCTTGTAGTAACCGCCGTTAAGCATACTTTCGCTGAAATATACCGCCGACTTCTTATTCCTCGCCTGCTTGATATTTTTCTCGATATGGCCGAAAAGCTCATCTACTTTTTCTTCTCCTGCGAACTCGCAGAATCTTGCCCGGAATGCGCCCGCCCAGCTTGTACCGGGTATCACCGGAACTCCGCTGCGCAGGGAAAGCTGCTCATAGTCCGGCGCTGCATTCTCTCCGTCAGAAACGGAGGTCGAATACCTGCGTATTGAAATTCCGCCCTGCTGTTTCAGCGAAAGCGTTATTCTTGTGAGGTCGGAGGGCTTCGTCAGTTCCACAGCCTGAGCGTTTTTCCAGCACTCATCGTCGAACATATCGAAATCCAGCCAGTCGTCAACATTGCTGAATTCTATGCGCTGGAGTCCTTCAACAGCGACCGTTCCGTACCCTCTTGTCGTTTTATGTCCGAATCTCAGCAATCCTGCGTTTATCTTCTGGAACGCTTCGGTCATTACGCTGTCGCCGTCAGCTCCGCAGTCCGCAAGCTCGATATAGCCTCTGAACTCCGCTCCGGTCTCGACCGCCTCAAAATCGAACTTTCCTGTATCCTCCGCCACCTTGTCTTTCAGCCTTACGCTGTCGCGGACAGATATGGTATTTTCTCCGGTGCAGACTGCGTCGTAGGTCAGCACTTTGCTCATCTCGCCGCTGCCGTTCTGGATAGTTCCGAAAAGCTTTTCGGCAGTATCAGTGTCAACGCTGTGACGGATAACTCCGGCAATAGAGGTAGCCGGGATATACGGCACCCCGCGGCTGTCCAGGAGAACGTCAGAATCGGTATTGTCGCTTATCCCGGAACCGAGCGCCAGAGGGCTTTTCAGTCTGAAAATGTACCTGTAATATACACGCTCCATTGTTATTCTTCCTCCTTCCTGTCAGCTGTTCTGAGGAAGTATTTACCCAGCAGGAATACGGTTTCAAGATACTCGCGCCAGTCCCTGCCGTATTTGTATTTTTCGGCGGTCATAGCAATATCGTGCGCCTTTTTCTTTTTTTCCTCTGTCTTGACGGAGTCTATCCGCTTTATAAGATCGCTAAAATCGCTCGCCTGACGTATCATCAGCAGCACTCTGCCGACAAACGATGAAGTCAACACGACAAGCGCGCTTCTGTTGCTGAACGCATAGTCTATGGCGGAACTGCGCATTTCTTCGGTCGTATTGTTCTTTTTGAGGAGTTCAGTGAGCCTGCCGTCTGTCTCCGCATTTACCTTTCCGGAAACAAATCCGCTTTCCCCGAGTTTCATAAGCTCGTCCGCCTTTACAAAACGAACCATTCCGAAGCCCTCGCCGTTCTTTGCGCCGAAATACGCGAACTCCGACAGTGTGCAGGCACTCTCAGCCGTGAAGCATATCGTGCTTCCTGCGGCGACCGCACGGATATGCGGTTTCTTGTAGTTTCCAGCGGACATATAACCCATGATCGTCTTATACTTCATGAACGACTTAGCGGTATCGGCGTTCTTTATTCCGAGCTGACCGCAAACCTCGCTGAAGTCAGTCGTATATACTCCGCAGTCTTCGGTGAAAAGAGCGTCAGAACAGAACACCGCCGCTATCTTTTCTCCTCCGGAGACAGAAAGCTGTTTCTGCTCCTGCGGTTTAAGCTCAGCGTACAGAACGCTGCATTCCGCGTACTGTGCGGTCTTGCTCCTGCCGACGGTCACAATGCCGCCGGAGAGAGCTTCTGCGATATTCCGCAGGTATTTTCCCTTTCCGGTAACAGTTCCGCTGAACACCTGACCGGGACAGATACAGGTCTGCGTATAGAGAGTACTGTCATTACCCGTACTGTGATGATATACGGTCTCGGTCTGAACTTTGATTTCCGACCCGGCGGCGAAATATCCGCTTTTCAACGGTTTCAGTATCCTGCCTGGATCTTCGTCAGCCGTCAGAAGATTCGCATATTCTGTCTTACCGCTTTCAACGGACTGAGTCTTGTCCTTTGCGATGGCGGCAGGCGCGGGATAAGCGGCGGTTCCCTCCGGAGAGGTGATATACAGATTCGAGAAAATCACACCATGCCGGAGGAACATTTCCTCAAAATCGCTGTCGTCAGAGTGATTTTTCAGATACTGATTTGCAAAGAAACCCATAATGGAAGTTCCGCTGATATAGTCGCCCGTTTCGGAAGAATTGCTTCCCGGGAGCATAAGCGTGGATTCGTTGCGTATTGAATAGCGAAGCTCGTAGACCGCTTCATCATCTGTTATCTTTCCGGAAACGGTACTTACGCAGGACTGCTCTGACCTTAAAAGCCCGCACCTGACCGCGCCGAATCCGCGGGTGCGCTTGTAGCCGATATTCCGGACAGCCCTGCATATTCTCGAAAGTTCGTCAAAATACTGTTCATCTATCTCGACCGGCGCGGTGAAAACCATCTCCGACCCGTCAAACGGCGAATAGTGGTTCACCGCGCGCATAAAGCGCAGACTCTCATTCTTCGCCGTGTCGTCCTCGATGGCGGTCGAGGCTTTCACGGAAGTGAACAGCGCAAGTATCTGCTGCGCGTTCTTCCCGGAATTTTCAGCCTCCGCGCAGAGGGAAGCGTAGCCCTCCGGGACTGCGTTCCCTATTCTCAGCGAACCGCGGCTGGTACCGGAAACGCCGAATATCTCACCGATATTCTGTGCGCCTATGTACTTTGCGGACTCCAGCATACAGCCCTTTATGCGCCTCGAAGGTATCACCGGAAAGCCGTGGCTGTCATAGCTGACATCGGTATCTATCGACAGCGAAAAACCGTCTCCGCTTGCGGAGCACATATCCGACTTCAGCGTTATTCTTAATTCACATTTCATTCGGACGCCTCCTGTTCATCGGACTCCGGCTTTGCAAACCAGATATCATACACCTGCGCGATATCAAAAATCAGCCTGCGGAGCTTTTCATCGCTGCTGTCAAGCCCGGCGTCGGGGTATCTGGACTTTATCCTCTCGACCTCGAAGCGGTAGTAGGAATCGCCCTTTATCATTGCCGCCGCCAGATCCTTTATATTTGCTCTGCCTATTTCACTCAGGCGCTGTCCGGAGCTGATAAACTCACTCAGTTCAGCCGAAACCTCATACGGGCGCGCGGTCAGTCCCTTTTCCTGTGTTTCCCGGATAGTTTCCATATCGTTGGTGATACCAGAACGACAGAAGTGGAAATCCACGTAATTCACACGGCTGTCCAGCGCTCTTGACTTCTTTTTTCCGGATTCGCAGCACTGTTCCGCGATCTCATAAACATCGGAGAACGGCGCATGGCTGTGCGCTATTGCAATGCCTGCGCAGGCGTAATTTTTCTGGTCGTCAGGCAGGGAGCGGTTTTCCTCGTCGAGCGCGCTGAAATATGCAGTTACGACATCGAGCGCCGCTCTTGCGTTGCATATCAGGGTTATCTCGTCGCCGCCGGCGATGACTCTGCGGAACTTGTGCCTGCCATCGGTTCGTTCGGCGAGCTTTGCCTTTATAGCGCTTATCGGACGTTCCACGAACGACTTGTCCGTGCCTAACGAGAACTTACGGAGCGCGGCAGCGCATTCCGTGTAGCCGCTGATATTCTCGGTGCACGCCTTCGACTTTTTGCCCATTGCGTTGCCGTCAACATAGATAACGGCAAGCAGACTTTCGGTGCCCTTATTTTCCTCGCCGGAGATATAGTCAAGGAACATCTCGCCGATTTCCGCAGACTTCTCAAACGCCTTGCGTTTCAGTACGCTTTCCCGCGAAAGGGAGCAGTTGTCCTCTTTCTTTACGATGGGCATAAAATTATCCCTGTCTACCTGCGTTATCGGCAGGGTATTGCAGGGAACAGATATCCAGTCGGTGGACTTTATCCGGCTGTTTTCCTTATAAAGGCGCGTTCGGTCCTCCTTGAAATTATCGGTGGTTTCAACGCAGGCGGCTATCACTGATATGGTGTAGGTCTTTTCCAGCAGCATGCGGGAGAAAATGCGGTTAGCACGGATATAGGTCTCACGGCTTTTGTACATGATAAAGAGATTTCCTCCGCCCTCATATATCACTTCGCCGTCGAAGCCGCTTTCCGCAAATGCTTTCACGGAAAATTCCGCGCCGCTGCGCCAGTCTGAATTTATGCGGAGTCCCTTCTTTTCTGCGGCTCTGAAGAACATTCCGTAGACGTTTGCAAGAAGCTCCGAACCGCCGGAGATCTCGCGTATCCTGTTGGTGCGGTAGATGTATTCCTGTTTGCTGCGGCAGTCGTAAAGCGCAGTCACGCAGCCGTATCCGGTTTCTGCCATCATATCAACTCCGTTCTTTTCCGCGCCGGAATAATTCCGGGCGGTGAATCATTGTTCTTGTCAACATTTATTTTATCACATTCGGCAATTTTTGTCAATATTTTTGTGGAATGTTGTGGGAAATGGATAAAAAATCCCCCGATGTTCGTTACATTTGCCGAATATCGGGGTGGGGTTCAATCACCTCGCGGTGTGGGGGTGGTTCAGACAACTTCATAAGTTACACATTAATTTGCCGAAATATGAAAGGTTTCAATCACCTCTCGGTGAGGGGGTAGTTCAGACTAGGAGGATATTATTATGAAAAAACTAGCCGAAATCGAAGTTTCAATCACCTCTCGGTGAGGGGGTAGTTCAGACTGCAAACCCACGAGTCCGCATGGTTATGCTGCAAAACGGGATTTGAATTTCTGAAAAACATTTATTATGCTTCATTTTTTACCACTCCTATAAGTATAGTTTAGCACATTTGTCCCGAAATGTCAACCGTTTTCCGGCGAAAAAAGCCGCATGATTATCACCTCCCCCTGCCCTAAACGGGCGTTCAGTCATCGGAATTGGAATTGACGATCGCGGTAGCGACAGTAGCAGCAGCGCCGATAATGGCAGTAAGTACACCTGCACTCATGTAAATCACCTCCTTAACGTGGAATCAGAGAAAAATCACCAGAAAATGAGCCAACGGAGCGGAGAATCGTCGCGCAGGGGATCGGGATTTATGATCTTGCTCATGGTATCACCACCTTTCATATAAAATCAGGGGATCAGGAATTACTCCTGAGAATTGACAGCCGCAATAGCAATGGAAGCGGCAGCGCCGATGATGGCGGTAATAACAGCAACAGGCATTACATTCACCTCCTTAACGTGGAATAAGAGAAAATCACCAGCAGATAGAACGGCCGAACGGGGAATCGTCGCGCTGAGAACCGGGATTCATGAACTCATCCATGGTATCACCACCTTTCACTATATATACCCAAGAAACTGAACTTTTTAAGTTTTATCACTTCCTTTCGTGGAAATAAGCCGGATCAGTCACGGCATACAGGGTCGGCGGCAGCGTCAAGGATAGCGCGGATAATGGTGCCAAGAACAGAACCCATGAATATCACCCCCTTAAATTGAAATCAAGTGCGGATCAGTCGTCCTCACCGCCCAGAAGAATGCCAGCCAGAACGCCAAGAATGAAGCTGTCACGATCAGCCATGGATATCACCTCCCTTCGGAACATCAGAAATCAGTAAAGGATAAACAGACGCCTGCGGCGGGAGCCGCCGAACAGGTCGTGTCTGGGCATTATAACGCCAGCCATTATATCACCGCCTTTCATATCGGAATGTAACAGGAAGTCAGTCAGCATTGATCGCTGCGACAATAATGGAAGAAACGCCGCTGATGATGGCAACTATAATAGGTACCGGCATGGGGATCACCACCTTTCACTATCTATACCCGGAATATCCGGTTTTTTAAGTTTTATTTGTAAAAATCAGAGGAGCAGTCAGGCTCGCCGGCAAACGGTGAATAAAGATAGCCGAGCCACATTTCATAAAGGAACGCCGAAACAAAGTACTGAAAATATCTGTTCATGTGAATACCCCCTTGAAGAGTGAATGTCGGAAAATCAGCGGAACATAGGAACATCGCAGAAGTTCTTTACCATGTGATCATCTCCTTTCACTATATATACCAGGACAAGCAGGTTTTTTAAGTTTTTCGGAAACTTTTTTCTGAGATTTTCTCAGGAGCTTTTCCTTTCACTATGTATACCCGGACAAGCTGTGTTTTTAAGTTTTTTGCATAGAAAAATCCCCGATATCTTTTTAGGATATCGGGGATTTGGTTCAAACACCTTGCGGTGAGGGGGGAGTTCAGACTGACCCGGACGCTTCTCAGATACTTTCGGAGATGATGTTTCAATCACCTCTCGGTGAGGGGGTAGTTCAGACTGCAAACCCACGAGCCCGCATGGTTATGCTGCAAACCGGGATTTGAATTTTTGGAAAACATTTATTATGCTTCATTTTTACCACCCTTTATACTATGATTTTACCACATAATTTCGTCCGTGTCAATACCCTGAAAGAATTATTATGCGAAAATCATACCAGAAGAGGATACCTGCGGAACCGCACGAACCTGAAAACAGAACGCCGCTCCGTGGAACCATCGTCAAGCACGGAAGTCTCGCAGACCCGCTCGCTGCACGCGCACAGAACAGCAACGCCGTTCCTCTGGAGCCTGCCCGCGACCGCAAACGAAAGCGACATCTCGCCCTGCACAAGAATCGCGTCAGCCCCCAGGGAAAGTATCCGGGCGCAGTATTCATCGGCAAGTGCAGAAACGGCAGCAGTATCCGCGTCGGCAGGTACGTCAGGGAATGGCAGATCGACGATATCGCCGAACTTCATTGCGGCGGCAGTCTGCTCTGCCGACCATCTGGCAGACGGGTGATTTGAAAAGTTAATGAACATTTATTACCTCCTTCGGGTCAACGGCTTATACTTTATATACTGAATTTATATGCGGTTTTAAGTTTTTTATACTCAGTATCAAAATTACCATCACACGCTCCGCCCTGGTGATTATCTGCGCATAAAGCTGACGAATACCCTCAGCCTCGCTTACCGCCTGCTCAGCCTGCCGCAGATTATCCGAAAGCTGCGCTTTTCGCTTTTCGAGCGCTTCCATGCGCTCCCGGAATTCCCCGGCGGAATGCACTCCCTGTTCCAGTAACAAATATATTCTCTCGCGCCGGATGTCCAATTTAGCAAGTTCAGAACGTACCTTTTCGGCTGTCGTCCGCTCCGCTATCGCAGTATCTGCGGCAGGCTTCCGGCTGACATTCACGCGGCAGTCGCTGAGCCACCGTGCCACTCTCTCAACGAGAACGCTTTCAACAAGCTCCAGCTTTGCGGATACGTTGCCGCAATTCCGGTTCGGGCAGCGGAGTGTGTCGCTGTGATTCCTGCTGCCCGTCCGAGCCTTGTCATCATGCTTCCGCGTCAAGGTCTGCCCGGGATTTCCGCAGGTAAACAGCGTACATTGCTAGCACACAGACATTTCACGACAACTCCGCAGATCTCCACGGAGTTGTCGGATCTACTCCAATCGCAATGGCAGTACATACCACTACTTCATCGGCTTTCATCGCATTCGGCGCACTGTACATTTTCGCTCACATGAGGTTTTTAAAGGGAATTATGTGTTATTATGCACCAAAGGCAAGCGCCGTGTAAGCGTCGCCTGGCAAAGGCGCTATCCGTTAATTGTGCGGTGTTGCCCTTTAATAATTCAGGACATATGCCCGGAAAGGCAGATCAGTTCTATTGACAAATCATGATTCCTAAACTATAATAATAGTAGTATTGCATAATATTGGTTTGGCGGTGAATATCCGTGCAGAGACAGAAGAACAATTTACAGGAGGTAATCTCATGACAGCAAAAAGAATGCGGCTGCTGACCGCGGGTCTTGCAATTATAGCGCTGATAGCGGCGCTGTTCGTCATAAATCCAGGGCTCGGAAGATCGGCTGCCGCAGCGTGGGACGGAACAGCCGCCGAGAGCTTTGAAGGCGGTAACGGAGACAGCTCCAACCCGTACATCATAAAAACGGCGGAGCAGCTTGCGTTACTGGCGGAGCGGGTGAACGGCGGTGAAACATATCAGGGGAAGTATTTCCAGCTTGAGGCCGATCTTGACCTGTCGAGCAGCGAGTGGGCTCCCATAGGCATAGGAGAGCGCGAGACAGGCGGCAGCACTGTTACTAAGCCTTTCGCCGGAACATTTGACGGAAAGAATCACAAAATATCCGGGCTGACCCTTACCGCCGGACTGGACGGTCAGGGACTTTTCGGCTGTTCCTCCGGCACGATTAGGAATCTCGGCACAGTTAGCGGAAACATCAGCGTTGGCAGCGCTGAAAGAACCGGCGCTATATGCGGATACAGCACCGGAACCATCGAAAACTGCTGGAACTCGGCGGACATTACAGGAAGCACCGAGGGCGGAAAATATGTCGGCGGTATCTGCGGGTACAGCACCGGAACCATCGAAAACTGCTGGAACTCGGCGGACATTACCGGAAGCACCGAGGGCGGAAAATATGTCGGCGGTATCTGCGGGTACAGCACCGGAACGATTTCCGGCTGCCTGAATATGGGGAATATAACCGCAAATTCGTTCATCGGCGGTATCTGCGGAAACACCGCCCAGGGCACCCGGATCAGCAACTGCTTCAACAGCGGCAGTATCACGGGTAAAGAACAGATAGGCGGTATCGCGGGGATAAACCTCAATTACATAACGTTCTGCATAAATGCCGGGGAGCTTACCGGAGAAAAATCGGTTTATGCTGTCAGTCATTCGGATGATGTAAGAAATATGTACGCCAGAATAGCAAACAGCTATTACAACAGCGACGTATTCAGCCCCGCCGGCGGTGATAACAAGGCAAAAGGTATTCCCACCGGAGCTCTGTGCGGCAGCATTGATAAATACAACGGATTTGACGAAAACATATGGGAATCCGGCAGCATAACCCAGGACGGCAGCGGCAAGGCTCAGATGACCTATGTAAGGCTTAAGAACATTCCGGCGGCGCCCGCCGCAATGGAGCGCAAGGTGTTCAATTTCGGCACGGAATCCGATCCGGACTGGGACACCTACACGCTTATAACAGAAGCCCAGCAGTTCGTAGATATCGGCGCGGACAAAGCAAAGTGGAACCAAAACTACGTCCTCGGTAACGATATCGACCTTGAAAGCCGGACGGACGTTAAGATAATAGAGAACTATTACGGCAAATTCAGCGGAAACGGACATTCCATAAAGAACGTTTACATAAACGAGCCTGAAAAGTCCCAAGTGGCGCTTTTCGGCGAGGTCAACAGCGGCAGCGTTATCAGAGATCTCACGCTGGACGGCGGCTCAATATACGGCAAGGAAAGCGTTGCCGGAATTGCTGTTGTAAATAACGGCAGTCTTATAAACTGCACGAATTCCTGCTCGGTAAGCGGTGATATCGGAGATATCGGATTAATCGGCGGCGTGTGCGCTTACAGCGAAGGTACGCTGATCTCCTGCCGAAACACCGGAAGCGTAAGCTGCACTGCGGGAACACATGATGAAGGCCGCACAACAGGCGGAGTATGCGGTTATAGTTATGGTAAGATAAGCGGCTGCTATAACTCAGGCACTGTTGAAAGCCCGAAACAGGCGGGCGGAGTGTGCGGCAGCTCTTCTGGCGGTGAAATCGAGAACTGCTATAACTCCGGCGCGGTCAGCGGCACGAAAAACGTCGGCGGTATCTGCGGCACAGGAAATTCTAACTCGTTGAGCGGCTGCTTCAACTCCGGTGAAGTCACCGGAACCGGAAATATCGGCGGTATCTGCGGTTCGGTAAGCGGCTACGAATCCAATGGTCATGAAATTGTTTCCAGCGTCAGCGGCTGCGCGAATACCGGAAAGGTTAGCGGCAGCGGCTCGCTTGGAAGCGTCTGCGGAAACGGCGGCGACCATTCCTCTTTCACAGACTGCATATACAGCAGCGGCAGCGGGCTTACCGCAATAGGCGGTAAGGCGGACGTCAGCGGCTCTGCCAGCAGCGCCCCGGCTGAGGAGGTAATAAACTCTTTCAAGCCGGAAAGCTGGACGGAGGGATACGCCAGGGAAACTGTTGCCGGCAGAAAGAAAACAATTCTCCGCGCAGACCCTGTCCCCGCCGGAGCGAAGCAGGAAGAAACAAGGCTTGAATACTACAACTTCGGCACGGAAGCCTCCCCCGAATGGGACTCCTACACCGAAATAAGCACCGAGCGGGAGCTGCTTGCTCTCGCCGGGGACAATACGAAGTGGGGCGGAAATTACGTCCTTGCCGGAGATATCCAGCTTACGGGAGGATCGTTCTCCCCGATAGGCACTGAAACCGTGCCGTTCAGCGGGAAATTCAGCGGCAACGGCCACGTCCTGAACAATGTTAAAATCTCTGGGAATTCCGACTATTCTGGTCTTTTCGGCTATAACACCGGTACCATAACATACGTTGGCATTGAAAGCGGCGAAATATCCGGCGGGAACTGCACCGGCTCCATCTGCGGCCTGAACGCGGGAACCATCACCGGCTGCTACAACAACGCTCCCGTCACCGGAAAGGAATCGGCAGGCGGCGTCTGCGGCAAGAACAGCGGCACCGTACAGATGTCCTACAACACCGGAGCCGTCACGGGAATCCTCAAAACCGGCGGCGTCTGCGGCGAAAGCACAGACGGAAGCACCTTAGCGAACTGCTACAACACCGGAATGCTGGTCGGCGATTCCTTTGTCGGCGGTATCTGCGGCTCAGTGGAATACAGCGCCGACGTTTTCTACAGCTTCAGCATGGCTGAGATATGCGGCAACAGTAATGTCGGCGGTATTGTCGGTACCGGTCCCTCGACAAAGTGCTATTACTCCAAGGATCTTTTCTTGGTGGAGGATTTTGGCGGTCCTGTTGAAACCAAAGACCTGACCAGTCGGCAATCCGACTTTTCCAGCGACATCTGGGAAACAGGAAGCTACGCCACGGGCACGGCAAACGGAAGATACCGCTCGGACAACTACACGCTCATCAGCCTTAAAGGCGTAGGAAAGGCGCAGTCCGGCGAGCTGCGTATGTACAACTATTTCACGCTGAATCGTGACAGCTGGCGATATTATAATCCCATAACCACGGCAGATGAATTTGAGAAGCTCACACAGAACAGCGCAATGTGGCGCAGAAACTACGTCCTGCAAAGCGATATCGACCTTTCAGGAAAAAATATCACCCCGATAGGAAACGAAGTCACGCCATTCTATGCGTTTTTCAGCGGAGATGGACATAAGATATCCAATCTGATAATTAATCAGCCTGATTCTGATAATGTCGGACTTTTCGGCTATGTATCGGGCTGGGTGTATGATATTATCACTGAAAACGGAAGTATTACCGGCAGAAATAATGTTGGCGGTATCTTTGGTCACGCGTCAGGTACAAGGGGGCGGTGCGTTAACGGAAACGCGGTAAGAGGCGTCAGGAATGTCGGCGGTATATGCGGCGAAAGCTCAACACAAACCATAGATTGCATAAATATCGGCACCGTGACCGGAACCGACAATGTTGGTGCAATATGCGGAAGCGAAAATAACAACGTGAAGAACTGCTGGTACAACTCCGACACAAGCGGTGCAAAGGGAATCGCCGGAGCGGATCTCGAGGGAGCGGCGCAGGGGCTCACGACCCTCCGGATGACCTCCGCGGACGCGCTGACGACTATGGGGCTTGATTCCACGTTCTGGACGAAAAAGGCGAACGACAAGGCGGCTGGGATCGCGTATTATCCCTCGCTGCGGGAGGACAGCGCGCCGTCCATCGGATACAAATCCGGCGTGATCCTTGAGAACAGCTCTGCGGATTCCCCGGCTTACCTGGGCACGGCGGATCTCACTGTGTATTCCCTGGTGAAATTTGACGGAATGCCGCAGGCTTATTCAAAGACTGCGCTCACCGCTGGCAGCGGCTCGTTCACGGTAACGCTGAACGATAAGGAGGTAGTCGCCGCCACAGCGCTCCCGGACGGCGCGAAAACTAATGTCACCACCTCTGCGCTCCCCGCTGCGGGTGACGATTGCAGATTCGTGCTGAATTACAGCGGCGCGGATTCCTCGTTCATAGCCAATACCTCTGCGGCCTGCACCGTTAAGGTAGAAAAGCTGGCGCTCACGGCGGCTGACCTGGAATTTGCCCCGCCGTCCTACCTTAAATACAACGGCGCGGCAAAGGAAGCAGAAATCACTGTTAAGCCCGGGATCACCGGCGCGGGAGATATCACTCTTAAATACTACCGTGACGGCGCTGAATCAGACCCGGTTATTCCCGGGACATACACCGTAACGGCAGACATCGCCGATGGTGAAAACTACAAGGCGGCTGTGCTCTCGGGCGGCTGGGAATTCACTATCGTAAAGGGCTACATCACCGCCGACCTGTTCACATTCACCGCCCCGGAGGATTGCAGATATGACGGCGAGGGAAAACCCGTTTCCGTCACCGTAAACGACGGAACTGAAGGAGTCGGCGAAATAACCCTGCACTATTTAAGCAGCACCAGCGGCGAAATAGCCGTACCCGTAAAACCGGAAACGATAAAGGTGCTCATTGACGTGGCAGAGGGCGAGTACTACAATGCGGCAAGCGGGATCGGCGGCTGGCTTTACACGATATACTACGGCACCCCCGCTGTAGATGACTTCATATTCCACGCGCCTGCCGACACCGAGTACACCGGGCTTCCGCTTGCTGCGGCCGTTGAAGCGCGCAGGTTCAGCGACGGCTCAGAAACAGGCATGGGCGAAATAACGGCGGTAAAGTACTATCTGGACGGAGTTCCAACAGAGCCGATCGCCCCCGGAACCTACACCGTAAAAATAGACGTTGCCAAGGGCGAATGCTACCTTGCATCCAGCGACGTGGCCTCCCCGGACTGGACGTTTACGATAACCCCTGCGGCGCTCACCGCAAGCGGCTCCGGAACTGCCTCCGGTACGTTCGGCGACAGCCTGGGCAGTCTGTCCGTTTCCGGGCTGAAAGCAATGCTCGGCACTGACGAAATTCCCGGCAGATGGGCGCTTTCCGGCGGCGATATACCGAACGCCGGCGATACCGGAAAGTATACGGCTGAGTTCACCGCCGACGTTCACCCGGAGTACTACATACCGCTCACCGCTGACGTAACTCTGGATATAGCAAAGGCGCAGGCTCCGGCGGCTGCGGATATCGCGCTCTCCTGCAACTGGGGTTCAAGGGAGGAAAAAAGCGTTTCTCTCGGCGGGCTTCCCGAAAACACCGGGGAGATCTTCCCGGCTTCCATTGCGGTCGCTGACGTTAACGGAATACTCGCCGCAGACAGCGCGCGGTACTCTGACGGAAAGCTGTTCTTCACCCTCGGCGGGAATACGGCGGAATCCATCGGAAACACGGCAGAAATAACCGTGACCCTCCCCACGCAGAACTATACTGATTTCACGTTCAGAATCACGGTGACCCTCGCCGAAAAGGGCGACCAGCAGGCTCCCTTACAGTCTGATTTCAGGATTGAGCTGACAAGCTCCGGAAGCGATATCACCGCTGAAATAGTGACCGGGCTTTCCGGCGTGGAGTTCAGCTTTGACGGCTCAGACTGGGGCGCGGAAAATGCCGCTCCTGTCGGGCATGACGAGCTTGTGACGGGGTATATCAGGTTTGCCGAAACCGACAGCCTGAATCCGAGCCAGGCGGTTTCGCTCACGCTGAAAAGCGGTCACGGCGAGCTCACGCGCCACGGCCGCTCAGAGCCGGACTGCATTTCCGACGGCAACGCCGAGTACTGGGAATGCGGGCTTTGCACAAGGTACTTCCTTGACGAAGCCGGAACCCAGGAAACTGCGCTGCAAAACGTTGTTCTTGCAAAGACCGGGCACACTCCCGGCGAAGCGGTCAGAGAGAACGAGGTTCCTGCGTCCTGCACCGCGGACGGCTCCTATGACGAGGTGATCTACTGCACGGTTTGCAGTGAAAAAATCTCCACCGAGCACAAGACTATTCCGGCAACGGGGCACACTCCCGGCGAAGCGGTCAGGGAGAACGAGATTCCTGCTACCTGCACCGCGGACGGCTCCTATGACGAAGCGATCTACTGCACGGTTTGCGGCGAGAAGCTCTCAACAGAGCGCCGCACTGTTCCGGCGGCGGGACACAAATGGTCGGAAAAATATGAATCCGACAAGTCGGGACACTGGCATATCTGCGAGGTGTGCGGTGCGGTATCAGACATTGAAGATCACGTTTCCGGCGGCGCGGCGACCTATGCAAAGCCAGAGCTGTGCACGGTCTGCGGCTACGAAATGTCTCCGAGGAAAACCTCCACAGGCGGTAGCTCCTCCGGTGGAACTGCAAGACCCTCCAGACCTGCGGCAGCCACGGAAACGCAGCCCGGCATAAACGGCGTTCAGAAGTCCTGGGCGGACATCGCTGCTGACCTCATGAAGCAGGGCGGCGGGAACGCGGTGATCTCGCTCAACGGCGAAACCACCGTCCCTGCGGACGTGATAAAGGCGATAGCCGACAGCAGGATAAAGGCGGAATTCATTATCGACAGTATAAAGAGCTGGATCATTGACGGCGCGGCGATAAAGTCTGCTTCTGCCGCAGATTTTACCGTGCTCCCCGGAAACTCCGACAGGAGCGGGCTGCGCGGAGTTTTCGGCGCTGACCTGAAAATAAGCGGCACGGGTATCCCGGCTGAACTAAAGCTGACGTTCCGCAGGGAGTTTGCGGATCAGTTCGCGAACGTGTACCGTCTGACGGACGGCGGTCTGGAATTCCGTTGCTGCACGCGGATATCCGTGGACGGAACAGCGGCGATACCCGGTGCGTACACTGGCGGCGAGTATGTCGTTATGGTGTGCGAATACAGCGACCTGCCCGGAGATTTCAGCAACGATGGCATAACGAACGCGCTGGACGCAGCTATGATATTAAAGGATATCGTGGGATTCTCCAGGGGCGAGAATCCACGCATGGCGGACTTCAACGGCGACGGCGTGATGAACGCGCTGGACGCTTCCGCGATACTCAGGGCGATAGTGGCTGAGTAATTGAACTTATGTCATAAAAGGCGGCTTTGGTTTTCCTGAAGCCGCCTTTTTTGCTATGAAATCATCTGGGATCCCAGCGTTATCTCCAGGACGAACAGCGGCGTTGCGCCCTGCCCATTTTTGCTTTTCGCACCGGTTTTCAGAGGTTTCCTTTTTTATACTCGGTCTTTGGTTTACTATAATGATGTATGGTATCATGTATATCCCCACTCATAAGTCATGATAATAATATAATCTGCTATTCTCCCCTGTGCAGCGTAGTCGTGCGCCTCATACAGAACGCCCTGCTGGTCGGGAGATATTTTCGGCGCAAGGGCGGTCATCAGGATATATCCATTTGAATGAAGCCGCTCAGCAAGCGTCTCAAGAAAACTGTTATAGCTCTCCCGGTCAGACGGCGCAATGTACTCGATATCCATATTCACGCCGTAATACTGCTTGGATTCAAGCTCTGACAGGATATTGCCGACGAGCCGCTCCCTTAGCTCCGGCGAAGCAAGGATTCCAGACAGCGACTCCGTGCTGAAGCCCCCGCCAGTGATATTGGTAACCACCATCAGCGGCATTACTCCGGAACGCTGTGCGCGATAGATGAGCTCGCTGTCGTCAGGGGGGATAAGCTCCGCAGTCGTGGTGAGCTGATAGCTGAACGGGCTCAGAAAGGTCAGAAATGGAAGCACGCAGTTCAGCGAATTCGTATTTATGCCTGGATATGCATAGCCGTTCACCAGAATAGTCCGGCGCGGCTCAGAAGAGCCTACCGGAATATAAACCGTCTGTCCCGCCATCACATTCAGCGGATTCAGCCCGGGATTCGCGGAAAGCAGGTCATTCAGCGGAACTCCGTACTCCTGCGAAACCGAAAAGAGCGTCTGCCCCTCCGGCAGGATATAACGCACCGTATCCGTGTTTATAAGCAGATTCTGCCCCGGGACCAGCGAAGATAAATTCGTGAGTCCATTGTCTGCGGCTATTCGGTTTGGCGGAAGTCCATACTTCCGTGAGATAACCGCCAGCGTATCGCCGGGACGTACCGTGTATATCACCATATCTTTACCCCCTTAATTCATCTCCCGCCTTGCACCAAGTATTCTTATGCCCTGTGCGGCGGAGTAGTTGTAGCTTGACAGGAGGCGGTTGCGCGCATCGTATGTATGCGAGCAGGTATAGATATTTTCCGGTCTGGCAGGATAGAATACGAATGAAACCAGCATCGTGTGGTAGAATCTGCCTTCGTCATTACGAAGCTGTATCACATCTCCGGGTCTGAGTCCGGAAAGCTCGGTTCTTTCGCCGTACACCGCAGTTCCATCATTGTTCAGCAGGAATCTCTGAAGGTACTCCACGCCGGTCCACGCAGGCGCGCGGTCGTCCTGACTTATGTAGTACCAGCCATAGTCCCCGGAGTAGTTCATAACTCCGCAGCCTGCATAAAGACACTGAGATACAAAATTTGTACAGTCCCCGCCGATGTCCTCAAAATCGTAGTAACGTGGATTCCTGGAAAGCGCCCATCTCAGCGCGTAATTCACCGCTCTCTGCCTGCTGTAACCCGATTCTATGAGCATTATGCCGCCCCCCTTTTATGGCATTATATGCCATAAAATCGGAGCCGTGAATGCGTCTGTATAAATTTCCTGTATTCTGCAAAGACTATTTACCGAACAGGAGGGAATATTTATGCCGATAAAAGCCGAAAATCTCTGCCGGTATTACACCGCCGGCGGAACAGTTATCCGCGCGCTTGACGGGGTCAGCCTTGATATTCAGGACGGTGAATATGTGACGATCTGCGGAGCCAGCGGCAGCGGAAAATCCACGCTGATGAACATACTCGGCTGTCTGGACGTGCCAACCTCCGGCAGCTATTACCTTGACGGGGAGAGCGTTCCTGAGCTGGACGACAACAGTCTCAGCCGTATCCGCGGCAGTAAGATCGGGTTTGTATTCCAGAGCTTCAACCTCATTCCCACGCTGACAGCACTGGAAAACGTAGAGCTTCCGCTGATGTACCGAGGAATGCCCAGAAAGCAGCGCCGCGAAGCCGCCCTTGAAGCGCTGGAACAGGTAGGGCTCCAGAACCGGACGCGTCACCGTCCCTGCGAAATGAGCGGAGGTCAGCAGCAGCGCACTGCAATAGCAAGGGCGATCGCGGCGCGTCCGTCCATGATTCTTGCCGATGAACCCTGTGGGAATCTGGACAGCCGCTCCGGGCGGGTGATATGCGAAATTCTGGAGGCGCTGCACCTCTGCGGAAAAACCATCGTTATGATAACTCACGATGAAAATGCCGCCCACCGCGCCGAAAGACTTATCAGAATAGCCGATGGAAAAATCGCGGCTTCATAAAAACAAACAGCGTCCTGTTGGGCGCTGTTTGTTTAGGCTGACCTTTGCTACACCTCGTTCTATGTGTGAAATATTGGTTGCCGCCACTTCCGCAAGCGCAGCAAGATTAAGATATAGTTAAACATTTTTTTAATTCTGTTTTTGAAAAAAATCCCCTGCTTCTTGGAAACAGGGGATTTGAGAGAAATTCATTGGCAATTCTCGGTTTAGCCCATGGAATAGATTAGGATTCCGAACACGTCAAATATCAAATATGTAGATATCGGTGACCTCGCTACTATCGTACTCCGCAAGCACCTGTGAAAGCGCTCCGTTGGTGTCGACAAGATAATTTATCGTGCTGAGTTCTCAAATCTTCGCTATACGGTTGCCCGCATAGTCGTACAGATATTCCTCAACGTTGACACTCTGTCCGCCCTGAACTGTTACTCTTATGAGATTGTTCTGCGCGTTGTAGGTGTAGACCGTGGTCTGGGCGGCTTCGGTTTTCTTGATGAGATTTCCGTTGAGGTCGTACTCGTAAGTGTGCCTACTTCCTACTCTTAACCGAAACGGCGATAAATTATTTATCTACTAAATCTGATAACCTTTCTATATATTGTTTGTTTTCAAACTTATCAAACTTTTGCTCAAAGCGCAAAAACTCGAAACCCGTTAAGTCAGACTCCAAAACACTTCTGGCGAACTGCTCAGTGCACTCACCTTGGTTGAACACATCAGAACCATCCCATGACTTTTCACTAAGCAATGACGGATATGTTCCTCTACTGTATGCCAAAGGAATATGAGGAGTATCAAAATGATACATACCGCAATTTCTGCACATTGAAATCTCCATATTCATTCCCTTGAAATCATAATCAGCGCGTCCGGTAATATCCATGACAAAATATGTATTTTGGATATCAAAAAACTTATTTCTACGACAAAAGCACAGCTTTGCGGAATAAAACTCTGCCCCCTTAAATCCGTTGCCTTCAAAGAAATCCTTAAACCTTTTTGAAACAATAAACCAACTTCCAAAGGCGTTCACTATTCTTCCACCATATAGCATTAAATCAGGCAATCGCCTTCGCGATGTTATCGTTTCACATTCAAAGCAAGGCACGAACTCATCCCAAATCAACTGATTATCAGCACCACATTGTTCACAAGTATGGTATCTGATATTATCGGGAAGAATGATATCTTGAGCACTCACATATTTTGATAAAATCACAGGGCTGAAAACATAAAACTTCATAATACTCACCATAACCTTGTTAATTGACTTACAAATTCTAAAAATTCTGTATCGCGTGCCGTTCCAATCAAGGGCATTAGCTTGGCAATTTCATCTTCCCAAAGCTTATTATATGACCTTGCGTTTGTAAGATGTTCGTGCTCTTCAACCCATATGCCAAATTGGGGATCATCAACATCTATTCCTATTGATTTAAAAAACTTTCTAAATTTTTGCGGAAAGATATGATGAGCATGATAATTATTTCCATCTTGAGGTGGTGTATTTCCTGAATTAATCATGTTATTACCCAATTTGCATCTATTATGCACCAAAACCGGCACACGACCCACAAAGTAGGAATGGAAATCCTCAACCTCAAGGTTATAGACAAGAACAGGCTCGTCAAGTTTTTCAATCGCCGAACCAAGCACAACGGAAGTCGTCCCGTCGAGATTGAAAACCTCGTCGCCGACAACAAGGTCGCCTGCGGCAACCCAACCCTTGCCGATCACATAGAACGGATGGTTAGCAGTTGTGTCGATATCGCCCTCGTCGGTGTAAAGGTGCAGAATCTCATCAACCGCATGGACGTAAACCTTTGTGACTGTCTTAAGCTCGGATTCTCCGGTTTCAACATTAAATGCCCATACCTTGTCGCCGACCTCGATTTCGTCAATAGGTTCATATCTTCCCTGAAACACAATAACTCGTTATCGGCTTCATTTTCAAGCAAATCTTTTAAAGCATTAAAATACGATTTCTTATTGCCATTCTTTTCAGAAATGCCGTTTATACTATTGTTGCCGTCTTCCTGAAGCCAATTTCGAGTATGATAATAAACCATTAGTGTTTGTTCAAGTGCCCGTGATTGAGCACAGGCTAAAGGAACATAATATTACTGGTACGTTGTAAAACAAAGATCTTTCTTTGTTATTTCAGAAAGCCCTGCAAAATCAATGCTAGATGAAAACACGTTGTATATAAATTCCGTCATTGACATTTGAAAAACCTGATATTCATCATCATTGTATGCAACAATTTCCCATCCAGAATAATTGGGTTTCCAATAGAAAAAAGTTCCACATCCTTCAATGCATCCCCATGGAATTAGTCCACCCTCAGCAGGGTAAAAATCAAATGGATATCCTGACCCTGTTGGAAAAACACTACTGAGATTCAAACCAATCCACAGTTGCTTCATGGAATTATATGAATCTCTTAATATCACAATTTGATTAAAAAAATTCATGTATGGATTTTTAATAAATGGTGAGAACACTTCTAGTGAATTTCCAAACATACCTGCCCCGTAAACATGCAAAAAATTAAAATAATCTTCTGGAAGATAAATCCCCAATTTTTTATGAACTATTGAAGAAGCATCATTTCCAACAGGATTAGCTGGGGCTGGCACCAATTCAATAAGTTTTTCTAAATACATAATACCTCCTAACTTATTTTTTATTGGGGATAAATATTTCTAATTTATACCCGCTATCCCCAACAGCTATCATAGATATCCCTCGGGGAATGCCACTTTTATTATTAGAACCATAAACAGGTCTTACAGTAAGACGTATTCCTTCACCTGCTAAAACTCTCGCAGCAATTGCCATTTCATAGCCCCTCATAATTGGAGTATTAACCGGGTTTTGATAAATTGTTACTAAATTACATTTCTCATTTCCGCTTCCTCCAAGGTTCTTGGCAATCAAATGGCCACGAGCATAACCCTTGTTTGGAACATAATCTTTTGGAATAATATTGTGATTAGCTGGACTTCCTGTTCCAATCATGTCCGGCGTTATATATGCGTCAGCACCTGTTGCACGACCATATTCATCAAGGTCTAGATATTTAATCCACCCTTTCTTTTTGCGTTTAGTTTTGTCATCAGCTTTTGACAATGCATCATCAACTACATTATCCCTAACATCATCACAAATAGAAGCCGAAGATTCCATACCATCTAACAAGCCACCGCATATATCACCTAAAGCCGAAGCCAAAGGAAAGAAAAACGGTGCAGTCATCACACTTATTGTAATGCTGGTTCTAAGCAGGGCGAGAATCCTAGCGCCTGCTCTTGCAGCAGTCATACAAGCTGATGAATATGCCTCTGAGACAATTGCCATTCCCGCACTTGATGTTTCGACATCGGCTAATGAATTATATCCGCTCGGATCGCTAAACATCACCGGATTCGCATTCGCATAAAGATACTTATGCAGGCTCACTGGCTCAAACACGCTTCCCGCGTACTCGTCCATTGTGATGAACGTGCCGGTAAACGGGTTCATATATCTCGCACGGAGATAATACAACCCAGTAAAGCTATCGTACTGCTCGCCGCGGTAGAGATAGCTGTTCTCGGTATCGCCCGTAGAATCAGTCAGGTTGCCGAATGCGTCAAAGGTGTAGGTATCGGTTACAGAACCGCCCTCGTCCGTCAGCATTCTTACGGAATCAAATCCGTCATAGAGATAGTACGACTTTACGCCGTTTCTCTCCTGCGAGATAAGCTCATCGCCACGGGTGTATAAAGTTGTCAAAGAGCCATTCTCGTCATACTCCGCAAGCACCTGCGAAAGCGCTCCGTTGGTGTCAACGAGATAATAAGTCGAACCGAGTTCGGTTACCTTTGCTATACGGTTGCCCGCATAGTCGTACAGATATTCCTCAACATTCACCTGCTGTCCACTTTGAATCGTTACTCGTATGAGCCGGTTCTGAGCGTTGTAGGTGTAGGTCGTGGTCTGGTCGGCTTCGGTTTTCTTGATGAGATTTCCGTTGAGGTCGTACTCGTAAGTAATGCCAGTTTCCGAAACAAGCTGGTTCAGCTCGTTGTAGGCATAGCTGATGACCTCGCCGTCCACTGTTTTTGTCAGGCGATTGCTGTTGCGGTCGTAGGTGTATTCGGTGACGGTCGTGCCGTTATCGTCGGTCACGGTCTCCTTTACCAGTCGGTAAAGCGCGTCGTACTCATACTCAACGGTGCGGTCGGAAGCAGCTCCGGTTTCCTCAACCTTTACGCGCTCTCCGGCTGCCCCAAGGGTATAGGTATATTCTACCACAGGCGCACCGTTCTTGTCAAGTATTTTCTCGCGGACAAGGCGGTTGACCTCGTCGTACTCATAGGTTACGACAAGTCCGTTGGTATAGCGAATAGTATCGCCGCCAACGGTCTTTGCGATCACTCTGTCGAAATCATCATAGATGTAGGAGGTTACATTTCCTGCGTGATTCGTAGATCTCAGGACATTATAAATTACTGCTCCGTGAAGGGAACAAACAACAAACCGTCCTCTGTAAATGTGTTTCCTAAACCAATTTTATTCGACAATAGGTTATACAAAAACTCTGTCATGGTCATAGAAAACTCTTTATACCCATACAAGTCATCATATACTACAACTGACCATTGTTCATTAGATGTATTCCAATAGAATGTATATTCATTTCCATAGGGAGATTTGCCCCAAGGAATAAGTCCTCCCTTCTCTGGATAATAACCAAATGGTTCACCTACTTTCCAGCCTTTTTGTAAACGAGGATCATCAAAATCTTCGTTATTGACATCAAGTTCCAGAAAGTCACGCCCATAAGAATAATCCTCTCTGTCAATTTCCATAAACTGAAAAAGGCTGTACTCAAATTCATTGGAAAATGGAACTAGAATTTTTATAAAATTAGCAAATGTTCCTGCTCCGTATATTGCAACAAGATCATAATAAACATCGGGAAGGTTAATACCTAACTTAGCATTGATCTCATTGCGGTCAAAACTGACGTTTAAATTCGGAGATGGGATAATCTGTTTGATTAACTTGACAAACGTAATTACCTCCACGAAGAATATGTTTGATCTTTTGCAGACACCATGCAGTACAAAGAAGAATTGCAGTACAACTAAAAAATTAGATTATGGGGTATTATCTATTCTATAACAATAGCCTAACAAACTATATGTTATATATGATGGCACACCATTATCCTCAACATAATATGGAACAACCCGTATAACCAACCCGCCAAACAAGTTGACACTCTTATATAGCATATATTCGGTTGACTTCATTTTTAGAATTATTTGCAGAATGAATCATCAAACTAATCAGATAGTACTTCAGAAACTATTGTTGATTTACCAAGTAACACATTACCATCGTAAAATCTAACCACAACATCAACCCTGTATTTTTCATCAGACCTCGTATCAAAGGTAGAGCACGATATAAAAAATTTTTCTGATATCTGAGTAGTTATGAACTCATCCGCAAGCTCATAATCACCGTTGTGAAATCTCATTAACTTTTTGTTCAAAACAAATCTCAGCAATTTTTGAGGCTCTAAGGAAATATCCATATTCAATTTATGATCTTGCAATGTGATATTTATTTCGCAATAGCCAATATATTGGTTATAATCATAAAATATCTGAGATGTATCGGTTAAGATGAAATGGGCATCATACCCATTGGAACCGACCAGTCTGCCGTCGCTATCAAAATAGTTTACAAACTGTTCCAAAATATCGCTAGAACCATCATTATAAATAATACCCTTTATTTTGTTTATACCGTTCTTTTTTCTATATTCATTATCATCAATCAAAGGATTTTCGCCATCATAGTATTCGGAAATAGATAAGTTTCTTTTTTCCAACAAAAGGTTAGAATTATATGCAAATATTGTGACCATAAAACACCCTATACGATATGAAAAATCAAATCGCCTTTCTATCAATTAAGCCTCTATTTTAAGAATTTGTGAAATAGAGCGGTTGTGTGATTATGATACAAACACCCGCTCCATTTCATCAACAAACTAAAAGATTGGCTTCAAACAAATCATCTTCGGTTAAAGTTATTCACAAAATCGCTTACCAACGTTGGGTATTTGTCATTATATTTCTGATATATGTCAATCAATGTACTGTACACCTTGTTATCAAAATCAGAATTGGCTTGCCGTAGATGGTTGTAATATGCTGTGCCTTTCCTTCTGGGAAATACTTCGTCAATTAGGGAGTGAATCTTATTATGATCCGTACTATCAATATATGTCAAAGGTTGTTTTGGATCACCACCTAAATATTTAGGATCGGAATGATGGCCGTGGCATTTGTTATGCACCAAAACCGGCACACAACCCACAAAGTAGGAATGGAAATCCTCAACCTCAAGGTTATAGACAAGCACGGGCTCATCAAGTTTTTCGGTCTTGGAAGCGAGAATAACGGAAGTCGTTCCGTCAAGATTATAAACCACATCACCGACTGCTAGATCACCTGCGGCAACCCAACCCTTTCCAATCACATAGAACGGGTGGTTAGCAGTTGTGTCTATATTGCCCTCGTCGGTATACAGATGCAATATCTCGTCAACCGAATGAATGTAAACCTTTGTGACTGCCTTTAGCTCGGTTTCTCCGGTTTCAACATTATATGCCCAAACCTTGTCACCAATCTCAATCTCATCAATGCGTTTCTGTCCGCCGTTAACCGCTACAAGCGTATCACCCGTAAAACAGGTTTGCCCCGCCGTTTTTACTGCGCTGAATATTCCCGAAACAAACGCTGCTCCATACAATGCGGCTAAAAGATAATCCTCATCTTCAATAGCCCTTATAGAAGCCTGTAAATCGCCTGCCGCCGAATAAATGTCAAACGCAGTTACCACAAGCTTTAGAAATGGCACGCATCCCGCGATCTGGGCTAATGCCGCATAACCGCCGCCCATCATAAAGCCATCAAAGAAGCCCCGGTTGAACGCATCCTGAACCTCTTCCTGTGTGCAGCCCGCCAGACTTGCCATCAGCGCATTCAGCATTCCGTTCAATATACCCGTCATATTTGACGTGTATATCTTGTTGAGAGTGTCGGAAATCGCATTTGCCACCGTGCAGTCCATTAATGTGACGTATCCCGTAGGATCAGAATTCATGACTGGATTTGCATTCGCATAAAGATACTTATGCAGACTCACAGGCTCAAACACGCTTCCTGCGTACTCGTCCATAGTGATGAACGTGCCTGTGGAGGGGTTCATATACCTCGCGCGGAGGTAATACAAGCCCGTAAAGCTATCGAACTGCCCGCCGCGGTAGAGATAGCTGTTCTCAGTGTCGCCGGTAGAATTGGTAAGGTTGCCGAATGCGTCAAAGGTGTAGGTATCGGTTACAGAACCGCCCTCGTCCGTCAGCATTCTCACGGAATCAAAGCCATCATAGAGATAATACGACTTTACGCCGTTTCGCTCCTGCGAAATAAGCTCATCGCCACGGGTGTATAAGGTTGTCAAAGAGCCATTCTCGTCATACTCCGCAAGCACCTGCGAAAGCACTCCGTTGGTATCGACAAGATAGTATGTCGCGCTGAGTTCGTCGATCTTCGCGATACGGTTGCCCGCATAGTCGTACAGATATTCCTCAACATTCACCTGCTGTCCGCTCTGAACGGTAGCTCTGATGAGTCGGTTCTGAGCGTTGTAGGTGTAGGTCGTGGTCTGGGCGGCTTCGGTTTTCTTGATGAGATTTCCGTTGAGGTCGTACTCGTAAGTAATGCCAGTTTCCGAAACAAGCTGGTTCAGCTCGTTGTAGGCATAGCTGATGACCTCGCCGTCTACTGTTTTTGTCAGGCGATTGCTGTTGTGGTCATAGGTGTACTCGGTGACGGTCGTGCCGTTATCATCGGTCACGGTTTCCTTTACCAGTCGGTAAAGTGCGTCGTACTCATACTCAACGGTGCGGTCGGAAGCAGCTCCGGTTTCTTCAACCTTTATGCGCTCTCCGGCAGCTCCAAGGGTATAGGTATATTCTACCACAGGCGCACCGTTCTTGTCAAGTATTTTCTCACGGACAAGACGGTTGACCTCGTCGTACTCATAGGTTACGACAAGTCCGTTGGCATAGCGGACGGCTGTTCTGTTGCCGTTCGCGTCATATTCGTAGAGCGTAGCCGTACCGTCGTGAGCCACAACGCGCACGATCCTGTCCATGAGGTCGAACTCATACTGCGTTGCCCCGAACGGAGTTTCCACAGATGTAAGTCTGCAAGTCTCATCGTAGGTGTAATCAATGGTTTTGCCGTCATACAGCGTTACCGAGGTAAGACCGTTCATTACATCGTAGTTATAGCTTATCGTGCCGTTTTTGTCTGTTACGCTGGAAAGCATGCCATCAGCGGTATAGGCGTAGCGAATAGTATCGCCGCCAACCGCCTTTGCAATTACTCTGTCAAAATCGTCATAGGTGTAGGTGGTAACATTTCCCGCGTAATCCGTGGATTTCATGACGTTCCCCGCCTCATCATAAACCACGGTCGCAGAGCTTCCCGCAGCATTTGTGGTCTTTATTACTCTGCCTGCGTTGTCGTACTCATAACGGGTGACATTGCCGTTTGCGTCCGTTATGGAAACAAGCTCGCCGACAGAATTATACTCGTAGCTCCATACATTTCCGAGCGCGTCAGTGACTGACGTCAGCCTGTCAGCGCCGTCATGATCTGGTAAACTTCGATTATCCTTGATTGTGATATGGTCGGTAATGCTAAACTAAATCAGAGGTCTTTGTTTGAATCAAGTTAATAAGTCGTTGACCATCAAAAGAAAAGCGTTGCTTTTTATTAAGACGATTATCAATAATCTGTATAGATTCTATGATATTGTTTCTTACCATAAAAAACCTTGTTTTAGTATCTGCCGCAATTAAATCCTCTGATGGAATGTTTAACCGTATATCAGCATATCGATTTTTATAACTGATATATTTTCGGGACTTTCCATATCCCCACGACATCCATTTTGCATCAAAGCTGTTAATTATTATCCCAATATTATCTAACACATTGGTATAATCAGTTGTCTCAAGCACTCCTGTGGCACATTCTATTTTTTTTATTGCATCTGAAATAATACCTGCAACACTTATATGTGCCTCAACCGATATAAAAATCTGTGACATATTTGCACCCTCTCTTACCAAAAAGACTTCTCACAATAGACAATCCGATATTAGGCTCACTCGCAAGGGTGAGCCTTTCTGGAAAACAAGCACAGTAAATCTCTACGAGCAGCACCAGAACGGCGATATGTTATCAATCAAAAAGCAGAATTTAGCAAAGGCTAATCGCGCTCAAGAGAAGCTACTGACAATTATTCTTGATCAAGATAATGAAAAAAGCGATGGGCAAATGGTTCGAGGACTGCAAGGATAGCGTTGATAACGCCATCAAAGCTATTGATGATCACTGGGCTGACGGCTGGAACGTCATATATAATCAGCTCACTGACTGGACTAATGACTACTCTATCACTGTATCAGATGATGGCAAGGTACGCATGAAGTACAGTCAGTACCTGGAGCTCTGCGGTCTGGTCGGGAACGCGTATGCAGACGTAGACCTCAATCTCACTACCGATTATCAATATCTCATGTTCAAGGCTGAGCCGAACGTCTACATACA
>CAKSPH010000007.1 GCA_934481355.1 uncultured Oscillospiraceae bacterium | reverse complement strand
CAGAAATTTCGCTCGTTGAAAGAAGCAGGCGGTGTGCTATACACATTTTCACTCAAACAAGGTTTTTAGAGGTGACCTTATTCTATCCCTAAGTCCTCCAGCAGCCTGCTGACCTCGGAGAGCCCGCGCAGGCGTATTCCCTCGCGCAGGAGCTCCATATCCGCAGGATTCAGCGCCTCCGCCGGGAGCGAGTACACCGCCAGCGGCTCGTCGCTGCCGTCCCTGAAGAGCGCCGCCCCGCCGTTGTATTCCCTGACGACATAGCCGGAAAGCTCAGCGGCGGTCTGCTCCGCCGCATTCAGCACGTTTCCCGCCGCCGAAGCCACATAGGCGGCGCCGCCCCCGAGCAGGGTCAGCGCCATGAGTCCGCTGGTCAGTTTTCCATAAAACGACATATTGTACCTCCTGGAACAGGTCACCTCTAAAAACCGGTTTGAAAAGGGAAAATGGTCAGAGTGCGCCGAATGCGATGAAAGCCGACGAAGTAAGGCTGTATGCCTTACGAGGAGGTTTGAAGAAGCAGTCGGTGTGCTATACACATTTTCACTCAAACAAGGTTTTTAAAGGTGACCAACATTTTTTCTGGAGGTAGTATGCCGCAGTACCCGCAATTTATACGCTTTATTGCATTTTGCAAAAAAAGTTTACGTCAGCACTTGTATTTTTCATGAAAAAATGATACAATAGTTAATGTATAAACAGGAGGCGAGCCATGAACAAGAATATGGAATATCTGCGCGACAAGGCGAACCGCCTTTCGCTCAGCCCCGGGGTGTATCTCATGAAGGACGGCACCGGAAAGATAATCTATGTCGGCAAGGCCAAGGCGCTGAAAAACCGCGTCACCTCCTATTTCCGTCACGATTCAAACCACAACGCGAAAACGCTTAAGCTCATCGACAACATCGCGGACTTTGACTTCATCGTCTGCCCGAGCGAGCTTGACGCGCTTGTGCTGGAATGCAGCCTGATAAAGCTCCACAAGCCGAAATACAACATTCTGCTGAAGGACGACAAGGGCTACAACTACATCAAGGTCTCAAAGGGCGCGTATCCCAGGATCTCCTACGCGCTGAACACCAACGACCCCAACGCGGATTATATCGGGCCCTTCACCAGCGGATTCACGGTGAAGCAGGCGGTGGAGGAGGCAAACACCATATTCATGCTGCCCACCTGTAACCGCCGATTTCCGATGGATATAGGCAAGGAGCGACCCTGCCTGAATATGCACATCAAGAAGTGCATGGGCGTGTGCCGCGGAAAGATATCCTCCGGGGAATACCGCAAGATAGTTGACGAGGCTCTGGAATACCTTAAAACCGGAAGCCAGAAGTCAGTCGAGCAGCTCACCGAGGAAATGAACGAAGCCGCAGAAAACCTTGAATTCGAGAAAGCCGCAAAGCTCCGCGACCGAATCCAGGCAATAGCGCGGCTGAAGAACTCACAGAAGATCTTCGACTACAAGACCGAGGACTACGACATCGTCGCCCTTGCGCAGAACGTCAGCCTTGCCAGCGTCGCAGTTGTGAAATACCGCGGCGGCAGGCTCATCGACAAGGAGAATTTCTTCATCGGCGACGAGTACGACCCCGGCGCAATGCGGCGGGATTTCCTGCTGAGCTACTACCCCGACCGGGAGGATATCCCGAAGGAAATATACATCGACGAGGAATTTGAGGACATGGAGCTTGTCACCCAGCTCCTGCGGGAAAAGGCGGGCCACGCCCTGAAATTCGTCGTTCCCCAGCGCGGAAACGGGCTTTCGCAGATAGTCCTGGCGAAGAACAACGCCAGCGAATACCTCGCGCTGCGCGTGGGCAGGACGGCAAAGGAGATAAACTCGCTGGAGGATCTCCGCGACCTGCTCCATCTGGATAAGATACCGCTCATCATCGAGAGCTACGATATGTCCAACTTCGGCGAGACCGGGCGCGTTGGCGGCATGATAGTCTACCGCAACGGACGTCCCTTCAGGCCGGGCTACCGGCGCTTCAACATCAGGGATGTCGTGGGAATAAACGACTACGCAAGTATGCAGGAGGTACTCCGCCGCAGAATGCAGCGCTACCTTGACGGCGACGAGGGATTCTCCCCGCTGCCCGACCTGATACTCCTTGACGGCGGAGAGGGTCATGTGGCGGCTGTGGCTCAGGTGTTCGACGAGATGGGCATAAACGTCCCGCTGTTCGGACTTGTCAAGGACAGCAAGCACCGCACCCGCGCGATAGCGAAGGAGGGCGGCGAGATACAGATAAGCGCCAACAAGCCGCTTTTCAAGCTGCTGACGAATATCCAGGACGAAGTGCACCGCTATTCCATCACGTTCCAGCGGGTAAAGCACAAGCAGAAAACCTACGAGCTGGAGCTTACGGAGGTGCCCGGAATAGGCACGGCAAAGGCGCAGGCGCTGATGAAAGCGTTCAGGACCAAGCAGGAAATGAAGAAAGCCTCCCCGGAGGAGCTCCGGGCGGCGGCTAAAATAAGCACAGAAAAGGCGCAGGAGCTTTACAGCTTTATTCAGGAGCGATTCTGAGCCTTATTACAGGAGTTTTTATGAGAGTTATCACCGGAACAGCGCGCGGAAGAAAGCTGGTCACCGTAGAGGGCACGGAGGTCGTCCGCCCGACGACAGACGGCGTTAAGGAAGCAATTTTCAGCGCTATTCAATTTGAGATAGAGGGCAGGACGGTGCTCGACCTGTTCGCAGGGAGCGGTCAGCTGGGCATCGAAGCGCTCAGCCGCGGCGCCAGGGAGGCATATTTCGTTGACAGCGCGGCGGTATCCATCAGGGCGGTGCGCGACAACCTGAAGTCCACCGGGCTGGAGGAAAACGCGCGGGTAGTCAATATGCCGTTCTCCGCGTTTCTGAAAAGCACCCGGGCGGTGTTCGACATAGCGCTGCTCGACCCTCCATATAATTACAAGATAATACAGAAAGCCCTCCCGAATCTTGTGGAGAAAATGTCCGAAAACGGCGTGATAATCTGTGAACATGAAAAGGAATGCGTCCTCCCCCGGGAGATAGGCAGATTCCAGATAGCAAAGCAGCTCAGGCACTCGCGCACCTCCGTCACGATATACCGCCCGAAGCCCGAAGAGGAGGGACCCGAAGAATGAAAACCGCCATCTATCCGGGAAGCTTCGACCCGGTGACAAATGGTCATCTCGACATAATCCAGCGCGCTTCTAAGATGTTCGACAAGCTGGTGGTCGTCGTACTTATCAACCCACTGAAAACATACAGCTTCAGCATGAAGGAGCGCTGCGAGTTCCTGGAAGAAGCCACAAAGGATATCCCCAACGTTGAGATAGCAAGCTTCGAGGGGCTTCTCGCAGACTACTTCAACCAGCGGCAGGACGTGGACGTCATCGTAAAGGGGCTCCGCGCTACATCAGATTTCGAGTACGAGTTCCAGATGGCGCACACGAACAAGGATCTGAACCCCCGCGCCGAGACCGTGTTCATTCCGGCGAGCCTGAAAACAACGTTCGTTTCCTCCAGCATGGTAAAGCAGGTGGCCATGTTCTCCGGAGACCTCAGCAAATACGTCCCCGCCTGCATACATGAGCAGATACGCACCCGGCTGACGCAGGATTTCGACGCGGCAAGGGAGCTTGCAAAGAAGAAATACCAGAAATGATCAGGTGACCTTATAATTCAGAAAGGAATATAAACAACATGGAGTACACTCTGTTAGATCTTATTTCAATGCTTGACGAAATCGTAAGGAAGGCGGCTCCAGTTCCGCTGAGCAAAAAGAGCCTCGTGGACGCCTCACAGATAGACGAGATCGCAACTGAAATGCGTCTTGTACTGCCACGCGAAATTCAGCAGGCGCAGAACATCGTTGCCGACAAGAACCGCATAATCAGCGAAGCCAAAAAGGAAGCCGAAAAGATAATCAGCACCGCCGAAAAGCAGCGCGAGGAGCTCATAAACTCCAACGCTATCCTTCAGGAGGCGCGCCGCCGCGCCACAGAGGAGATAAACAACGCTCAGCAGCGCTCCAACGTTATCCGCAACTACACGCAGGATTTCACGGACAAGATGCTCTCCCGCGTTGAGGAACTCATGATAAAGGACGTAAACGAGATACGCATTGCCAGAAAGACGCTCACCAGCGGAAACGAGCTTCAGAAGCCGCAGCAGCCCCAGCAGCAGGCGCAGGCTCCGCAGCAGGCACAGCCACAGCAGAGAAAGTAATTTACATTTGGGAACCTCTAAAAACCGGTTTGAAAAGTGAAAATGTGTAGAGTGCACCGAATGCGATGAAAGCCGACGAAGTAAGGCTGTATGCCTTACGAGGAGGTGCAACACGATGTTGCAAAGCGAAATAACCGGGCGACGGCATGGACGCCGTCGCATCAGAAATTTCGCTCGTTGAAAGAAGCAGGCGGTGTGCTATACACATTTTCACTCAAACAAGGTTTTTAGAGGTGACCATTTGCACGGCAAAAATCCCCCGGCTCGTGAATGAACCGGGGGACAGACTGACGGGAGGGCAGGCGCCCTCCCGAATTATTTATGGTAACCTCTAAAAAACGGTTTGAAAAGGGAAAACGGGCAGTGTGCTATACACGTTTTCAGAGGTGACCTTATTATGCCAGCAGAACTCCATCCTCAGGAATCTCCTGCGCGGCGGGAACCGGAACCTCAGTTTCTGCGGAGTGCGCCCTGCCCTCGCTCCAGTCAACTAGCTCCATCAGGTGCTTGTCCATCAGCGTGTAGCCGTGGCGGTAAAGCTCCATGATCTTGCGGCTGTCCTGCTCGAACTTGGATATCGTGGGGATCTGCGGACGGATAACGAACGCCTTTCCCTCCGCCTGTAATTTATCCATCAGCGCAGTGGTCTTGTTGTAATTCTCCACGCGCTCCATGCAGGCGTCTATGAACTTCGGGTAATCCTTGTACATATGCGAGATCACCTTGCGGAACTTCGCGTAATTTGTCGGCGGAACGTTGGTGTCCGGCTTGGTCAGGACTATCACGACCCTGTCGCAGCCCATGTCCAGCGCGTGCTGTATCGGAATGGAATCCGCAATGCTGCCGTCAAGGTAGTGCTTTCCGCCAATCTCCACCGGGTCGCAGAGCATGGGCACCGAACAGGTCGCCTTGACCAGGCTCAGCAGGCGGTTCTGGTCATGCTTCTCAGAGAAGAACTCCGCTTTTCCGGTCTCGCAGCAGGTGCAGGTGTATTCCACCTCGGTATCGCTATTGAAGTATGTATCAAAATCGAACGGGAACTGCTTGTAGGGGTACTCAAACACCATCTTGTCAAGGTTGATTACCCTGTGAACCTCCACAAACTGCCTGAACCCGAAATACGATTCGGATTTCGGGGCGTTTATCTGGCGCGCCGTCCTGCCTATCTGCCGGGAAACGTAGCTCATCGCGTTGCCGCCCCCTGCTGAAACTCCCACAACATAGGGGTAGTATATCCCGTTCTCCATAAGTCTGTCAAGTACGCCCGCAGTGAATATTCCCCTCACTGCGCCGCCTTCAAGTATAAGTCCTGTTTTCATATGTTCACCACCGTTTATGTTATGGTCACCTCTAAAAACCTTGTTTGAGTGAAAATGTGTATAGCACACCGACTGCTTCTTCAAACCTCCTCGTAAGGCATACAGCCTTACTTCGTCGGCTTTCATCGCATTCGGCGCACTCTACCCATTTTCCCTTTTCAAACCGGTTTTTAGAGGTTCCCTTATGTAATGTAATTACACTGGTAACTCATGATACAATGATACCATTCTAAAATCAATTTTTCGTTAACTTTCTGACGAATGAGATGCACAAATATAACAAAAACAGACTTATATTTCCATAATTTTGTGGACAAAAACATAAAAACTGCCCCGGCGGGGTGTTCAGCCGGGGCAGAAAATATCAAGTTACTTTTTTATAACTACCGCGGTAAGCTCGCCGTTCTGCTCGTCTACCGAGATGGTGTCGCCCTGATGAACCTCGTCGCGGAGTATCTCCTTAGCGACCATGGTCTCAAGGTTCCGCTGGATATACCTCTTGAGAGGACGCGCGCCGAAGCTCGGGTCATAGCTGCTGTCAACGATGAGCTGCTTTGCCTTGTCGGTGATCTCAAGCGATATCTGCTTGTCCTTCAGGCGGCTCTTGAGGGAGGCCGCAAGCAGGTCGATTATCTTGAATATCTCATCCTTGCGGAGCGGCTTGTAGAACACAATCTCGTCAAGACGGTTCAGGAACTCCGGTCTGAACGACTGCTTAAGCAGCGCGTCAACGGACTTCCTTGCCTCCTCGGATATTTCGCCCTTGTCGTTGATGCCCTCGAGGATATACTGTGAACCAAGGTTGGAGGTCAGGATTATGATGGTGTTGCGGAAATCCACCGTACGTCCCTGACCATCGGTGATACGGCCGTCGTCAAGAACCTGAAGAAGCACGTTGAATACGTCCGGGTGAGCCTTTTCGACCTCGTCGAAAAGCACAACGGAATAAGGCTTCCTGCGCACTGCCTCGGTGAGCTGACCGCCCTCCTCGTAGCCGACGTATCCTGGAGGCGCGCCTATCAGTCTGGACACGCTGTATTTCTCCATATATTCGCTCATATCAAGGCGGACGATGCTGTGCTCGTCATCGAACAGAGCCTCCGCCAGAGCCTTTGCAAGCTCCGTCTTGCCCACGCCGGTAGGACCAAGGAACAGGAACGAGCCAAGCGGCTTCTTCGGGTCGTTGATTCCCGCACGGGAGCGCATGATCGCCTCGGTAACGCGGTCTACCGCCTCGTCCTGACCGATGACCCTCTTATGGAGCGTGTCGCCCAGAGCCAGTATCTTCTCGCGCTCGCCCTCTACCAGCTTGGATACCGGGATACCAGTCCATCTGGAAACGATACGCGCTATCTCGTCCTCGCCGACCTTGTCCCGCAGGAGTGAATCGCTCTTTGCCTGCTCGGCGAGCTCCTCCTCCTTTGCAAGCTCCTGCTGGAGCTTCGGCAGCTTGCCGTACTGGAGCTCAGCCGCCTTGTTCAGGTTATATTCGCGCTTTGCCTTTTCTATCTCGCCGTTAGTGTTCTCGATCTCCTTACGCAGGTCCTGCACCCTTGTGATGGCGTTCTTCTCGTTCTGCCACTTTGCCTTCATGGCGTTGAACTTCTCGCGCTTCTCGGCAAGCTCCTTCTGGATATCGGCAAGGTGCTCCTGCGAAAGCTTGTCGGTCTCCTTCTTGAGAGCCGCCTCCTCTATCTCGTCCTGCATGATGGAACGGCTTATCTCGTCAAGCTCCTGCGGCATACTGTCCATCTCGGTGCGTATCATTGCGCAGGCTTCATCAATAAGGTCTATCGCCTTATCCGGCAGGAATCTGTCGGTGATGTACCTGTTGGAGAGCGTAGCCGCCGCGATTATCGCGCTGTCGTGTATCTGCACGCCATGGAATACCTCGTAGCGTTCCTTAAGACCTCTCAGGATAGAGATGGTGTCCTCAACGGATGGCTCGTCTGCCATTACCGTCTGGAAACGGCGCTCCAGCGCAGGATCCTTTTCGATGTACTTGCTGTACTCGTCAAGGGTGGTCGCGCCGATGCAGTGGAGCTCGCCGCGCGCCAGCATGGGCTTCAGCAGGTTGCCTGCGTCCATTGCGCCGCCGTTCTTTCCGGCGCCGACGATAAGGTGTATCTCATCAATGAACAGCAGTATCTTGCCCTCGCTCTTCTTTACCTCGTTCAGGACGGCTTTCAGACGCTCCTCAAACTCGCCCTGATACTTTGCGCCCGCGATAAGCGCGCCCATATCCAGCGAGAACAGCTTTCTGTCCTTCAGGTTGGAAGGAACGTCGCCGCGCACGATTCTCAGAGCCAGACCCTCTACGATAGCGGTCTTGCCGACGCCCGGCTCACCGATAAGGCAGGGGTTGTTCTTGGTCTTACGGGAGAGTATGCGGATAACGCTTCTTATCTCGTTATCCCTGCCGATAACCGGGTCGAGCTTGTTCTGACGGGCAAGCTCAACAAGATCCTGACCGTACTTGTTAAGGACGTCGTAGGTCTCCTCCGGCTCCTGCGAAGTGACTCTCGCATTACCGCGTATCTCGGAAATTGCTTTCAGCAGCTTATCCTTGGTAATTCCGAAGCTGCGGAATATCCCCGCAACTCCGCTGGAGGGCTTCTCAGCCAGCGCAAGAAGCAGGTGCTCAACGCTGACGTACTCGTCCTTCATGCGCTCCGCCTGAGCCTCAGCCTCGGTGAACGCCTTGTCAAGGTCAGGGGAAACATATATCTTCCCGGCTTCCCTGCCGCTGCCGGAAACCCTCGGCATACCCTCGATGAAGTGCAGCGCCGCCTGCTCAACGGCGTCCGCGTCTATGTTCATCTTGGTGAGCACCTGGGAAGTCAGGCTGCCCTCCTGCGAAAGCAGCGCATACAGAAGGTGCTCCTGCTCAACGCAGTTGTTCTGATAGCTTATTGAGATATCCTGCGCAGACTGTACAGCTTCAAGGGACTTTTTCGTGTACTTGTTAGGATTCATAAAATTACCTCCTTTATAAAGACCGTCGCAAAATCCCCTAACGGGGCTTTTGTGCCGAACATCCGCACTGCGCGCACTCATTGTCAGCTATGCTGACAATTCGCACACTTGCGCGGATAGAAGTATTTTTTGACCCGGCAGAGCTGGGTCAAAAAATTGATTTCAAATGCCCTCTTTACGGGCAAAAAGAACTATTTCGACAAGATGTTCATATTATGACGTTCTGCCTTACTATCGAAGCCCGGTAGCTGCTCTCGGCAGCCGCCTTTGCGTGCTCCGCATCGGGCAGTTCGGAGAAATAGTGCTTCATTGCTTCGTCAAGCGCCGCCATGTAGTCGGCGACCGCCTGACCCAGCTCCTCGTCGGATATGCCCTCCGGCGGCATATTGAGCGTCCGTGTGAACCGCCCCGGCTCAATCGCGAACATAATGTCCTGCGAAAGCCTGTCGGCAATGTACTTCTGCTCCAGCGCCGTCCAGCACCGGAAAAATCCGCTGAGATCCGAATAGAGCTGCTCGCTCTGGGTGCGTACTGTCACGCGGAGCTCGCCGGCGCGCTTGTTCCCGGCGCCGTAGACCTCCACGGAGTACCGCAGGGTCGGCTTGTACCGGTATTTCAACGCTGTTTTGCAGGCGACAGTCGCCGCTGAGGGCTGATCCATCAGGTAGAACTCGTCCCCGACAGCGCTCCGGATAGCGGAGGTTATGCTTTTCAGCCGCATTTCCGGCGTGACGCAACACACCCTCTCCGCCAGAAGCTGGTTCACCATCGCCGAACGGCTGAGCCCCGAGCTCCTCGCGAGCCTGTCAACTGCCTCGACCACATCGTCTGACAGAACCAGGCTGTATATACTCTTTTCCGTATCTGCCACCTCCTTACATTTAACATTCTACCACAAGACTATTAATTTGTCAAGCGAGATTAATAAATTTTCACACATTTTTCAAAAATCTTTTCTGCGGGGTATTATTTCCCGGAAAACCCCTTGACAAACTCACCTTTTATATGATAAAATCAAGTTAGTGCAGAATAACTCGATGCGGTTCTGCGCTTCCATTAATAATGTACGGCAGGATATCTGCTGTTTTTTCGAGAAGCAGATTAGTTTAAACTAACGCATTGAAAGGAGATCTACAATGAGCGTAGTAGTTATAGGCGGCAACGACAGGATGGCTTCCCGGTACAAGGATATCTGCGAGAGCTACCGCTGTAAGGCGAAAGTTTTCACGCAGATGCCCGCGGATTTCGCCTCGAAGCTCGGCACTCCCGACCTGATGGTGGTGTTCACGAACACCTGTTCGCATAAAATGGTGAACTCGGTCAACCAGAAGTCCGAAAAGCACGGCATTCCCGTGGCGCGGATACACAATGCAAGCGTCAACGCCCTGAAATCCGTGCTGGAGCAGTATGCCCGCTGAGTGATTTTGTAGGTTTTGCACAAAATCCGGCGCCGAGTTTGATGTGTCTAACTGTATTAGTCACAAAAAACTCTGACTTTTGCTTATGAAGCAAAAAAACGCTTGACAAATCAGCTCCGAAGTAGTATCATATAACTCGGTTAGAAAGTTCTAACTTTTATTCAGGACCCGTGATTAGCAACAGCTAATTCTGGGCAGCAGGGGAGGTACACGCATGATGCCGCTTACATTAGCCACAGTCGGCGAAGAGAACATGATAAAGAAAGTCGGCGGAAGTCCCGAGACGCGCAAGTTCCTGGAAAGTCTGGGCTTTGTCGCAGGGGGGCTCGTTACAGTTGTCAGCGAGATCTCCGGCAACGTTATCGTGAACGTCAAGGAATCAAGAGTTGCCGTTTCCAGGGAGATGGCAGCCAAGATAATGGTCTGAATCAAATCAGGCTGTTCATATATTTATATAGAGGAGGAAGGAATATGACACTGAAGGAAGCAAAGGTGGGACAGACCGTAACAGTCAAGAAGCTCACCGGCGAGGGCGCGATAAAGCGCCGTATCATGGATATGGGCATCACCAAGGGCACTGAGATCTATATCCGCAAGGTGGCTCCGCTGGGCGATCCGGTAGAGGTAACAGTAAGGGGCTACGAGCTTTCACTGCGCAAGTCTGACGCAGAGATGGTCGAAATCTGATTTTCGGCTATTTTTTCAGCACAATGGTTAGGTAAATCTAATATAGTTAGCTGTACATAACAGTAAAGGAGAGAAGTCAACATGGACATCAGAATAGCGCTGGCTGGTAACCCTAACTGCGGTAAAACCACGCTCTTCAACGCGCTGACCGGCTCCAACCAGTACGTAGGCAACTGGTATATACTCGCTTTCACCCTACACACTTGAGGAAGTCGTTGCGAGAAATTACCTCGTAGGCGAGCGTCCCGACGCGATACTCAACATCATCGACGGCACCAACCTCGAGCGTAACCTTTACCTCACCACACAGCTCGTCGAGCTCGGTATCCCGGTAGTTGCAGCGGTAAACATGATGGACGTCGTAAAGAAGAACGGCGACAAGATAAACACCGCACAGCTCGCAAAGGAACTCGGCTGCGAGGTCTGCGAGATCTCCGCGCTTAAGGGCACCGGAATCACCGAGGCAGCCGACAAGGCGATAAAGGCTGCGCAGGCAAAGGAAAAGATGGTTCCGCAGCACACATTCAGCGGTGTTGTAGAGCACGCCATCGCCCACATTGAGGAGGCTGCCCTCCACGAGCTGCCCGAGGCACAGCAGAGATGGTACGCCATCAAGATATTTGAGCGCGACGAGAAGGTTCTTGACATGATCAAGATACCCAAGGAAACGATGGAGCACATCGAAAACGACATCAAGGCTGCCGAAACGGAGCTTGACGACGACGCTGAATCCATCATCACCAACGAGCGCTATGTATACATATCCACGATAATCAAGGGCTGCCTTACCAAGAAGAACAAGGGCGGTCTGACGGTATCCGATAAGATAGACAGGATCGTCACCAACCGTTGGCTGGGTCTTCCGATATTCGCAGTTGTAATGTGGCTGGTTTACTACGTTTCCATGGTAACGGTCGGCGCGAACGCTACCGACTGGGCTAACGACGGTCTGTTCGGCGACGGCTGGTTCGCCCTCGGAATAGGCAGAGGCGCCTACGATGAGGCTTCCGAGGAATACGGCGACGCAATGAGCGCCCTCGACGCATTCGGCGCAGCACCCGACCTTGAGGACGAGGAGTTCGACGCTGACGCCGCCCTCGCTGACATCCAGGCGTTCACCCCTGCTGAGGAATCCGTTCCCTACGAGGTAGAGGACGAGGAGACCCTCGCAGTAAGCGAGATCACCGTTTACGCTTCCGAGATCCCCGCTGACGCAGACGAAGAGGAAGTTCTCGGCACGACCTACGCTGATGCAGTAGCTTATTTCACCGACAACGGCTTTGACGAGCCTGACCCCGCTGATTACGGTCCCTGGGTTCCCGGTATCCCGGTTCTCGTTGAGAACGGCCTTGACACGATCAACTGCGTTGACTGGCTGAAGGGGCTTATCCTCGACGGTATCGTAGCCGGCGTTGGCGCAGTACTCGGATTCGTTCCGCAGATGCTGGTGCTCTTCATCTTCCTTGCATTCCTTGAGGCTTGCGGATACATGGCGCGTGTTGCATTCGTGCTTGACCGTGTATTCAGAAAGTTCGGCCTTTCCGGTAAGTCCTTTATCCCGATCCTCATCGGTACAGGCTGCGGTATCCCCGGTATCATGGCTTCCCGTACCATTGAGAACGAGCGTGACCGCCGCATGACCGTAATGACAACAACATTTATCCCCTGCGGCGCTAAGGTTCCGTTCATCGCAATGATCGCGGGCGCTATCTTCGGCGGCTCTCCGTGGGTATCCACCGGCGCTTACTTCATCGGTATCGCAGCGATCATCATTTCCGGTATTATCCTGAAGAAAACAAAGATGTTCGCAGGCGACCCCGCTCCGTTCGTTATGGAGCTCCCCGCTTACCATCTGCCGACAGTCGGCAACGTTCTCCGCTCCATGTGGGAGCGCGGCTGGTCCTTCATCAAGAAGGCCGGTACCATCATTACGCTTTCCACCATCTTCGTATGGTTCACATCTTACTTCGGTGTAGTTGACGGAACATTCCAGATGCTGGACGATAGCCAGATGCAGTACTCTATCCTCGCTGCGATAGGCAACGCTATCTGCTGGATATTCGCTCCCCTTGGCTGGGGCAACTGGCAGGCTACCGTTGCGGCGGTTACAGGTCTTGTCGCTAAGGAGAACATCGTTGGCACGCTGGGCGTACTTTACGGCGGCGGAGATCAGTCCGTATACGCTGCAATGGGCGCTGCATTCACGGGCGTCAGCGGTATGTCCTTCCTTATCTTCAACCTGCTCTGCGCACCGTGCTTCGCTGCAATGGGCGCTATCAAGCGTGAGATGAACAACACGAAGTGGTTCTGGTTCGCAATAGGCTACGAGTGCGGCTTCGCCTATGTCATCGCCCTCATCGTAAACCAGCTCGGCAACCTGTTCACCGGCACGCTGATGACCGCAGGCGCTGGCGCTGTTTGCAACATCATCAGCCTCATCTTTGCGGTTGCTCTCCTCGCAGGTCTGATTTATATGCTGTTCAGACCGTACAAGGAGTCCACAAAGCTCACAACAAAAGTAAAGGTTTAAAAGCAGTTTGATCGAATCATTTCGCGGGCGGTCGGGGGAACTCAGCCGCCCGCTGTTTTCGGGAGGTGCCTGATATGCTGGATTTTCTTCAGAACAACTGGGGCAGCCTTGCTGTAGGGGCTGTGGTGCTGGCGGTGGTGGTGCTCATCATCGTGAAGATGGTAAAGGACAGAAGGGCTGGTAAATTCACCTGCGGCGGAAACTGCGGCGCCTGCGGAGCCTGCAAGGGAAACTGCTCCGGCTGTAACGCCTGCTCCGCCCACGGAGCCACCCCGGGAAACAAAAAAACATAAGGCTGACCGCATAAGTCAGCCGGTAACACGGAGGACGCAATGACCTACGCACAGAAAAAATACCTTTTCGCTATATACAGGCTTGGTATCAACGGCGAAGCGATAAGCTCCTCGGACGTATCGCGGCTTGTGGGAGTGACCAAGGCGAGCACTGTCAAGATGACCCAGCGGCTCAGCGACGACGGCTATATCCGCAAGGAGCCCTACGGCAAGATATCTCTCACGGAGACCGGGATAAAGGAGGCTTCAGCGCTGTTCGCCAGCAGCCTTGTTATCTGCGATTTTCTGAAGCAGAAGGTCGGGATACCCGAGCAGGAAGCGGACATCGACGCCGTGAAGATAGTGGCGCAGGTGTCCGAAAAAACCGTTGCGCAGCTTGTGAAATACGCGTTAGGAGATGCTGTAAATGCCTGAATATCTGCCAACAATACTGATAATCGCGGTTCTTGCCGTAATATGCGTGGCTGCGGTGCTGAGCATAATCAAACGCGCGAACAAGGGCTGCTGCGGAGCCGGCGGCGGCGACATCGAGGAAAAGATAGTCAAGGACGCGTCGGATTTCACCCACGTCTACCGGGTGAAGATAGGCGGAATGCACTGCGACAAGTGCGCCAGCCGTATAGCGACTGCATTCAACCGGCAGGACGGAGTATTCGCGGAGGTGAGCTGGAAGGCCGGCGAGGCGCTTGTGCGCTCAAAGGAGCCGCTTCCGGAGCTTATAATCCGCCAGACCGTCATGGGGCTGGATTACACGGTAGAGAGCGTTGCGGCTGAATAAAACTTAACGGAGACGATATAACGCGCCTCCGTTATTTTATCTGGGAACCTCTAAAAACCGGTTTGAAAAGGGAAAATGGGTAGAGTGCACCGAATGCGATGAAAGCCGACGAAGTAAGGCTGTATGCCTTACGAGGAGGTTTAAAGAAGCAGGCGGTGTGCTATACACATTTTCACTCAAACAAGGTTTTTAGAGGTGACCATCTGTAAACACAAAAGGCTCCCCGGGTGCGGGGAGCCTTTATTATTTCCGGAATTACTCAGCGTCAGCTGCGTTGTCTTCCATGAGAGCCTTGATAGAGAGGGAAACTCTGTTCTTCTCGGTATCGATGTCGATGATCTTAGCCTCAACTTCCTGACCAACGGAGAGAACATTGTTGATGTTTGTAACTCTCTCAGTGGAGATCTGGGAAATGTGGATAAGGCCGTCAACGCCCGGAATGATCTGTGCGAACGCACCGAACTCTGTGATGCTTACGATGGTAGCCTTTATAACATCACCGATCTGGTACTCCTCAACGAACTTGGTCCAGGGGTTCTCGTCAGGATCCTTAGCGGAGAGGGAAACTCTCTTCTTCTCGGGATCGAAGGACTTAACGATAACAGTGATCTTATCGCCTTCCTTAACGATGTCCTTGGGGTGGCCGACTCTGTTCCATGTCAGCTCGCTTGTGCGAACCAGGCCGTCAACCGGACCGATGTCAACGAATACGCCGTAGTCCTCGATGGAGCGAACCTCGCCCTCGAACTTCTGACCAACCTGAATGGTCTCCCAGAACTTAGCTCTCTCAGCGTCGCGTACCTCTCTGGCAGCCTGTCTGATGGAACCAACGACTCTGTTGCGCTGCTCGTTGATCTCGATAACCTTGAACTGTACAGTCTTCTTGACCAGATCCTCGAGCTTGCCGCTTCTCGGAACGCCGGTCTGAGATGCAGGAATGAATACTCTTGTGCCGTTGGTTACAACGATAACGCCGCCCTTAACCGCCTGAGTAACTACGCCCTCAAGAGTCTCGTTAGCTTCCTTGCTTGCTGCGATCTTCTCCATGCCAAGTGCGGAGTCAACCTTCTTCTTGGACAGGAAAACAACGCCCTGAGAATCGTCTACCTTTGTAACGATAGCGTCGATCTCGTCGCCTACCTTAACGATGTCCTCAACCTTAGCGTTGGGGTCGTTGGTGAGCTCGTCCAGGGGTATGTAGCCCGTGTGCTTTGTGCCCAGCTCAACCACTGCCTCGTTCGGCTTAACGCTTACAACTGTTGCCTTGACTCTAGCGCCGTTATATAATCTTCTGCTCTCGGACTGCTCGAACAGTGCAGCAAAGCTCTCCTCATTTTCATTGTTGTTGATAATCTCGCTCATTTTTAAATGAACCTCCTTTATTGTATAGGCAGGAGTCGAAGCTCCGGCCGTTATTCCGATAATACTATCGGAGCGCAGACCTGCTATGATCTGCTGGGAAAGCTCTGAGGCACTCTCGATGAACACTGTGCGGCAATATCTCGAACAGATTTCAGCTAACTTTCCTGTGTTTGAGCTGTGCCTTCCTCCGACAACCAGCATAAGGTCAGCCCGTTGTGCAAGCTCCCCGGCGTTGCGCTGTCGCTCCGAGGTGGCGTTGCAGATTGTGTCGTATATCTTCACGCAGCAATATTGTTCCCTGATTTTTTCCGAATATTCCAAAAATCTGCTGCGGTCGAAGGTTGTCTGTACAACGAGAGCCGCGCTCCCGCCGGAAGCCGCGCATTCGTCAAGCACCCTGCGGACTTCGTCAAACTCCAGGCACGCGTAGACCTTACAGCCTGCGTGACCCATTATCCCCATGACCTCCGGGTGCTTCCCGTCGCCGAGAATCACCACCGTGCCGTCCGGGGGCTGCTCCGAAACTATCTTGTGGATACGCTTAACAAAAGGACAGGTCGCGTCCAGCAGCACGGAGCATTTCGCCGCTGCGGCGTCCTCAGTATCCCTGCCGACCCCGTGGGAGCGGATAACAAGCGGCTTCCCCGCTGCATCCTCCACGTCTGCGGCTATATGAACTCCCCTTTTTTCAAGGGAATCGGTAACTATCTTGTTGTGTATCAGCGGGCCCAGCGTATATATCTCGCCGTATTCGTCCGCCGCCCTTCCGGTGAGCCTTATCGCCCTCTCAACGCCGAAGCAGAAGCCGGAGCCCTCCGCTATCTCAATCAACATCGGGCATACTCTCCCCGAGCCTTGCTATTTCGTCCATGATGGTGGCGCTCACCTGCCTGAGCACCTTTCTGTCGGTGTAATCCACGTTGAAATGCTCAGCGGAGATCTCCTTTCCGATAGAAATGCAGATATTCTGCCGGAACTTCCTGCGCCCGTACCTGATGAACACGGGCACCACCGGCACCCTGGCCTGCGCCGCGATAAGCGTTACACCGCTCTTGGCGTGCCCGAGCTTTCCGTCCTTGGAGCGCGTACCCTCCGGGAAGATAACGAAGATACGCCCGTCATTCAGGCTGTCCAGCGCCTTTTCGATGGCGGAGTTATCCTTCGCGCCGCGCTTCACCGGGAATGCGCCCAGACAGCTTATCAGCCATGTAAAGACCGGGTTTATCTCGAAAAGCTCCTGCTTTGCCATGAAGGTATATTTACCCTTGAAGGTAATGCCCACCACAGGCGGGTCGTTGTTGGAAACATGATTGCTCGCTATGATGTAGCCGCCCTTTTCCTTCGGGATATTCTCCGCGCCGATCACGGTTATGTGATAGACGATAAGGTAGAACAGCCTTGCGCAGTTGCGGAGAAACGAATAGAACATCAGAGCTTCTCCTTTATAATGCTGCACACCAGCTCGCAGGACTGCTCAAAATCAAGTCCCGAGGTATCCGCGAGCACCGCGTCCTCCGCCTGCTTCAGCGGAGCCACGGCCCTGTGCGAGTCGTCAAAATCGCGCTTGTTCAGGTCAGCGAGGACTTCCTCAAAGGTCGTCCGGACTCCCTTTGCGCAAAGCTCGTCATAGCGGCGCTTCGCCCTTATCTCCGGGGAGGCGGTGAGGAAGATCTTCACCTGCGCGTCAGGGAGCACCACCGTGCCGATATCCCTGCCGTCCATGATAACGTTGTTCTGTGCCGCGACAGCCCTCTGCATATCAAGCAGCGCAGCCCTGACCTCCGGCACGGCGGAAACGGCGGAAGCCGCCATTGATATCTCCGGCAGCCTTATCTCCTCCGAAACGTCCTCGCCGTTGAGATAGATATGCTGTACGCCGTCGCACAGCCGTATCTCCGGCTTAATCTCCGGGAGCCTTGAAGCGATATCCGCAGCCGAGGACATATCCGCGCCGCTTCTGCGGCAGTACAGCCCCACAGCCCTGTAAAGGGCGCCGGTATCGACATATATGAATCCCAGCCGCTTTGCCGCAGTTCTTGCAATGCTGCTTTTCCCTGCGCCGACTGGACCGTCAATGGCTGCTGCGATATACTTTCCGGGCATGAACATCACCTGAGTTAGTCACTGTGAACAAGTAACTTAAATTTGGAAAAATGTAAAAAGGTAAAACTACCCCTTTATATGTATCCAATTTATTATAACATACGGAACGCGAAATTTCAAGTGTTTTTTTGCATTTTCTTTAAATTTTCACCGAAAACGCAATAATAAATGTGATATGTGCCGAAAATCGGGCAGAATTACGTCGGATATTGTCATTTCAGGAAATATCACACATTCCGGGACGCCGCCAGAGCCGCGGAGTAAGCCGTTGAAAACGCTATCTGGAGGTTGAATCCGCCGGTGTAGGCGTCGCAGTCGATTATCTCCCCGGCGAAATACAGCCCGGGGCACAGCCGGCTCTCCATGGTGTTGGGGTTTATTTCCTTTACGGAGACCCCGCCCCGGGTTATAATGGCTTCCTCCACCGAGCGGAAGCGCCTTATATGCAGCGTGAGCCGCTTCAGGAGCTGTCCCAGCGCCCGGCGCTGCTCCTTGGTCACCTCGTCCACCCTGGTATCGGCGGGGATTCCCGAGAGCTCCGCAATGACCGGCGCAAGCTGAGCCGGGAGCAGTCCCCGCAGGCTGTCCGCAAAGCGCATTCCGCGCCGCTCGCCGAAATCCCGGAGGATACGCGCGTCAAGCTGCTTCTCCGAAAGCGCGGGCTTCAGGTCTATCTCCACTGCGTACTTTCCCGGCTCCATCGCCGGAATATGCGCCGAGGCGCTCAGCACTGTGGGACCGCCTATTCCGTAGGCGGTGAACATCAGCTCTCCAAAGTCCTCATATATGGCCTTGCCGCCGCACGTCAGCCTCATGGAGATATTGCGCAGGTCAAGCCCCGCCGCCTCTGCGGTCCAGCTTTCCTCGGTCTCCATCGGGATAAGCGAGGGACCGCACGGAGTCACCGTGTGCCCCGCCTGCTTCGCCAGGGAATACCCCGAGCCGTCCGAGCCGGTCAGCGGGTAGGAGAGCCCTCCCGTTGCGAGGACTACCGCTTTCGCCATCACGCGCCTGCCGGAGATAACCGCGCCGACGCATTTTCCGCCGTCAAGCATGAGTTCAGTGCAGTTCCCCCTGATGAAGTCAACGTTGAGCCGCTTCATCTGCCTTTCGAGGGCGCTCACCACGTCCCCCGCCCTGTCGGAGACCGGGAATACGCGCTGTCCGCGCTCGGTTTTCAGCGGAACTCCCAGCCGCTCGAAATAATCCATAACGTCCGCCGGGGCGTACTTTGAAAGCGCGCTGTACATGAAGCGCGGATTCCTTGGTATGTTCTTCATCACGGTTTCGGGGTCGCAGTTGTTGGTGACGTTGCAGCGCCCCTTTCCGGTAATGCCGAGCTTCCGCCCGAAGGACTTCCCGTGCTCGGCTATCGCGGCGTTAAGCCCCATTTCAGCAGCATGGGCGGCACAGAACATACCTGCTGCGCCGCCTCCGATTATCAGTATATCAAACATCTTTCTTGTAGACGTCGTTGCTGTCCCAGAGCGTCTCCAGCTTGCGGAAGGTCTGCTCAACGCGGCATCGGTTCCGGTTGGAAACGGCAACGATAAGCGCGTTAAGCAGGCTCATCGGAGCCACAAGGCTGTCCACGAAGCTGACCATGTCGGAATAAGCGCAGAGCGTCGTGTGCGCGTACTGCGCGATGGGGGAGTTCTCGCTGTCGGTTATCGCGATTATCTGTGAGCCGCAGTCGTGCGCGAACTTGCAGGCGTTGATGGTGCTCTTCGCGTATCTCGGGAAGGACATTGCTATGAACACGTCGCCCTCGCCGATGTGTATCATCTGCTGGTAAATTTCGCTGGTGGCAACGGAGCCTATCAGGGTCACCTTGTCGAAAATCAGGCGCAGGTAGTAGTGCATGAAGCTCGCAAGTATGCCAGAGCTCATCGCGCCCTGAATATAGATACGGCGTGCGTCCACGATAGTGTTTACGGCGGTGTCGAAGTGCTCGCGGTTGACCGCCTCCATGGTGCGGCGGATCTTGTCCATATCCTGGTTAAGGACGCCCTCGACGGGGTCAAGGTCGCCTATGCGGCTTCTGGTGACGTCCATTCTCTGGATAGACGTGAGCTTGTTCTTGATGTGGTTCTGGAGCGAGCGCTGGAGCTGGGGGTAGCCCTCGAATCCAAGCTCTATCGCAAAGCGCACAACTGTGGATTCGCTGACGTTAACGGCGTTTCCGAGCTTGAGCGCCGTCATATACGCGGCTTTCTCATAGTGGTTGAGGATATAGTTTGCTATCAGCTTCTGGCTCTTGGAAAAAGTGGGCAGGAGCTCCTCTATTCGCTGTAACAGATCGTCTTTCATTTCTTACCTCTTTCAAAATAATAAATCGCGGCATAAACCGCGGAATACTCTATAATATATACTCTGTAATATATCATACACCATTTGAATCAATTTTGCAAGTGGTTTTGCAGAAACTTTTATAATCTGTTCCAGAAATGGCGAGTTTTTTACCATTTAATACAAAAGCGGCGCAGAAAAACTCTGCACCGCTGAATGTTCGCGCGTGTTCAGGTTTCAGAAATTCAGCCGATGTACTCCCCGGCTATCCTTACCATCATATCGTTGAGTTTCTCCACATCGTAGGCTCCGATGGTGGGCTCGGTGTGGCTGAAGCCTATGCCGCTGTCGTCCGTCAGGAACGTGTAGGTGCCGCCGGTCATTATCGCCATGCTCCGGAGCAGGTACTCGCAGGATTTGTCAACGCCGCTCGCCGCCACGGGAACTATGCGTATCCCCTTTTCAGCCGCCGTCCGGGTGTGCTTCACGACATCGTCGATTATCTGTACGTCCCCGTGGGGAGGCGCGTCCAGCACAAGGAACATCACCTTTATGGAGTCCTCGTCCCAGTCATGGGAGTTCACCGCGCTGTTTAGCGCCGTATGCACCGCCTCGGGAGTGTCCCCGCCGCCGTCCGCGCTCTGCTCGGAGATCGCCCTTACAGCCGCGTCAAGGTCGGTCGTGAACGGAAATTCCCGGACAACGTACTCGTCGCCCTCGTCACGGTAGAAATTCACGCTTATGCGCACCGGGATATTCGCATTTTCCTGCTTTATGCGGGTGACTACGTCCTCCAGCTCGGCCTTGAGATATTCCAGCTCGTCGCTCATGGAGCCGGTAGTATCGCACATTATCATCAGGTCGAGGGTCTTTGCGGCGGGCTTTGCTTCGCCGTCCAGCGTGAACGTGAATTCGCTGCCGCCGCCCACGATTTCACTGAAGTTCTGCGAGCCGCCGTCATACGTTACTTCAAAATCGGAAGGGCCATTGACAAGCCGGGAATCCTTGCAGAACAGGTAAGCCCTGCCCTCGCTGTCGGTCACTGCCGAATAGTCCATTCCCCGAACCTTCGCGCCGGAAACAGGAGTCCCGGAGCTGTCCTTTACAGTGACGACAATGCGGTTATCAAGCCCCGTGCGCCACTCCTCGCGGTAGCCGCTCCAGTCAACGCCGTAGTTGTTGCTGGAGTACAGCCCCTCCCAGAAGTCCCAGTGGTCGTTGTCGTTCCACTCGCCGCCGGTGAGCAGTCCAGCCTCGGGAGGTATCTCCGGCCCGGCTTCCCATGTGTACGGGAACGGCTCGGGACACTCCACATATCCGTAGCCGGACTTAATCGCGCCGCCCGCCGTACCAACAACGTCAGCGGCGGCAAAGAAGCCGTCCTCTGCCGGCATTTCCTCAGCCATATCATACATATAGTCGTCCGATGATATCCCGGTGCCGCCGATGTCTGTGCCCTTGTAGTCCCCGCCCACCGGGTCGGAGTGCTCCGGAGCCCTTGTGGTTATGGGAGCGGAGGTCTTTTCCGGCGCAGAAGCGCCCCCGGAAGTTACCGCCGGCTTTTCCGGCACGGATACGGGCACCGCGGAAGTATCCGCCGCAGAAGTCCCGGGCGTGGAAGCCGAAAATGTTGAAGCGGAGGTATCAGGCGAAGAATCCGGCTTTTCCACCGCCGGGGAGCTTTCCCCACGCGCGGCGGACGTTCCAGCGGAAGTGCCGGGCTTCGCCGAAATGCCCGGAGCCGTTCCGACCGTGGAGGACTCCGCAGGCGCGGGAGCCGTGCCGTTCTGTGAAGCGCACCCGGTGAGCATTGCCGCGGCGCAGATTATCGCTGTGAATGATGTTCTTTTCATATAAAAACGCCCCTTTCATCAGGTCTTTTGTATTTAAAACCGGGTACACCTGAAAAAGGTTGCAAAAAAATCCTCCCGCCGGAGCGGGAGGATAAAAAAGTTATGGGAACCTCTAAAAACCGGGACACGAGCAGATTTCGTACATGACTTATATCAGATGCTAGGCGCCAAACCGCAGTAATACTGTATGTATTTCAAGGTTTGGTAACGACGCAGATGATATAAGTCATAGAAATCTGCCGTGAAGGAGGTTTTTAGAGGTGACCTTATCAGTATTCCACGCACCATGGCGCACGCCTGTGCCACGGCAGGTAGTTTATCGGGTTGACCTTCTGACCGTTCTGACCGTTCAGTCTTACCTCGAAGTGACAGTGGTTTGCGGTGGACTGTCCCGTGGAGCCGACGTCCGCGATAAGCTCGCCCATCGTTACCTGCTGACCTGCATAAACGTGCAGGTAGCTTGCGTGTCCGTAGACCGTCACAGTGCCGTTAGCGTGCTGTATCATTACGCAGTTTCCGTAGCCGTAGTACCACTGGGCGAGGATAACCGTGCCGGATTCCGCCGCGTATATAGGCGTTCCGTAGGGCGCGGTGATGTCTATGCCGCTGTGCCCGTAGTATCCGCCGTAGCCGTACATCATCTCGGAGATCTGTCCGCCGTCGCCGCCTACCGGCCACAGGAACTGTCCCACCGGCATATTCTCCGGGATGGAAACGGTAACGTTCTTCGGTATCTCCTTGGTTCCCTGCGCGATTATCTCGTTCACAGGGTCGGAGACGGTCACGCGTGAAAGCACCTTGCGGCGCACCTCTACGCCGTTGACGTAGGATACGTTCGCGGTCACCTGCTCGGTTCCCTTTTCGCCGTCCTGTATTATCGTGGAGGAACCCTGGTATCTTGTCGGGTCGTCCGTGTATTCGGTGTCATACGGCGTGGACTGCTCGTAGACCTCTTTTCTCGTGACTGTTACAGCGAGGAACGGCTCCTCCTGATTTATCAATATCTTGTCGCCGATGAACAGCGAGGATTCCAGCGAGAAATCCGGGTTGAGCTTTGCTAGCTCGTCCTCGGTCATGCCCAGCTTCGTGAGTATTCCGTAAGGCGAATCGCCGTCCACAACGGTGTAGTACGCGGCAACGCTCTTCTTCGAGGTTATCAGCTTTATTATAGAATCCTCGCTGACGATACTCTCGGTGAGGTAAAGTCCAGGCTCATAGCTGATGTCGCTCTCGAACTCGACCGTTTCTTCGCCGCCCTCGCGGTATACGTCAAGGAGCTCTTCAAGGGTCCTGTCCACCCTGTCCTTGCTCTCAAGCGCGCCGTAGAACGAATTTCCTATGTACAGACCGTAGGCGTATGTTATCTCCGCGCCCATGGACTGGAGCATCTTATCCGCAAGCTGGTACTTTGTCAGCGTGGAGCCGTAGCCCACCATCTCCACGGCGTAGGTGCTGTCGAAGCTGAGAAGCTCCTTATTGCTGTCGAGGTAGGTTATACGCTGCTGCACTATATTTTCCGCGTCGTTGAACACGGATTCATCGCTGACATACCCCATGAAGTCGCCGTTTACAGTGAGCTTCAGCGCGTAGCTCATGCTGTTGGCATAGGTCACTACATTGAACAGGAACACGCAGCTGACCACCGGGAGCACCCAGTTGCACAGCGTGACGAGAAGTCCGCGCTTGCCGAGGAGTATCCTCCCCAGCATACTGAATACTGCCTTGCAGGCGGGCAGAACGCCCTCTTCCCGGGCGCGGCGTATATCGCTGCTCCCCATGCGGAACGCCATTGCATAGCGCCGGAACGGCGAGGCTATTTTTTCACCGAGTTCCCGCAGCCCGGCGGAGAGCTTCCCCCACAGCCAGCCGAAACGACGGTCAGCCGCCGCGAACAGCCGCGAAACGCCCCTGCCGACTGCCGCGAGCATTACCACGAGTATTGAAAAAAGATACTCGCCCATTTCGGCAGTTCTGTCGTACAGCGACTGTTCTGACCCTTTCGTTGTATTTTCTGATTCCATATATATCTCCGTTGTTTTAGACAAAAATTTGAAATAATTTTCTACACTTATATAATAGTATACCACACTTCGCGGAATTTTGCAACCTTTTGTAACATTTTCACAGAGATTTCAGGAATAAATCGTCAGAAAACGACAGCCCGGTGCAACTTTTGAACGCTCCGGGCTGTTTTTATTAGTGTGGTCATCCGGCGGGCTTTTCGCCGGGTTTCCAGATAGCGTCCACGGGATTCGGGATATCGGTTATCTGATTTGCTTCGGTAACGTCTATTCTCATATTGAGAGTCAGTTCCCCGCCGGAGGCGGTCACCACCCTGCCGTTCTCAGTGAAGCTGGCTATGATCCCGTCATCTCCGACCACAAGCGTTGTGGAAAGATACTCAAACCGCGATATCTCCTCCACTATGCCGGGAATGGATGCCGCGTTGAGCTTGTCCGGGTCGTAGACGTAGGTTATGGAGAGCGGACCGTCGCCGCTTTCGATAACTCCCGCGTCGCTCACCGCCTCGCCCGCAAGGAAGAATATCCGCCCCTCTGCGTAAGGGTAGCGGTACTCGCGGTTGTAGATATTGTAAACGTAGTTCTCGTCCGAGGAGCTGATGACCGTCCACTTTTCATCGCCGTCCTCCTTGTAGAAGAACTCCGCGCCGTCGCTGTAAGCCTGCTGTGTCTTTCCGTCCCAGTCGTCCCGGTAGCTGAACACCATTTCGCCGTTCGCGTTGATGTAAAAGCTGAACTCCATTATCTCCGCGCCGCTGTCGATATCCGTCATGGTGACCCGGGCGCTGTCCAGCTTCTCGTAATTCTCGCGCGCCTTAACGAACTGGTCGTAGCCGTCAGGGAGTTTCGCACCGCACCCTGCAAGGAATATCATGGCAGCCGCTGCCGCCGCAGTAATGAATCGCTTCATAGCGCCTCCGTATCGAACGCGGGAGCTGCGCGGCTCCCTGAAAACAAATCAGGGCAGAAGCCGGAACCCCGGTTCTGCCCCTGAAAAAATCCTGAAATAATATCTGTATCTGCCGAATTACTCGGAGAAACCGCCCTCTACCAGCTTAACCAGACCGTCAACTGCGAGCTGCTCGTCGCTGCCGTCAGCGATGATCCTGATCTTTGCGCCGCCAACGATACCAAGGGAAAGGATGCCGAGAAGGCTCTTTGCGTTTACTCTGCGCTCTTCCTTCTCAACCCAGATGGAAGACTTGTACTCGTTAGCCTTCTGGATAAAGAATGTCGCGGGTCTTGCGTGGAGACCAACCTGGTTCTTAACTTCAACGTCTTTCATGCACATAGTTTGAAACCTCCATTAATATAAATTGAGTTTTGCCGTACCTTCGGAAGCTCTGCTTCCGCTGCGTTCTTTCTTTTGTGTTCTGCACTTTTGTTCTGACTGAGATGGCGTCTGTATTTATATCTCATCTCTTAATATTAGTATATCCAAAAAAATTTATGCCGTCAACAGAAAAAATCAAATTTAACCTTTTTATCACCGAATTTCAGTTTTTTGCAGAATAAATCAAATTCAATTTACCGTCCGATTGTGTAATATAAACAAAAAACTTTCAACAAAATAATCAACCTAAACATACGTTTTCAACCAAATGCAGGATTTCTGCATAATTCCGGATCCTGCCGGGCCTGAAAGCCGTGTGCCCGCGGATAAATTCCCGGGCTGTTATGTGCATTTTACATAAGGTCACCTCGCCATTTTACGGGAGGCATTTTTCTGTTAATTTTCACAATGCTGATATTGTTTAATATGGTAACCTCTAAAAACCTCCTTCACGGCAGATTTCTATGACATATATCATCTGCGTCGTTACCAAACCTTGAAATACATACAGTATTACTGCGGTTTGGTGCCTAGCATCTGATATAAGTCATGCACAAAATCTGCTCGTGTCCCGGTTTTTAGAGGATACCATATTGAAATCTGCCGGAGAATGTGGTATACTATAAAATGTATATGTGTTTCTGTAACCTGTTTTTTATCACTGAAAGGAACAACAAATGTCGAGATTTGACAACAAGACCTGCCCCGTATGCAAAACTCCGCTGACAGATAAATCAGACGTGGTGGTCTGCCCGATATGCGGGGCGCCGCACCACCGAGCGTGCTATATGAAGTACAACAAGTGCGGCCTTGAGAGCTACCATGCCTCCGGCTTCGTGTGGAACGGCTATCTCCCGTGGGAGCAGCCCGAGGAGAAGCCGCAGGAGCAGCCCTCCGACCCGCACGCCGGAGAATATCCGCAGGACACCCCGCAGTTCATCAACGCCGAGACCGGTCAGCCCATTGACATGGACATCAACGATTTTATCGAGCGGCTGAAGCGCCAGTCCATGGACGATTCCCGCGGAGCCGACGGCGTCAGTGCCCGCGAGCTCTCCTGCTTTGTCGGGAAGTCCGTGATGCACTACAATCAGGCGTTCAGCGTGTTCCGCGCGCCGGTAAAGCCAGGCGAGAAGCCGCGCCATGTGTTCTTCAACTTCTGCGCTGGACTTTTCCGCCCGATACACCAGTTCTACCGCCGCATGGACGCAGCAGGCATAATACTCCTGCTGGTGGAGCTCACCTACTACATTCCCACCGCCCTCGCAGTTGCGGGAGTTGGCAGCTCCGCTGTCATCGGGAATATCCAGATGTTCACCAGTATGCTGAATTTCGCCGCCATGATAGGCATGAGCCTGTTCGGGGATTACCTCTACTACCGGTTCTGCGTGCGCCGCATAAAGAAAATACGCGAGCGCTTCGATGACGGAAAGGCTCCGGGCTATTATGAGGCTCTCAGCGAAAAGGGAACGCCATCGTGGCTCCGCGCGATAGCAGCCACCCTCGCCGTCTACCTGACGGAGCTGTGCGTTATACTGTACCTCATGCGGTTCAACAGCGGCACGTTATTATAAACTAATATAAAATACAAAGGAAAAGGAAGAAAACCAATGAAACTCATTATCCAGATACCCTGCTACAACGAGGCGGAAACGCTTGACGTAACTATCCGCGACCTCCCGCGCCACATAGACGGCATTGACGAGATAGAATACCTGATAATCAACGACGGAAGCACCGACAGGACGGCAGAGCGCGCCAAGGAGCTCGGCGTGCACCACATAGTAAGCTTCGTGCACAACCGCGGCCTTGCAAAGGGATTCATGGCGGGAATAGACGCCTGCCTGCGCCTCGGCGCGGATATAATCGTAAACACCGACGCCGACAACCAGTACGCCGGCGCGGATATCGAAAAGCTCGTCCGCCCGCTCCTTGAGGGAAAGGCTACCATGGTCATAGGCAACCGCCGCACGGATTCCATCGAGCACTTCTCGCCGCTGAAAAAGAAGCTCCAGAAGCTCGGCAGCGAAGTTGTCCGCAAGGCAAGCGGCACCGATGTCGTTGACACCACCAGCGGATTCCGCTCCTACACAAGGGAGGCTGCGCTGAGACTCAACGTACTTTCCGACTACACATACACCCTCGAAACCATCATCACCGCCGGCGCGGACCGCACAAAGATAATGTCCGTGGACATCAACACCAACCCGGAGCTCCGCAAGAGCCGCCTGTTCAAGTCCATGTGGGGATACATCAAGCGCTCCAGCGGTACGATAATCCGCAACTATGTGATGAGAAAGCCGCTCAAGACCTTCCTTTCCATCGCCGGCCTGTTCGTACTCGCCGCGCTGATACTCGGCGTGAGATTCATCGTTTACCTCTGCCTCGGCGAGGGCGGCGGACATATCCAGTCCCTCGTGCTTATGGCGGTGCTTGCCATCGTGGGATTCCAGATAGGGATCTTCGGTCTGGTGGCGGACGCTATCTCCGGCTGCCGCAAGGTAATGGACGAAACGCTCTTCCACGTCAAGCGCATAGAGTACAACAACACCAACAGCAGTTACTCCAACTACAATACGTGCAGCTATTCTAAAGAGGAAATCAAGAAATAATGATACAGGTGCTGAAACGCTTCTACAATAATTTCGGCGACCGGGGAGTCATGTTCGTGATGTTCGCGGCATTCGTTGTCGTGCACTCCCTTATGGCGCTTTATATGGAGCTGCCCGCAGTAAATCCCGATGAGACAGGCACGGCGAGCGTCGCCGCATTCTATTCCGGCAGGGACTGGTCCGCGCTTATGGGACCCATCAGCTACTACTACGGCTATATTCAGGCGATATTCTATGCGCCGCTGTTCATGCTGTTCAACAATCCCTACGCGCTGTACAAGGCGTGCCTTGTCATGAACGGAGTGCTCGTCAGCCTTATCCCCATGATAGCCTATCATGCGGCGCTGAAGCTCGGTGTGGAAAAGGTCTGGCAGAGGCTCGCGGTATCCATAAGCTGCGGCTGTTACATCACCTACATAGCGCACTCCAAGTTCATATGGAACGAAACTATTTGCAGCCTGCTGCCGTGGGTGCTGCTCTGGGTAATGCTGATGTCGATAGATTCCGGCATACGGGAGGGCGCGCGCATAGGCTGGTCTGTCGCTGCCGGGGTTCTCCTCGCGGTATGCTACGGGGCGCACTCGCGGCTTATCGCCGTTGTCATCGCGTTCGTTCTGACCGTGCTTATCGTGCGTATCTTCATGAACCGCCGCATATTCAATCTGCCCGTGTTCTTCCTGACCGGCATTGCCGCCTTTGTCGGGGAGCACTTCGCACGGAAATCCATACAGTCCGTCGTCTGGAACGGCAACGCCAGCGGAAACACCATGGAAGCCGAATACGGCAGAATAATGGGTCTCTTTGAGGAAGGCGGCTTCGGGAGGTTTCTCTCGGCGCTGTTCGGACACCTCTATACCTTTGCTACCTCCACGGTGGGATTCGGCGCGCTTGCGTTCGTTGTGTTCTTCCTGCTGATATTCGTCCGTATCGGAGAATGGCGCCGGAACCGCGCCGGAACCGTAATAGACGGCATAAAGGTCTACGAACCGCTGTCCATAAAGCACAGATACAGCGCCCGCATCACCGCAGTGGGTCTCTACGCGTTCTTCGCGGTGGGCGGCTCGCTTCTGCTTTCGGTGCTGTTCAAGTTCAACTCCGGGCAGATAGGTCAGATAAAGGACCTCACCATGTTCGGGCGCTATACGGATAACGTTGCCCCGCTGGCAGTGCTCCTTGTGCTGGTGTATATGTTCCGGTACAGGCTGACGCTGAAGAACATCGGCTGGGGCGCCATCGTCTACGCGTATATCTGCTTCGGATTCTTCACGGTTTCGTGGCAGATGCTGGGCGAGGCAAAGGGCTACCGCGAATCGCCGATACTCGGGCTTATGCCGTGGCGTATCGGCGAGGACTACACAAAGACCTTCACCACGGAGAGCTTCGTTATAATGACCTCCGTAACATTCACTGTGCTGGCGCTTATCGCGGTGTTCTCCGGCTGCGCCAGAAAGAATTTCACCAAGCTAGTTTCCTTGCTGAGCTGCGGGCTTTTCGTCTACACCGCGGCATTCGCCGGGACCGTCTATATCCCCGCAAGAGCCGAAGAGAACGTCAGAAAGACCGAGCCGGCGCGGCTGGTCTCCACGCTGCTTTACGATGAAGCGGCGTCGCCGATGATAGTGGCATACAATATAGGCTCCCGCAGCGCCGGACTGATACAGTTCCTTAACCTGAACACCCGCGTTGCGATAATCCGCAAGGAAAAGAATATCCCGGAGAACTGCATAATAATCGCAGACGAAGAGAAGCAGCTCAGCTTCCCGCCGGATACCTGCGACTACATCGGCACCGAGGGCGGACTTTCGGTCTACGCCCGCGGAGAAACGGCGCGCGATTACATGAAGTACAAGCGCTCCGCAGACATCACAGAGCTTGCGGCGGAAAACGAAACTATCCAGCCCGAAGAGCTATCTCACTGACAGGAGGTCTGATTCATGTCTGAAGATATCATAGATAACATTCCGGAGCCGGTCCAGGAGCCGAAAGCCCCGGAAGCCGCTCCCGCAAAGAAAAGCATAGTCCTTAACGACTGGTTCATAATGCTGACGCTGTACGTTATTACGCTGGTGCTGCACATTCTCATGACGCAGGTGACTTCCATGTTCAACCTCACGCCGGACGAATATGCGGTAACGGCGGTAGCGGCATGGTTCAACGGCTACGACTGGTCGCCCACGGTCTCCGCGGGGGGATACTACGGCTACTTCCAGAGCCTGTTCTATATCCCGATTTTCAAGATGTTCAGCGACCCGTGGGTGCAGTACCGCGCAATGCTGACAGAAAACGGCGTCATAATGAGCTTCGCGCCGGTGATAGTGTACTACCTCGCGCGGCGCTGGTTCGACGTGCGGAAGCTCTCCGGCACGTTCATCGCGGTCATATGCGGGCTCTACCCCTGCTATATGCTGCTCACCAAATACACATGGAACGAAACGCTGTGCTGCATCCTTCCGTGGGTGTTCGCGCTGCTGATGTACAAGTCGCTGAAAAGCCACAAGGATACCTCCCACAGCGCAAAGGCGGTATTCATGCAGCAGCTCTGGGCTGTCCTTGCGGGGCTAACGCTGATAGCCTCCTACGCAACGCACGGGCGTATGCTGGCGCTTGTCGCCGCAGGAGCCGTGCTGGAGCTGGTCGTGCTTATCTCCATGCGCCGCAGGCTGTTCTCGCTTATCGGATTCTACGGCTCCATAGTTCTGGGATTCCTCGGGGACAGGGCGCTTAAAAAGTTCTTCCAGTCCGTGCTGTGGCTGAAGGACGGCTCCGGAAAGGCATCTGTGAACACCATTGAAAATATGTTCGGACGGCTCGGCAACCTTGATTCCGAGAAGCTCATGCACTTTCCGCAGACGCTCTCGGGGCACTTCTTCTACTTCATAAGCTCCACATGGGGCTTCGGAGCCATCTGCATGGTGCTGATAATCTCCGGCGTCGTTATGTACTACGTCTCCAGAAACCGCGCCAGAAAGGGCGCTTCCGTGGAGCTCTCGGAATCCGGCAGGGCAAAGACCTACATCAGCGGGAATCTCGCGATATTCTGCTGGTACGCCCTGCTCGCCATGGGCGCGATATTCGTGGTCAGCGTGGCTTTCAAGGCGACCTCCACGGTGTACGACACCCGCGCGGATACAGCGATATTCGGGCGCTATATCGAAACATTCTTCCCCATCGCGATATTCCCCGCGCTGATAATGATATACCGCAAACGGTTCACGGCGGCGCACTGCATAGCCTCACTGTTCACTGCGGCGGGCATATTCCTGCTGACTGAATGGCTCACCGTGCCGGTAGTTGTCGGCGACGGCGAAACCACAAAGAGCATCGTCGGCGCAATGATACTCGGAATAGCTCCGCTTCGCATAGGCGAGGGACTGAAGGATCCGTTCACCAACCAGACATTCTTCAAGATAATCGCGGTAGTGACTGTTCTCCTGCTGGCTGTGCTGATAGTCCGGCTGATAAAGAAAAAGGGAGAATCGCTGTTCAACTGGGTGGCTATCCCGCTGGCGGCGCTGCTGATGTATACCTCCCTCTACTGCTTCGACGGATACACCGTCGTTCAGGGAAAGAACGCCCAGTACGGCGCGGATTACGTCAGCGCCGCGCTCGACATGATAAAGGACTGCGAATACGACGACGTTGTCGCATTCTCGCTGAAGCCGGAGCGCTACGTCAAGGCACAGTTCCTCTATCCCGACATGACTATACGCACCGCGTCCTCCATGAAGAAGCTGAGCGCCCTCGAAAAGCGCCCGGACTTCATCATCGCCGACCGAGAGGACAACCTTAATATCTGGATGAACGACATTTACCTTGTAGGTGACATAAATCACAATATCCACCTGTACGCCTGCTCGGACAACGCAAAGAAGTGGTGCCGCGAACAGGGCCTGACCCTGACGGATCCCGGCTCGTTCGGGTACACCGGCGAGAATATCCCGGCGACAAACTCCGTAAGCAAGAGCGCTGACGGCGCAATGCTTCCCGAGGGCTCGGCGGTGTACACGAATTATTTCGTGCTGTATTCCTCCGGAAACTACACCGCCACCGTGCGCGGCAATGACGTTGACAAGCTTTCCGTTGCGCTGACCTCCGACAAAAAGGTGAACAACATAAACTACGAGATACTTTCCTCCGACAGCGGTGAGACCGTCATCGGGTTCTCCGTTTCCAAGGCAAAGACCGAAAACGTTCAGCTGAAGCTAACCAACAAGAGCGACTCCGCCGTGACAGTATCCGGGCTGTCCATCGAGCGCGAGAACAAGACCCCGCTGGCGGCGCTTCCTGGCGTTGCCGGAGTGACGGTCAACATCTCCTGATATGCCTGTAATACGCAGACAGGCAAAACCGATGCAGCCTGCCCGGACGCTCTGCCTCGGATTCCTGATAATCATTCTGGCAGGCGCGCTGCTGCTGTTCCTGCCCTTCGCATCAAAGCGCGCCGGGAGCACTCCGTTCTTCGACTGCCTGTTCACGGCGGTGTCCGCGACCTGCGTTACCGGGCTTATCACCGTGGATACGTTCAGCAACTGGACGATATTCGGTCAGGCGGTAATTATGCTGCTTATCCAGGTAGGCGGTCTGGGTTTCGTCACGATAATCACGTTCTTCAACGTTGCCGCCGGAAAAAAGCTGGGATTCCGCACCGTTGCGAACGCATCCGATGGTCTGACTGAAAGCACGTTTCAGGGCGGACGGCGCATTTTCATCAGCATAATGAAGTACTCCCTGATAATTGAGGGAGCCGGCGCGGTGCTGCTGAGTATCGCGTTCGTGCCGCAGCACGGCGGCTTCGGTGTGTGGATGGGCGTGTTCACAAGCGTGACCGCATTCTGCAACGCCGGCTTCGACCTGTGCGGGATAGAGGGCGCATTCTCCAGCCTGACGAACCATCAGGGCGACCCGCTGGTGCTTGTCACCGTGGCGCTGCTGATAATGATAGGAGGGCTTGGCTTCATCGTCTGGGAGAACTTCCTGAACCTCCGCAAAATGAAAAAGCTCAGCCTGCACACCAAGTGCGTGCTGATAATGACGGCTCTGCTGACTGTCGGCGGAACGCTGCTCTACCTGTTCGCGGAGTGGGACAATCCCGCGACCCTCGGCAATATGAACTTCGGCGAAAAGCTGCTGAACGCGTTCTTCTCCAGCGTTACCGCCCGCACGGCGGGGTACAACTCCGTTCCGATGGACGGAATGTCTGATTTCACGCTGCTGGGGAGCTGCATATTAATGTTCATCGGCGCCTGCCCTGCCTCCACCGGCGGCGGAATAAAGACGACCACTCTGCTGGTGCTGATAATGACCGTGGTGTCCTACCTGCGCAGCAAGAACGACGTTGAGATACTCCATCACAAGATAGACAAGCTGGCGGTCTACCGCACGCTGACAGTGACTATACTTTCGCTGACCGCCGTGATAATCTGCTTTTCGGTGCTGTATTTCACACTTCCTGACGAGGTGAGCGGCGTAAACTGCCTGTTTGAAGCAGTCTCCGCGTTCTCCACGGCGGGGCTCTCCGTGGGAGTTACCGCGGTATCCGGCACCGCCGGTAAGATCCTGCTCATGCTGACAATGTATATCGGCAGGGTGGGTCCCGTGTCGCTGGTGCTGTCAATGCTGATGAACGCCTCCAAGAGAAAGAACCTAGTCGTGCCCGAAGGTCAGATAATCGTCGGGTGACGCTGAAAGGAATCTAGTATGGAACCAGAAATATTCTCCCTAGGTCCGCTGACGATGTACGTTTCGGAAGACCACCGTTTCGGCACGGACGCTTTCCTGCTCGCATACTATGCGAATGTGAAACCGGACAGCGTCGTGTGCGACCTGTGCACCGGGTGCGGCATAATCCCGCTGATTTTCTGCAAGAACGTCAGGCCCCGGCTCATCTACGCAATGGATATCCAGCCCGAGGCGATAGACCTGCTGAAAATGTCCGTGGAGAAAAACGGACTACAGAACAATGTTCAGCCTATCCTCGGCGACCTGCGTGAGCTCGACCAGTCGCAGATATGCTTCGAAACCGTGGATATCGTCACCGTGAATCCGCCCTATATGACCAGCGGCTCCGGATTTGAGAAGCTCGCGAAGCCGCAGGCGATCGCCCGGCACGAGCTGATGTGCACCGTTGACGACGTGTGCCGCGCCGCCGGAAAGCTACTGAAATACGGCGGGCTGCTGAGAATGTGCCACCGCCCCGAGCGCCTTTCGGACGTTATAAACTCCATGCGCGAGAATAAAATAGAACCGAAGAGCATAACGTTCGTGTTCAACAGCATTCTAGACAAGCCGTGGCTGTTCCTCATAACCGGAAAGAAAGGCGCGAAATCCGGAATGATCGTTGAGAAGCCCATGATACTCCGCAACGACGACAAATCCTACACGGAGGAGTACACAAGACTTTATGACTGACGCAGGAAAACTGTACGTTGTGGGAACGCCCATCGGCAACCTCTCGGATTTCTCCCCGCGCGGTATCGAAACGCTGGAAAGCGTGGACTACATCGCCGCCGAGGACACCCGGGTAACTCTCCGGCTTCTCACGCACTTCGGAATAAAAAAGCCGCTCCTGAGCTACTACAAGCCCCACGAAGCGGAAAAAAGCGCTAAGATACTGGAACTCCTGCACGACGGGAACTCCGTTGCGCTGGTAAGCGACGCAGGAATGCCGTGTATTTCCGACCCGGGAGTGTACCTCGTCCAGCGCTGCTACGAGCAGGGTATCCCGGTGGAATCCGTCCCCTGCTGCAACGCCGCGATAGCCGCAGTCGCGATAAGCGGCATAGACACCGCGCGCTTCGCGTTCGAGGGATTTCTCCCGGTGAACAAAAAGGAGCGGCAGGAGCGCCTTGCGGATACCGCGAAGCTTCCGCATACGCTTATATACTACGAGGCTCCGCACAAGCTGCGGCAGACCCTCGCAGACCTCGCAAAATCCCTCGGCGGCGGGCGTAATGCCGCGCTCTGCCGGGAGTTGACGAAGCTCCACGAAGAAGTCATACGCGGTACGCTTGACGAGCTCAGCGCCATCTACGAGCATACGGAGCCCCGCGGGGAATACGTCATCGTCATCGAGGGAGCCGCTCCGGAACAGGCGGAGGGAATGTCCCTTGAACAGGCGGCAGAGCTCGCACGGGGCTATGCCGACGGCGGCATGAAGCTCTCCGAGGCGTGCAAGACCGCCGCACAGGCGGCAGGAGTCTCCCGCAAGGAGTTGTACAAATTACTTTCAGGCGAATAGTGACGCTTTATTACAGAAAGGAACGTAATACTATGAAAACCATTCACGAAAGAGTACAGAAGAAGATAGGTCCGACCGCAAAGGTAGTGATCCCGATAATCAGCGCGGTCATCGTTGTGGCAGGCGCAGTTGCGTACATCTGCCTGAAGCTGGCTGATGAAATGCGCTACAACGAGAAGTGGAAGGACTACGACGAATGCGGCTTGCACTGAATCCCGACTGCGGGCAGATCGGGGAATTCCTGGGACAGTATTCACACTTCGGCGCGCCGGTAACGGACCTGTCCAGATTCGCTGCGCTCTGCCATGCGCTGGGCGACCCGCAGGACAGGCTGAGGTATATCCACATCGTCGGCACCAACGGCAAGGGCTCCGTGGCGGAATTCTGCGCGGCTTCTCTGACAGCGGCGGGATTCATCGCGGGTAAGTTCACCTCGCCATATGTGCGAAGCGTGTGCGAGCGGATCTCCATAGGCTACCCGGACGGGCTTTTCGAGATATCCTGCGCCGACCTGGCGCGCCTGCTGAATACCACAGCGGACGCCGCAGACAAATTCCCGGAGCTGGAATTCTCGCAGTTTGAGATACTCAACGCGGCGGCTTTCCTGTACTACGCAGAAAAGCGCGTGGACTACGTTGTGCTTGAAGCCGGGATAGGCGGCACGCTGGATTCCACCAACGTGATAAAACAGCCGGAATGCGCCGTGATAACCTCCATCGGGCTTGACCACACCAGGATACTCGGCGGCACCGTAGAAGAGATAGCCCGCTCAAAATGCGGCATTATCAAGGGCGGAAAGACTGTTGCGGCATATGGGATACCATCCGGCGCAATGGACGTGATACGCGGCAGGTGCGGTTCCGTGGGCGCGGAGCTCATCGTCCCGGATATGGCCAGCGTGGAGCTTCTGGATAAGCCCGGGCTGTCGGGAAGCAGATTCGTCTACAAGGGGCAGGAATACCGTCTGCACCTCGGCGGAGAATATCAGGTCGGCAACGCGCTGACCGCGATAGAGGCTCTCACCGCTGTCGGGATAGCTCCGGAACACATCGCGATGGGACTGGCACGCGCCCGCATTCCCGCCAGAATGGAGCTTTTCCCCGGGAATATCCTGCTTGACGGCGGTCACAATCCTCAGGCGGCGCAGGCGGTGCGCTCCGCGCTGGAGAGCTCCGGGTTCACGCGCAGAACCGCGTTTATCGGCATGATGAACACCAAGGACTACCGCGCGTTTCTGGACGTGATACTCCCCTGCTTTGACAGGGTGGTTTTCTGCGATGGGTTCTCAGACGGAAACGTCCCCGCAGAGGAACTGAAGCAGGCGGCAGGAATCCCCGCTGAGGTGCTCCACGACCCGCGCGCAGCCCTGGAATACGCGCGTGCGCTCCCCGCAGACCCGGAAAGGCTCTGCTATTTCGGAGGGTCGTTCTACTTTGCGGCGGCGGTCAGGCAGTATCTTGTATAAGGTAACCTCTAAAAACCTCCTTCACGGCAGATTTCTATGACTTATATCATCTGCTTCGTTGTCAAACCTTGAAATACATACAGTAAACGCATTATCCGCCTGCGGCGGAAAACGCTGCGGTTTGACGCCTGGCATCTGATATAAGTCATGTACGAAATCTGCTCGTGTCCCGGTTTTTAGAGGTTACCATAACATTAATGGAGAGCACTTGAATCATGCTCTCCATTTGATTTATTCAACGTTTGCCAGAGTAATGCTGTGCGGCGCGGCGCTGACCGTTCCCTCCACGGAATAAAGCGGCTCAGCCGAAGCCCTTTTGCTGTCCGCGAGTATGTCGGCTTTCCCGGAGATTTTAAACTCCAGCGGCTGATCGTTCGGGTTAACCAGCAGGAGCAGTTTCCCAATATGCACGATGACCGCACCGTTTTCCGCCGGCTCGCAGGTCAGCTTTTCGCGAATCTCGTCCCCGGTGCGCAGCCGGAGCGCCGGGTAATTCTTCCTTATTGCGATAAGCCCCTTGTAATATTCCAGCACGTTTCGGCGTATCGTCACATCGTTCCATTTAATGCTGTTCACGCTGTCCGGTGAGTTGTAACTGTCGTGCACGAAGCCGCCGTCCGGATCGGGCTTGCTGCGGAGCAGCTCCTGTCCCGCCTGAATGAAAGGTATCCCCTGGGACAGGAACACCAGAGCCGCCGCCATCTTGTCTGCGGCGATGAGCTCCTCCTCAGACGCGGAGGGCATGGACAGCCTCAGCTTGTCGAAAAGCGTAAGATTATCGTGCGCCTCAACGTAGTTCACGGTCTGCTGCGGGCTGTCCGTCCAGCATTCGGACTGCGGGCGCGCCACGTCGCTGCGGAAAACTCCGCCGGAGATGACGGACTTTATAAGCTCGGACTGCCCCGGCTCGCCGTTGACGTAACCGCAGCTTTCGTCCTCGAATACGGAGCCCTTAACGCCGTCACGGAAATCATCGGAGAACATCGCGAACTGCGGGAGCTTCACGGCGTTGCATTTCATGGCGCGCTTCTTTTCGGAGAGCGGGGTTTTTCCGCCAGTCCAGCCCTCGCCGTAGAGAATTATGTCCGGGTTTATTCTGCGGAGCTTTTCAGCGCAGAGGTTCAGTGTTTTTATGTCCAGCAGTCCCATCAGGTCGAATCGGAATCCGTCAAGGCGGTATTCCTCCGCAAGGTAGCACAGGCTGTCCTGAATGAATTTCGAAGCCATCGCGCGTTCGCTGGCAAATTCGTTTCCGCAGGCGGAGCCGTTGGAGAGCGTGCCGTCGGCTTTGTGCCGGTAGTAATACTCCGGGAACGTCTTTGTGAACGGGGAATCCGCCGTGCTGTATGTGTGGTTGTACACCACGTCCATGATTATTCCGATACCCCGGCCGTGAGCCGCCTTTATCAGCTCCTTGAACTCCCGGACGCGGGCGGTGCCGTTGTTCGGGTCGGTGGTGTAGCTTCCCTCGGGGATATTGTAGTTCAGCGGGTCGTAGCCCCAGTTGAATCCCGCTTCAGGGTCGTTCTCGTCAACGGTCTGGTAGTCGAACACCGGTAGCAGGTGAATGTGAGTTACACCCAGTTTCGCGATGTAGTCCAGACCTATCATGTCGGAAAACGCGTTCGTCACGTTCTTCTCGCAGAACGCCCCGAACTTCCCGCGCAGGTGGAAATTCCCGCTCTCGTCCGATGAAAAGTCCCTGACGTGGAGCTCGTAGATCACCGCGTCCGTGTAGCTTTCCAGCTTTACCGGGCGGGAGTCCTCCCAGCCGTCCGGGTCGGTGCGGGAGAGGTCGGTTACCATTCCGCGTAAGCCGTTTGCCCCGGCGGAGCGCGCGTAGATGTCTATCGTTTCCCGGGAATCTATCTCATAGGTGTAGAATATTCCGTGCAGGTCGCCGGAGACCTCCGCGCGCCATACGCCGCCGCTTTTCTCCATGGGGATGCGTTCGTACGGCTTTGGCTCCGACGGGGTGCGGTACAGCCGCAGGAACGTCTGCCCCGCCATCGGAGCCCACACCCGGAACAGCGTGCGCCCGGTGGAATATATCGCGCCAAGCTCGCCGTCAAAGTAAAATTCCTTATCTGTTGCCTTAAAATCTGGAAGATTCATAACTACCTCCGTAAATCAGTTATCGGACAGAATGGCTATGCTGAGCGGCGGCATTACAAGCCCTCCGTCAGCGGTGACCTCCTGCGAAGCGGAAACGGTGAGATATCCGCGGAGCTCCCTGCCCGCGAAATCCCCGATGGTCTTTTCCTCATCGGAGTAGTTGTACACGATGACGACCCCGGAGCCGTTCCATTCCCTGCGGACAGCCGCGATATCCTGACCCTGTATGTTCAGCACCTCGGTTTTTCCCCTGGCTATGCAGGGATTTTCATTGCGTATGCGCAGTGCGCGCTTATAGTAGTTAAGTATGGAATCCGGGTCGGAGAGCTGGGTCTGCACGTCCGCAAAACGATTCTCCTGCCGCTCCATATCAGGCGGGCCGTAGGTCTGCCCGGAGCCCTCCGCGTCCCATATCATCGGGGCGCGCTTGTTTTCGTCCCTGCCGCTTCCGGTAAGCCCGGTCTCATCGCCGTAATACACGAACGAGGAGCCGGACATGGTGAGCAGAAGTCCTGCCGCCGCCTTTATCTTATTCTGGTCATAGCCGAATATCCCGGCGCCGCGGTTGGTGTCGTGGTTTCCGATGAACGGCGCGTCAATGGCGGTATCGCTGTACTCCGCGAGCTTTTGCTCCACCGTGACCATTGCCTGCGCGAAAGATTTCACGGAATTTGTGGAGCCGGACATATTTATGGTCTTTGCGATCTTTCCGTCCTCCTCCGCCATGGTGAAGCCGAAAACGCTGTCTATCCCGGACTTGTAGTACCTGGTGTAGGAAGTGAAGCTCTCCCAGACCTCGCCAACGATATAGCATTCCGGGTCAAGGCTCTTGCAGTAATCCACGAACCATTCCAGCACCTCGATGTTCTTGTCGGGATTTCCGCTGAAATACTCCTTTACCGCGTCCAGCCGGAAGCCCCCCGCGCCCTTTTCCAGCCAGAACTTTGCTATATTTTCGAATTCCGCGCGGACGGCGGGGTTGTCAAGCTGGAGCTCCGGCATATTCTCGGAGAACACCGCCTCGTACCAGTGGCTTCCGGTCTGGTAGAAGTTGTTCGAGCCGGACGGCTTCTCGTCATAGAAATAATAGTAATCAACGTACGGATCGTGAACCGGGCAGATGTTGCCGTTAAGACACGGTTCGTCCTCCGCCGCGCCGCACGGCTGTGCGCGCAGGCTCTCTGCGGCGTGCAGGAACCATTCGTGTTCCTTTGAGGAGTGGTTCATCACCAGGTCGATAAGCAGCTTTATGCCGCGCTTTTCGCACTCGGCGGCGAGGTTTTCGAAATCCTCCATCGTGCCGTACTGCGGGTCTACCGCGAGGTAATCCTTCACGCTGTACTTGTGGTAGGACCCTGACGGCATTATCGGCGAAAGCCAGATCCCGTTGAAGCCCATCTCCTGAATATAATCCAGTTTGGAGGCCACGCCGTTGAGGTCGCCTATTCCGTCGCCGTTGCTGTCGCAGAAGGAATACACGAATACCTGATAGTAATTGCGGTAATTGTCGCCGATAATGTTCAGCTCCTGCTCGTATTTATATTCCGGGAGCTTTTCTTCTGTGGTAACGCTCATATCATCCTGTGCGCCGGGCGCCGAGCACCCGGACAAAAAAACAGCCGCCGCCGAAACCACGGCTGCGGCTGAAAGTCTTATTCTATCTTGTTTCATTTGTCCTCTTTCGGGAGTTCCCGTGTTTCTATGGTGCGGACTGATTCGCGCTCGATGAGCTCCGGGCGGAGCTTCACGGAGGCTATCTCCGTACCGCTTTTCATCTGCTGTATCATGAAGAATGCGGTCTTGCCGATATGTATGCGGTTCTGGTACATGGTGGTTATGCGCGGCTGCGAGTACTCTGAGGGCGGCAGGTTATCGTAGCCTGTAACGCTGATGTCATCCGGGACTTTAAATCCCATTTTTATCAGCTCACGCACCGCCGTGCAGGCGATAAGGTCGCTTATGCAGACTATCGCGGTAACTCCCGTTCCGACTATTTCGTGGACGAGATTTTTCGTCCCCTTGCCGGAGAAGTGTCCGCATTTCACTGCGGCGGGGTCCTCGGTGAGTCCCATCTCCCGCAGAGCCGCGGAGTACGCCTCCCGGCGCTCTATCGTGACGATGGAGTCCGCTTCGCCGCCAAGGAAGCCTATTTTATCGTGCCCCTTTGACCAGAGATAGCGCACCATCTGGCGTATCCCTCCGGTGTTGTCGTAACCCACCCTTGCAACCATCGGGTAGTCGATGTAATTATCCAGCACCACCATCGGAATATCCATGCTGCGGATATTCTCAATGAACACCGGGTGCGGCTTGAATCCGAGGAACACACAGCCCTCATATTCTCCGCCGGTGAGCGCGTTGTAATAGAGCCCGTTTTTCAGCTCCTCATCGTTTATGGTCGATACCCGGACGCCTATGCCCTGTTCTGCGGCTGCCGCCTGTATCCCGAGAATTATCTCATATCCGAACTGGTCAACCTTGTCGAAGTGTATGCTCCCGTAGATGAACACCACTATCGTCCGGGAGTATGCCACACGGTTGGTCTTTACCTGATAGCCCATCTCGCTGGCGCAGCCGAGCACCCTCTCGCGGGTCTTTTCACTGATATCCGTTGCGCCGGAAAGCGCCTTGGAAACGGTGCTCTTTGCCATGCCGAGCCTGTCGGCTATATCCTGTATGGTAACGCTTTTGACTGCCATGCGGTCACGCTCCTTCAGATGGTCACCTCCAAAAACCACCTTCACGGCAGATTTCTGCTGCTCGTGTACCGGTTTTCAGAGGTGCCCGGATGATTATTGTATTATCCCTTGACTGCGCCGCCGGTAACTCCGCCGACATAATACTTCTGCATCACGATGAACAGCGCGCCTATCGGGATAGATACCAGCACAGCCGCCGCAGCGAACTGGGTGTAGTAAGTTCCGATGAACTCTCTTTCGAGCATCTTGAACATACCGAGGGCAACCGTGTACTGGTCGTAGTTTGCGCCGCATATCATGCTGGGGAAGATGTAGTCCACCCACGGAGCCATGAACGTTGTCAGCACAGTGTATACGATTATCGGCTTTGACAGCGGCACGGTTATCTTGAAGAACACCTGCGCCTTTGTCGCGCCGTCAAGGTAGGCTGATTCGTCGAGGGATTTCGGTATCGTGTCGAAGAAGCCCTTGGCGATGTAGTAGGTAAGTCCCGAGCCGCATATATACACGAGCGTCAGGCATACCAGCGGGTTCTCTGTAAGTCCCAGACCCTTGAGAATGTAGTAGATAGCCACCATGGACATGAATCCGGGGAACATTCCCAGGATAAGCGCAATGTTCATCATCGGCTTTCGCATTCTGAATCTGAGGCGGCTCAGCGCGTAGGATACCGCGAGCACGATGAACGTGGAGCCTATGCAGGAAACTATCGCCACTATCAGCGTGTTGAAGAACCACTGCGAGAACTTGAACTGCTGATCCTCGAAAATCAGCTTTGTATAATTATCCAGCGTGAATCCCTTCGGCCAGAAATAGCTGGTGTAGGAGCCGGGCTCCGCGCGGAATGACGTCAGGATTATCCACATCAGCGGGAGGATCCACATAATTCCCAGCACGAGCAGCACTATTTCGATGACAATGTTCAGCGTCCGCTGTCTGCGGTAGTAGTTCTGGGAAACGAATCTGTCTTCTTTCATTACTGGAACGCCTCCTCATTCTTGTAGGACGCCGATCTGCGGAATGTTATCAGCGAGAGCAGCGAGCAGATTATGAATACCAGAATGCCTATCGTTGCGGCATAGCTGTAATCACGCGAGTTTACGGTGAGCTTATACAGCCACGTTACAAGAAGGTCGGTCTTTCCTGCCTGATAGTATTCCAGCGTTGCCGGAGTACCGCCGGTGAGGAAGTAGATGACGTTGAAGTTGTTGATGTTGCCGACAAGCTGTGTGATGAGGTACGGGGTAGTTACGAACAGCACATAGGGCATCGTTATCTTGGTGAACATCACGAACGGGGAAGCGCCGTCGATCCTTGCAGCCTCGTAGAGATCCTCCGGAATGTTCATCAGTATGCCGGAAACTATCAGCATGGTGTAGGGTATGCCTATCCAGAGGTCTACCATGATCACCGTCACCCGCGCCCACATGGGGTCGGTGAAGAACGGCAGCGGGGTGGTTATCCAGCCGAGCTCCTGAAGAAGCACGTTGACGGGACCTGCCTCGGCGAATACGTTCTTCATTACCAGCAGGGAAACGAACTGCGGAACAGCTATCGCAAGCACGAAGAGCGTTCTGTAAAAGCTCTTGAATCTTACGCCCTTCTTGTTGATGAGCATTGCGAGGATAATTCCGAGGAAGTAGTTCAGGAATGTTGCGAGCACTGCCCAAACCAGCGTCCATGCGAGCACCGGCCAGAATGTTTGGCCTATCGTGGAATCGCTGCCCATGATGACCTTGAAGTTATCAAAGCCTATCCATGTGAACAGGTTTGCGGGAACCTGATGGTTCTTGTCGTAGTTTGTGAATGCGAGGGATATCATGTATACCAGCGGAACTATCGTGAACACGACAATACCGGATACCGGGATAAACAGAAGCGTCTTGTGGAACTGTCCGTCAAGCAGCTCCTTGATGTCGTCTATGAAGCCCGGGAGCTTCTTTCCGGCTTTCTTGATCTGCTCTGCCGTCTGGGCAGACTTGATGTTCTGCACCCACAGGAACAGGAACACCACAACAACGAACAGCGTTGCGATTCCGTAGAGCAGTATCAGCATGGAGTTGTCGCCGGTGTCGCGCATCACGTCAATGCCGAGCTCCTCGTCGAAATACCAGCCGCGCTGCACCGTGCCGAGCGTGCGGAGTCCCGCGAGGTTGGAAGCGCCGGAATATACCATGAATCCGATGAAAGCGACCTCAGCCGCGAGATATGTCAGACCCTTGACGATCTGTCCGCGGAAAAGGCTTCCCGCGCCCATGATGATGTACGAGAGCCTGGTGAGCGGCGCTCCGTGGGCGAACGTGCGCCCCAGCCATGCGAAGCCGCTTCCTGTTTTCTTGAAGAACCGCGCCAGCGCACCGGGGATTCCGGTGATGAAATCAGCGATTCCCTTTCCTATGGCGATGAAAAATCCTGCTATCTTAACAAGTATTTTTTTGTACCAAGGGAGAACATAATAATCAAGACTTGTCATTGCAGTTACCTCCTTAGGTCTGATCAATAAACGCTTTGTGCAGTTTCAGTGCGTCTTGCGGAGATAAATGCCTTACTATTATAGCACTTACAGCCTGCCTCTGTCAAGAAGCATTGAAACTGCATAAAGCTGATCTCATTGATGCGGGCGGTCTGCTTTCCGCCCGCATAATGAAATCGGTTGGGAGAAACCTACTTTTTATAGTAAATGGTGGATTTTTTAAGAGTACCGGAAATTAACCGAGGGTTGCGAGAACGGATTCAACGTAAGCGTCAAGCTTTTCCTGGAGGTTATCCTTGGTGCAGGTCCCTGCGATGATCTCCTGGCCGAATGCCTCTGCCGGAGTCCAGAAGTTCTGGCACTGGGGGATAGATGTCTGAACTGTCGCGTACTGTGCCTGCTGTGCGAGGGCGCCTACTGCAAGGTTGGAGTTCATTGTCTCGGAATCGTTTGCCAGCTCCTTGTTTGTGGGAGCGAAGGAGCGCTTCTCAAATCTCAGCTTCTGGTTGTCCTTGTTGGTGAGCCACTCAGCGAGAGCCATAGCGTCAAGCGGGTTCTTGGTCTCGGAGTTTACGCCCATGATCTTGAAGTTTGCCATGCTGCCCATCTGAACTGTCTCGCCGTTGGAAAGAGTGAACTCAGGGAGCTTTGTAGTTGCAAAGTTATCGCCGAGGGAAGCCTGGATCTCTGCCGCATTCCATGTGCCGGAAACAGCCGCTGCGAGAGTTCCGTCCGCAAAACCGGCCTTTACCAGGGAATCGTCAAAGTTAGCGCCGTACTTGGAGTTTGCAACGAGGTCGATGAGGTATTCGCCGACCATGTAGCCGCGCTCGTTGTTAAAATCGCACTGTGTGGGATCTGTGCCGTCGTCGCCGAACAGCTTGCAGCCCGCGCCGAAGAAGAACGCTGTCTGATACCAGCCGTTATCGGTATCGAATGCGAAGTTTGTGGTAACTCCCTCGATATCCTTGCTCATGATGCCCTCGATGGACTTTACGTCGTCCTCGCTGAGCTTGGACTTGTCGTAGTACATGAAGTAAGTATCGGAAACGTAGGGATAGCCGTAAAGCTCGCCGTCGATGGAAGCAGCGGAAATGGAAGCCTCGGTGTTTGCGTCAATGATCTGATCCTTGTTCTTGGTCACTCTGTAAAGCGCGCCGCCGTCAACAAGCGTAGCGGTCTGGTCGGAAGCGAACGCGAATACGTCTGCTGCCGCGGAGATATCCTTCAGCACTTCCTTCTGTGCGTCAGCCTCGCTGACTACGCCGTAGGTAAAGGTGTACTTCTTGTCGGTGTTTGCAGCGGCAAAATCATCGCACATCTGCTTCAGGATCTCCTGATCCTCCTGCGAACCCCATACGGTGAGGTTCACTTCTTCGCCGGAGCCTGCGCCGTTGCCTGCCGCGCTGCTTCCGCCGTCAGCAGCGGAGCTGCCTGCGGAAGAGCCGCCGTTGGAGCTTGCACAGCCGGTGAACATTACGCCTGCCATTGCGATGGAAGCAAGGGCGGTCATGAGCTTTCTGATTTTCATAATTCATTTCCTCCTGAATATGACTTTTGTTATAAATTTCTCCATTTCGAAACTCTTAAAGTGTTTCGAAACAAACGTCTTTTAAATTTGACCCGCAGGCTGTCTGAACGTTCTGCGAGCCGCCGAGTTTGTTTCGAAACTTCTTTGATTGATTCGAAATTCTGATTTTATTATAACAGAAATATTTCTTTTGTCAAGCGAAATTGCACAAGTTTTTTTGAAAAAGGCTAAAACTATTGTAAATTCAGCACGATAAACAAAACGGGGTATAATGCTTTTGTGAATAATGGCAACGTTTCCGGTGAAACTCCGTTACACCCGGCATACAGTTCATTACCGCAAGGAAAAGGGGCGTACGCCGCCCCAGATCCATAAACCTTGCGGAGAGATATCAATCCCGAATTACGAGATCCGGTTTGAAAGTATTATACCTTGCCGATGTGCCAGATATCCTTGGCATATTCTGCAATAGTGCGGTCTGAGCTGAACTTGCCTGCACTGCATATATTCAGCCAGCACTTCTTTGCGAACGCCATTTCATCCTTGTAGTCGCGGTTTGCAGCAAGCTTTGCCTTAACGTAGCTGTCGAGGTCGCCGAGCAGATAATAGTGATCCGGAACGTGCCAGCTTGCACCCTCCATCAGCGCGAAATACAGCTCCCTGAACGCGCCCGTGCCGCCGTCGGAAACGGTACCGTCGATAAGGGAGGATACGACGCGCTTTATCTTCGGGTCGCTCTCGGTAATGTCGCGGGGAACATAATCCGGCATGATCTTTTCAAGCTCCTCGACGGTCGCGCCGAAGATGTACTCGTTCTCTGCGCCGGCTTCCTCGGCTATCTCAACGTTTGCGCCGTCGAGGGTTCCGAGAGTTACAGCGCCGTTGAGCATGAGCTTCATGTTGCCGGTGCCGGAAGCCTCGGTGCCCGCTGTGGAGATCTGCTCTGAGATATCAGCGGCAGCAACCAGCTTCTCCGCATAGGACACGCGGTAGTTGCTTACGAATACAACGTCCAGCAGTCCCTTTGTGGCGGGGTCGGAGTTTACCAGCTTTGCAACCTCGTTGATATACTTGATGATCCCCTTTGCGCGGTAATAGCCCGGAGCGGACTTTGCGCCGAAAATGAACGTTGTGGGTGTGAAATCTCTGATGTTTCCGTCCTTTATCTCATAGTAGAGGTAGAGTATCGAGAACGCGTTAAGAAGCTGGCGCTTGTATTCGTGCAGGCGCTTTATCTGGATATCGTAGATGGACTTGGGGTCTATCTTTATGCCCTCGGACTTCTCGATGTAGTCGGCAAGCTGCTGTTTCTTGGTATGCTTGATGTCTATGAAGCGGCGGAGCACGCCCTCATCGTCAGCGTACTTCTTCAGCCCGCTGAGCTTGTCGAGGTCGGTAACCCAGCTGTCGGAGCCGAGAAGCTCGGTGATGAGCGCAGAGAGCTCCTGGTTGCAGAGAGCCAGCCAGCGGCGCTGTGTGATACCGTTTGTCTTGTTCTGGAAGCGCTCGGGATACAGCTCGTACCAATCCTTAAGCACGGTGGATTTCAGCAGCTCGGTGTGGATAGCGGCAACGCCGTTTACATAGGAGGAGCCGAATACCGCGATGTTCGCCATGTGAACGGTGCCGTTCCTGATAAGGCGCATAACGCCGCGCTTCTCCTGCGGAACGTTAAGACGGTGCATTTCGGATTCAAACGCCTCATTGAGCATTATCATAACGCTGTAAACATCGGGTACTACCCGCTCGATAAGGCGGCTGTCCCACTTCTCGAGGGCTTCCTGCATGATGGTGTGGTTGGTGTAATTGAACACCTTCCTTGCAACGCCGAAGGCCTTGTCGAAATTCCAGCCCTCTGACTTCATCACAACGCGGATAAATTCCGGCAGTGCGATTACGGGGTGGGTGTCGTTCATCTGAATGCTGTTGTAGTCGGCGAAGTTCTCCATCGTGCCGAAAAGCGCCTTGTGCTTTCTGATGAGGTCGGCAACTGCGGCTGCGGAGAAGAAGTACTCCTGCTTGAGGCGGAGTATCTTTCCTGCCTCTGTTTCGTCGTTCGGGTAAAGCACGCGGGAGATATCCTCGGCGGCGCGCTTCTTTTCGCCGGCTTCGGTGAATTTGCTCTGATTAAAGAGTCCGAAGTCAAATTCATCATCGGTTTCTGCCTGCCACAGACGGAGTGTGCCCACATTTTCAGTGCCGCATCCGATAACCGGGTAATCATAGGGGACTGCGTTAACGTCGCCGTCAGCGTAGTGCACAACGACTGTTTCCTGCTCGCGGCGAATGCTCCACGGGTCGCCGTATCTCTGCCAGTCGTCCGCGGTCTCGGTCTGGAAACCGTCCTTTATGCCCTGCCTGAACAGACCGTACTTGTAGCGGATACCGTAGCCGTCCAGCGGCAGGTCGAGGGAAGCCGCACTGTCGAGGAAGCACGCCGCAAGTCTGCCAAGGCCGCCGTTACCGAGGGCTGCGTCCTCTACCTCCTCAAACTCGGAGATGTCAGCGCCGAGCTCCTTCAGTTCCTTTGCGGTGTCGCCGAGAATGCCGAGGCACAGCAGGTTGTTGTAAACCGCGCGTCCAACCAGGAACTCCATGGACAGATAGCTTGCCTTGCGCGCGCGGTCGTGCTTATCGCGGCTCTTGTCCCATGCGGGGGTGAGCTCCTCCATGACCAGCTTTGAAACTGCGCAGTGGAGCTGATTCGGGGTGAGCTCCCTGGGCTGAGCGCGGTACTCCTTTTCACAGATGGAAACAAGCTTTTCCTTGAAATTATCGATCTTCATAGTGATTCTCCTTTCAATATCAGTTCTTCCCGCGCTTCTTTGCGGCGGGGACTTTTCGGTTGCATATCTCGGTCATGCGGTCGAGGTAGGCGGCATTTTCAGCGGTGAAATCCTCTTCGAGGGTTCTCCAGCGCCAGTTATTGCCTACTGTGGAGGGCACGTTTATGCGCGCCTCGGTGCTGAATCCGCACAGCTCCTGAATGGTAGTCATAGCCATATCAGCGGTGCTCTTCCATGCTATGTCGATGAACGCCCGGGGGAGCTCGGAAGCCCTGCGTATGCCGAGGTATTCCTTGGTGAATTTCTTTGTGGCGCGGTCGAGGGTGTTATACCAGCCGAGCGCGGTATCGCTGTCATGCGTGGATGTGTACACAACGCAGTTCTGCGAGGTGTAGTTCTGCGGGAGGTACTCGCTCTTTCCGGTGGGGTCGAACGCGAACTGGAGCACCTTCATTCCCGGGTAAGCCGCCTGCTTCAGCAGTCTGCGCACGGAGGGGGTGATTATTCCGAGGTCCTCGGCGATGATCCCGTCCTTTCCGGTCTGCTCCTTGATAACGCGGAACAGGTCGTATTTCGGACCCTCGCGCCATTCGCCGCCGTGGGCGGTCCTGTTCCCGAACGGGATAGCGTAGTAGCTGTTGAAGCCGATGAAGTGGTCGATTCTCACGATGTCATACAGCTTCTTGGCGAAGCTCATTCTTCCTACCCACCAGCGGTAGTTTTCCTGCTTCATTCTGTCCCAGTCATAGATGGGGTTGCCCCAGAGCTGACCGTCTGCGGAGAAGGCGTCCGGCGGGAATCCCGCTACAACGGTGGGAACGCGGTTTTCATCAAGCTGGAACAGCTCCGGCTCGCACCATACGTCCGCGCTGTCGAGGGCGCAGTATATCGGTATATCGCCGATTATCTGAATGCCGTTCGAGTTGGCGTATTCCTTGAGCTTCGTCCACTGCTGGAAGAACTTGTACTGTAAGAACGCATAGAAGTCCATCTCGGCGGCATACTGCTTCTCAGCCCTGGCGACCGCCTGCGGTTCTCTCAGGCGGAGCGGCTTTTCCCACTCGCTCCAGCTCTTGCCGCCGTGTGCGTCTTTCAGAGCCATAAAGAGAGTGTAATTCCTGAGCCACGGGTTTTCCGCCAGGAACTCCCTGTACTCTCCGGAAACGTTACCATTTTCAGACAGAACAAAACGCTTGTATGCGACTTTCATGACCTTGTAGAAATTCTCGTACATGGTGGCGTAGTCGATGTATCTGGGGTTCTCGCACCACTCGATGTCCGCGTAATCCGAGTGCTCCAGCAGGCCTTCATCCTCGAGAGTTTCAAGGCTGATGAAGTAAGGGTTTCCGGCGAATATCGAAAAGCTCTGATATGGTGAATCGCCGTAGCTCGTCTGTGACAGGGGCAGTATCTGCCAGAGGCTCTGACCGGCGCTCCTGAGCCAGTCCACGAAATTATAAGCCTCCCTGCCCATGGTGCCTATGCCGTATTTGTTCGGCAATGAGGCGATGTGCAGTAAAATGCCGCTTTTTCTCATTGTTTCCTCCAAAATGTTGTCTGTATTTCAAAGCCTTCCGGCTGTGAAGTCATATCCTGCTGACGGAATCTCCGGGCTTGTACTGTGCCTTTAAGGTCACATGACCTGCCTGCGCGCCGCTTTCTATCATGTTCACCAGCATTCTCACCGAAAGGCTTGATATCTGGTGGAGCGGCTGTGCGAACGTGGAGATCCGCGGGTTGGCGAACTCCGAGATGTCAATTCCGTCGAAGCCTATCACCGAGATATCCTGCGGGACGCGAAGCCCTATGTCGAGCAGCGCCCGGACGGCTCCCACCGCGATTATATCGGACATCGCGAACACTGCGGTCATGCCGGGGCACTCGTGGTAGAGCGCCATCGCCGCCTCATATGCAGAGCTGAACGTGTAGGAGCACAGCTCGCACACCGGCTCCTTTACGCCGGTTTCGGCGCACGCCGCCTTAACGCCGCTGTACCGGAGCCCGGAGGGTCCGTCGGAATTAAGGTCGCCGCCGAGTATCCCGATGTTCCTGTGGCCGAGGGAAAACAGCTGCTCCATGGCAGCCTTTCCGCCGGCTAAATCGTCTATGCTGACGGAGGAGAGGTTCCTGAAGCCGAGATCTGCGGCGCTTGCCGTGCTGAGCACGCAGGGCACCGTGATATTCGGGAAGCTCCTGCTGAAATTTCGTATGTCACCGCCGAGGAAGATTATCCCGGATGGCTTCTGCTCGGTGCAGAGCTGCTGTGCGCAGAGCACCTCGTCGTCCTGCTCGTCGATGTAGTTCACCGCCACCTGAAATCCGGAGGCCGCCGCGGTGGTCTGCATCTGCTCTATGAGCGGCGAGAAGAACAGGTTGCTGCTGCCGTTCACTATGAGCAGTATGGTTTTCGCCGCGGTCTGCCGCATTCTGCGGGCGTTGCCGTTGGGCGTGTAGTTGTACTGCTTTATTACCTCGTTTATCCGTGCGCGTGTGGCTTCGCTTATTTCATCGCTGCCGTTCAGGGCGCGGGACACTGTGCTCACTCCGCACCCGGCGAGCCTTGCGATATCCTTTATAGTCAATTTTTCACCTTATGTCCGGAATTATACTCCAAGGCAACACCGCACAATTATTGTCGTGCGATTGCGCCGCAGATTTTTTGTCAGATTGTACAAATTGAGCGCAGGCAGGCTGGCGCCTGTCAAGCGAAAGTTGTGCAAGATGACGAAAAAGATGCAAGCAAGCGTGCGGCAAAGGCTTTATCCGTTAATTGTGCGGTGTTGCCTTAGGTCTGCCCAGGAGGATTCCGGTCAGTCTGCTTTCCGAAAACGTTTCCGGTATTGATTTTAACACAAATCCGCGCTTTTTTCAAGGGGTTAGGAAAATTTTATGTTTTGCACAAATATTCCCGGGCGGCTTCGGTAATAAACACAACGGAATCACGCGGAATATAAAAATGGGAGGGCTGCTCCCTCCCCTGCAATATTCAAAATCCGCCGCGGAGCGGCTCATTAATTCCGGATTGAATCGCTCACGCTGCTTCGGAAACATTTCCGAAATTCTTTTCACGCAGCATTTTCCGGAAGCCCGTCACGAAGTAGATTATCTCGGCGATCGCTGTTATAGTCCACGAGAAGCTGTACAGCAGATAAAGCGACGGTATCGTCTGGAAATACGCGAAAATCGTGTAAACCCATATCACCCGGAACACGCAGGAGCCCATCACGACTATAACGGTGGGGGCTATGCTCTTTCCGATCCCGCGGGAAGCGGCTATCGTGCAGTCCATGAACGGCGCTATCATGTAGGACCAGCCCATTATCCCAAGGCGCTGCATTCCGGCTTCTATGACCTTCGTATCGTTCGCGAAGAGCGACAGGAACTGCCTGCCGAACACCAGCAGAAGCCCTCCGAGCAGCGCCCCGGCGGCGAACGAGTACACAAGGCTTATGAAGTAGCTTTTCTTCATGCGGCCGGCGTTTCCTGCGCCGCGGTTGCAGCTCACGAAGCTGGCGCACGCCGTGTAGAACGCTGCCATCACGTTGAATATGATGGTGTCAGCGTTTGCGGCGGCGGAGTTCCCCGATACCATTATCGCGTCAAAGTGGTTCACTCCCGCCTGAACGAACAGGTTCGCCACTGCGAATATCGCATTCTGTATACCGGAAGGGATACCCAGCATAAGCACGTCCGCGCAGGCGCGGCGCTCGAAGTATTTTCTGGTAAAGCGGAGCCCGCAGCAGTCCTTCCTTCGGAAAAGGTGCGCCAGTATCAGCGCCGCCGAGAGGTACTGCGCGATGACGCTCGCAAGCGCGACTCCCTCCGCCGCCATTCCGCAGACGATTACGAAGAACAGGTTGAGCGCAACGTTCAGCGCTCCTGCTATCGTTAGATAGAGAAGCGGGCGCTTTGTCTCGCCGCAGGCGCTGAGCACTCCGCTGCCGTAGTTATAAACCGCCATTGCAGGCATTCCCAGCGCGTAGATCCTGAGGTACAGCACCGCCTGCTCCATAAATTCGGATTTAGTCCCGAGGAGCGCCAGCACCGGCCGGGCGCTGAAACTGCACATCAGGCATATCGCCACGCCGATGATGGAGCACACCAGCAGGGAGGAGTGCACCGTTTTCGCCGCGCCCTCGCTGTCGGAGCTGCCGAGCTTGTGCGCCGTCCGGACGTTCACCCCGGCGCCCATTCCTATCAGGAATCCGGTGAACAGCGATACCAGCAGCGTTGTGGAACCCACCGCGCCCAGCGCGATATAGTCCGCGAATTTCCCCACCACAGCAACGTCGCTGAGATTGAACAGCACCTCTAAAATCTGCGACATGACCAGCGGCAGGCTGAAAAGGAGGATATTCTTCCACAGCGAGCCTGTCGTCATCTGTATCTGGTGCTTCTGACCTGTTCTGCTTTTCATTGTATGCCCTACGGAGTCGCCGTTGACCCCGCCTTTCGATTCGTCATTGAATTCCGGCTTTTGCCGCCAGACTATGATAACACTTTGACCGTATAATGTCAATAGGGCATAAGATTATTTTTTTGTGCAGCTTCACAAATCCCGGCATCCGGCCTGGTTGAGCCACATTCGGGAAATCACTCCATGCCCGGAGCCGCTGTGCTGGCGCACACGGATTTTGTTCCGGGGCACAAATTGCTGTAACCGGGCTGTAATCTCTTGTAACCACACTGTAATCACACTGTAACCGAATTTTAATTGACTTGTCGGAATTTATCGGCTATAATTAAAGCAACAAACACAAGGGAGGTTAATCGTATGAAAAGGATAGTTTCTAGGGCAACACCGCATAATTATTGTCGTGCGATTGCGCCGCAGATTTTTTTTGTCAGATTGTACAAATTGAGCGCAGACAGGCTGACGCCTGTCAAGCGAAAGTTGTGCAAGATGACGAAAAATATGCAAGCAAGCGTGCGGCAAAGGCGCCAGCCGTTAATTGTGCGGTGTTGCCCTATATTACTGTGTGCGCTGGTATTTTTCGCGCTGTCCGTCAGCGCCTTTGCGGACTGCGGCCCCAAGCCATCGCTCAGGGTAACGCTGAAGGGAAGCCAGGGAGAGCATTTTTATGCGGCCCTGATAGCCGAGGAATCAAAGCTCCCGCCGATGTACATGAAAGCAGAACTGACCGACGAGGACTACGCCCAGGCAGAAAACGACCCCGGGGCTGCGGCGTTCGTAAAGTTCGCGGAATACAGCGACGGGGACGGCTTCGTATTTTTCGGTAATGTATGGGACAGCGAGAAAACCCGCACGATACACATGGGATACTACCCGCCGGACGTTTTCAAGGTGCTGGTGTGGTACCCGGACAGCGGCCTCATGGTTTCCACCGGGGAATACAACTGCTATGCGTTTTCAAGCTATTTCACGGTAGACCTTGACGACATAAACGGCTTCGATATAAAAGCCGCCCCGAGCTACGAGTATATCCGGGAGGGTATCGCGCTGCTGCTCAGAATGGCTCTGACCATAGCGGTGGAGCTTCTGCTTGCCCTTGCCTTCGGCTACCGCGGGAAAAAGGCGATGCTATTCCTTGCGGCGATAAATGCCATGACCCAGGTAATGCTGAATATCGTGCTTTCGGTCGTGACTTTCCAGTCAGGTTTTACCGGATTCATCATCTTCTATATACCGATGGAGCTTATCGTGTTCACTATCGAACTGATAATATACATCTTCAATCTTGGGAAGTACGACAAATACAGCGGCAAAACCGGGAAGATCGTTGCCTACACCATGACCGCGAACTTCCTTTCACTCCTGCTGGGCTTCTTTATTCAGCTTGTGGCTGAAACTGCGGCTCTGTGACCTCCGGGAGCTGCGCCGTGAATGCCGCGCAGGCTTCTTTTCCGTCCGCCGTAATGCGGAAGCTGCCGGAATATTTCCGGGCGATATTTTCCACGATGGTCAGCCCGTTTCCGTGGTTTTCGCCGCGCTTGGTGCTTGCGGGGGCTGAGGTGAACATCTTTTCGGTGGAGTTCCGAACCTCCAGGAACAGCATACCTATCTTGCTGCGGCAGCTCACGGAAACTTGCGGTGAAGCTGTCGTCCCTGCCTCGCGTATCGCATTGTCCAGCAGATTCGCGAAGAGAGAGCAGGCGTCCGCATTGCTGAGAGGGATCTCCTCCGTGGGGGACATGGAAAGCGTGAAGCCGATTCCAGCTGCTTCGCACCGGCGGCGCTTCTCCCAGATAACGGCGCTGACTATCGGATTCGCGCAGTAGATGGGGATATCAAGGCCGTCGGCGCGCTCCTTCAGGTCGCTCAGCATGGAGAACCCCTCGTCCGCCGAGCCGGAGCGCATGGTTATCTCGGCGGCGGCAACGAGATTCCTGACATCGTGGCGGTATTCGCGTATCTTGGCGTACTGCCGCGTGAGATTCTCGTAGTAGAGGGTCTGCATTTCAGTCTCATGCTCCATATCCTTCAGCTGGCTGCGCAGCTGCTCGGTCTTTGCGTTGTCACGCAGGGCGATGACCATGAATATATCGGAGAATATGTACATCAAAAGCGAGATGTATGCGAAAGGGTTCGTGAATGGTTCCCCGACCGCCGTCTGCGTGGGGGAAACGTAGTAATATCCGGAAATGCTTACAGCCTGACTCAGCGGGAATATGATGAACAGGCTCATTGTCTTGACGGGATAGCGGCTGACCCTTTTCCGCCACAGGTACAGTATCGTAAAGTAGTACACCGCTGACAGGGAATCTATTGCGATAATCTGAAGAATGCAGTCCCACGTTTTGACCGGAACCTGAGCTGAAACAAAGCCGAAAGCCATCATGCAGAAGTATGTGAGACCGAGGTCAAGCAGCGTAGTTGCGCCAAACAGCATAGAGACGCACAGCAGCCGCTTTTTCAGCTTGTCCCTGAACAGGAACACGGCATAGGCAAAGAACAGACCCACCTGTATCAGCATTTTCACGACCCACGGAAGACAGGCGGTGTAGAGGTAAGAAGCAAGCTGTATCATCATCACCACCGGAACGGCGTACCGTGCCCTGAACCTCGGCGTGAGCGCATTGTAGAAGAAAACGATAACAAACCCGCAGTTGAACGACTGATACAGCACGAAATACAGGACGTCTATCATCGTCTGTTCATACAACGCTTATCCCTCCGTTTCTGGAGTATTCTGCGGTGACTGCGTCCTTTACGGAATCCTGATAAAGCTTGCCGACCGGAACCATATCGCCGTTTGTCATTTCAAAGCTGTTCCAGCCCCTTACGCGATGGATACGGCGCAGATTGATTATATAGCTGCGGTGGCACCGGCAGAAGTGATCCGGCAGTTTTTCCGCGATCTCGTCCATCTTTCCGTATGATGTAAGGTTTCCGCCGGGTGTAACGAATAACAACTGCCTGCGGTCGCTGACAACATACAGCAGTTCAGTGCAGTTGATGTATTCTGTGCGGCGGTTTATGGTAACGGGTATGAAATCCGGCTTATGCACGGCGGAGTTTCTTATCTTTTCCAGGGCGTTTTTCAGGTAATCCATATTTACCGGTTTTGCGAGGTATGCCACCGGCTCGCTTCCCGGCTCGCAGCGGAATATCTCCTGTGAGAATTCGGCGGCATGGCTGGTGACGAACACCAGCTTCGCCAGCGGTTTCAGCGTGTGCAGGACATTCGCGAATTCTATGCCGCTGCCGTCTGCGTTCATTATATCAAGAAACACCGCGTCTATCCCGCCGTTGTCTCCTAATGCGAATCTCAGCGATGCCAGCGTCGGAAAAAGCCTGATCTCACAGTCAGGTTCCAGCGCAAGTATTTTTCTTTCGAGGTCTTTTGCAAAAATATCGTTATCATCACAGATGAAATATTTCATTCTGCCGCCTCCGTTATTAATTTACTTGTGAATATTATATATCGTGTGTTGCAGATTGTCAATTCGTTGGTTACATGAATCTTCATTTTTGTTACATCAGCAAATACTTCGAACACTCAATTTGTGCAGTTTGCCCTGGTAAAATGTCGATAATCTGTGATAAATTACAATAATAGTAAAGTGCGTCTTTGTAACCTTTTCGTTCTGTGTTCTGTCATATCAGATGAGGAGGGATATCATGAAAATACTGAAAATTTCAGCCGCGCTTGCGGTGTGCCTTTCGATGTGCGCCTGCATATCCCGCAAAGCAGAATCAAACCTGCATGAGAGCGCTGTTTCCACAGCGATGAATGAGGCTTCCGCAGAGAATACCGCTGAGACTTCCGACGGCTCAGCCGGAACAGAGCAGCTGCCGAGCGGCGACGAGCTCTTTGCTGAGGAGTTCGGCGCAGACAGGGTTTTCTCATACATGGCAGGAGATGAGAGCTGTGCAGTGCTGTACGGAACAGGAACAGAGGAGCAGGAAAACGGCTTGTTCCGGTGCGGAACCCTGAATCTCGGGCTGTATTCCTACGGACAGGCGGAGGATTCTCAGCTCATCGGCACCGACATGAAAATAGACCCGGCAGAAAGCGGCATACACTTCTATGAGCTGTGGGGAGGAACGCTGTATATCCCGTACTTCACGGACGGCGCCGGAACTTCAGCGCAGTTCTGGTCGGCAAGGCGCGGCGGGCTGACTCATTTCACGGGAGATCACTCCTATGTCGGCGGGGAACTGTACCAGACCGTGGAGCTCCCGGAGTTCACGGACGCGGACCACGAGCACGATTCCCTGACGGATTCGGAGGGCAATATCTGGCGGTTCGATTTCACAGCCGGGAAGTACTGGGTATTCCCTGGGGAGAGGCCGCAGGGGCTTCCTCCGGTGCAATACACCGCGGCTTACAGCTATTCCACCTCCCCGGAGGTCATGTCCTGCGAGCCGGATACTTCCGGCATGACGGAGGAGCAGGCGGTTCAGGCCGCGCTTGATATCCTCTCGGAGAAATACCTCCGGAGCATGACGGAGGAGTCGTATTACCGTGAGTTCCGCATACTGGAATACAAGGATATCGCGACGGAGATATTCGGCAGGACGGACGAGGTTTACACCACTCATCTCGGGGACTACAGGAAAGCTGACGGGTACAGCATATGGAAGTCCCTTGAAAACTGGGAGATATCCGCGAACACATGGCTTGTGGATTTCAGCGCGAAATACCGCGCAGAGGGGCGCATAGCGGAATATACATTTACCGCCGATACGAACGAATGGTATGACACTCCCGCTGACGGAGCCCCGCCCGCCTGCTATATGCTGTGCAGGGACGGCGATACATGGTATCTCTGGTCGAGGGCGGCGTACCGGTATTTTCCGTCCGGGGACCCTATAATCGGCATTGACAGCTGAAACTGTATCATTTTCCGCCTTGACACTCCGGAGAGAACGTGATATAATCAAATGATCGCCTCAAACAAGTTTTTCAGAGGTGACCAAATGTATTCTTTCCCCGGAGGTCTGGCATTGGATTATTTACCATGGATAGGTCTGGCGGTCATTGCCGCCGCAATTATAATATGGATATACATAAGGCTCCATGAAAAGCTCCCGTATATCATGAACGAAACGATACTCACCGAGCGCGAGCGGGCGTTCTACCGCATTTTAAAGCCGGCCGCGGACAGGCTGGAGCTCCAGATATGCCCGAAGGTGCGGGTCGCGGATATCGTTTCGATAAAGAAAGGCACAAAGGACTGGCAGAAGTGGTTCAACAAGATAAAGTCGAAGCACGTTGATTTCCTGCTGTGCGACTACGATATGAACATCGTCCTGCTGATAGAGCTTGACGACAGAAGCCACGAGACCGAGCGCGCCCGGAAGAACGACCGCCTGAAAAACGCGATTTTCGGCGACAGGCTGGTTAGGATACGCTCGCTTAAAGAGGACGTGGAGGCGGTCATTATCGCCGCGCTTAAAAAGGTGCAGTAAAAATCGGGGAGAGCATTTTTTGCTCTCCCCGTTATGTTTTCAGTTTCTGGGATGCCGCTTGTGCTTCGCCTTGTCGGAGTACATCAGCCTGTCGGCAAGCTCAATGAGCCCGTCTATCGACTCCACGCCGGAAATCGAAGCCGAATATACCCCGAAGCCGACTTGCACCTGATATTCCTTTCCGGAAGCCGCGTTTATCTCCGACAGCCTTTCAGCAAAACCACAGCGGTATTTCTCCGCCTGCTCCGCCGCATCGCCCTGGCATATTTTCGCCGCAACGAACTCATCTCCGCCGAAACGCGAGCAGATGACCCCGCCGCCGACGCTCTCCGAAGCCCCGCTCAGCGCACGCGCTATCATACAAAGAGCCTCGTCGCCCTCCGCATGACCGAAATTGTCGTTGATGTACTTCATGTCGTTCATATCCGCCGACACGATGAATACATCGCAGTTTCCGCCGCTGCGCGCCATATATTCCTCCCGGAAGCCCTGATAGAAGCCGTAGCGGTTGTATATCTGCGTGAGCTGGTCATGCGTGAACATGAACTCCAGACGGCGGTTAAGCGCCCTCATATGCTCGTGCGTGCGCATATTCTCAAGGCAGCGGTTAAGACTGTTGCAGAATGTATACAGCCGCTCGCTGTGGTGCTCGTCCCGGACGTAGGGCGTCACAAAATATCCGTGCACGTTGTTCTGGAAGAACAGCGGGATAAGGAACGTCATTCTGTCCTCGGACGTTACCGCGTCAAACTGCGGAATTATCCGCGAAGCCGGGAAAACCATGCCCGTAAGGTTCTTCCTGCCGTTTGTGTTGGTGCAGGCGAAAACGTGCATTTCCCCGAACCGGCTGAACTCCGGCAGGGGCTCCTGCCGCTCCGCACTCAGGAATTTGCAGAATTCGTCCGTAAGGCACACCATTGAATTACCGCAGCAGTACTTCTCCAGCACTTTCCGGATATTCTCCGGAACCGGGTCGGCGGCTGCTGTGTTCTCCATTATGTTGATGTATTCCTCATAATTAAGCGAGTAGGAATAGCTCTTGACATACTCCGCAAGCTGTGCGTTGGAGCTTGCCTCGTCCCGGCAGGCGCAGCCGCAGCTCTCGCTGAACACCGGCTCATACGGAAGCTCCACGGTGTACGGCGCAAGATTCCTGTCATTGTATACCTTGTCCACGATCTCCAGCAGGGTGCAGGCAAGCTGCGCGTCATTACGCGCGGCGGTTGTAAGGCGCGGTCTGTGGTATTTCTCGATGGCTATTCCGTCAAAGCCCGTGACTATAACGTCGTCCGGGACCTTTATGCCGCGCTCGCTGAGTTTCAGGCATACTGCCATAGCCATAGTATCGTTGCAGCAGACGAATGCGTCCGGAAGCTCCTCGCCGCTTTCAAAGAATCTGTCCATCGCCGCATATGTGGGACCGTCCCAGAAATCGCCGTAGTATATGTCGCCGTCCCCGAGGGCAAGTCCATGCCGCCGCATGATTTCACGGCAGCTTTTAATGCGGGTATCCGAAAAGGGATTCCCCTGGTAGCCTGCTATCAGCTTTATCCGGCGGCAGTCGTGCCGGGATATAACGTGCTCCACTATCTTCCCGAAAGCCTCTCCATAGCCGAAAGAAATGCAGAACGCCCCCGGCAGCGGGATATCAACAGAAATAAGCGGGACGCCACACTCGCGGCAGTCGTTTACTATCCGCTCAATGACGGAGCGGTCATGGATAGACGCGGGAACTATTATCATCGCGTCCAGCATATCGTAATTTATCAGGCTGAATATCGAGGATTCGCCGTCATTGCTGCCAGAGCTGTAAAACATATCTCCGAAGCACTGGAATATAAGCATTCGGTATTTTTCGCCGGATTTAACGATATCGGCAAGGGCGTCGAGCACTGATTTGCTGATATCCTTGTTTGCCGCCGTGCAGCATACTCCAACAGTTATAACGCTGTTAAGCAAATTCCGCACCTCCCCTGATGCATATTAACTCATGTTTTTATTTTAGCATAAATTTCATTAAAATTCAAGAGCGCGGAAACAACTTTAAGGCTATTTTTAGTCTATTTCCGGTGCTCCCTGTCATAAAGCCGCTTCTCAAAGCAGCCGTATGTGAACGAAATCGCCAGCAGAGTAACGCCGAAGCCTATGAACATCAGCGTCCTGCCCACCGCGTCCATTCCGGAGAAATCGAACAGGAACAGCTTTGCCGAGGAAAACAGCGCCAGCGCAAGACCGAACCGCCGCAGCAGCGCGTTTCTTTTTGCGAAGCCTATGCCTATCCACGCCGCGGCAGTCAGCAGATATGCTATGCTGATAACGCAGCTTGTGAACGCCGCCCAGCCGTTGACTCCCAGCACCACAGTAATGGTCATGAGTCCGTAGAACGATGTCGCCAGCCCCACCGCCCGCGCGAATTTCGGCGCCAGCGACTTTATCCGCAGAGCCATATCCAGCGCCGCCAGCACCGAAGCGATATTCACCGCGCAGTAGGCTATAACGGCGGCGATCCCTCCTCCGCTGCGGACTGCCGTGAAATTCGCGGACAGAAGCATACACATTCCGAAGGAATACAGCGCAAGCGAGGCTCCCGCAGAAGCGCCCTTCCGCAGGAACATTAATTTTCCTGCCACGAATCCCAATATCATCCACATCGCCGCAGCGAGGAGATTTTCGTACAGCCTGTCAGCGGAGGAATCAATCGCCGGGACAAGCTTCTGCGTAATAATGTACACGCCGAAGAATCCGGTGTTGAACAGCACTCCCACGGAATAGAACTGGAAGCCGGATCCCCGCCTGCCTTTCAGTGCAAACGCCGCCATAAGAGCGATCCAGAGCGCCGCATTCAGCGCAAACGCAGCAGTGCGCACTCCCGAATTTTCCCACTGCGTGACCCTGTCGAAAAGGAACAGAAGCTCCGCAAATGTAAGCGCGCCATAGCCCCAGCCGCGAAGAAGCTTCCTGCCGGAAAACAGCCCGGCAGCAGCGACAGCCGTCGCGAATACATGGAATATCATGTACGACCACACCGACGGAAACAGCCGCAGAACGGACAGCGCCAGCGCTGTCAGCAGCAGATTCATCAGCACCCCGCAAACGCGGCTGCGGCTGCCAGTCCTGTTCCCGAAGAACATTATGCAGACCGCATAGACCGCCGCCAGCAGCAGCGAGGAAACTCCCGCCATAACGCGCACGGACATCAGGAAAAACGTGGGCATTATCAGCGCCAGCCCCTCCGGAATGATCAGTAAAGCGGTCTGCGCCCCGGTCATACGTCCGTTTGTTTCCAGGCTGTCCAGGAGCGCTCCGCCCGCATAGACGGCTGCCGCCGCAATGATGAACACCGTAGCATATATCCCGGAGAGTTCGTCCATGAAGATGTAGATTCCCATGCCCCTGTCCACAGTGCAGAGATATATCCCCTCGTAGAATATCAGCCCGGCAGCCACAAACTGCGGCGAAACAAAGCCGAATTTCCGGCATATCAGCGCATTTCCGGCGTGAATCGCCACAAGCAGCACCCCGCTGAGCAGATATCCCACCGGAGAAGCCGCCGTCATCATCGTCAGCATTGCGCCGACAGCCGTGATTATCAGCAGCGTGCGCGACCTGTACCGCACTGCCAGCAGAAGCCCCGCGAGGGCGGTCAGCCCTCCTATCAGCAGAGCCCAGTCCCCGGTGCAGCGCAACCCGAATCTCCCGGACATCATCGCGATGAACAGCTCCGAAATCCCGCCAAATATCAAAGTATTTCCGAACACCAGCGATCCTTTTTTCCGGAATACCCCGCCGAGGAACACCATGACCGCGCCCAGCGCGAGTATCATAGCCAGCCGAAGCCATTCGGCGATGACGCCGCCTGACACCGCCGAAAACGCGATAACTCCGATGATTATAAAGATAACGCCTATCTTGCTGAGGACATTCAGCCCCACGAACATCTCGCCGCCTGACGGCGAAACGCCCTGCTTCTGAGGGTCATTTCCGTTCATACCAAACTCCCTTCCAGACCATTTTCTGTTCAAAAAACGCTGAATAAGCGGGTGCTTTATTCAGCGTTTCGTGGTTATTTGCTTTTAGGCAACGCCGCACAAAGATTGTGCGCGTATTGCGCAGTCAGATTTTTTGTCAGATTGTACAACGAGGACGCCGCAAGGCTGGTCTGTCGGTCAACCCCTCTGTCAACTTGCGTTGACACCTCCCCCACCGGGGGAGACCACGCCTTGCAAGGACGAATTGTGCAATATGACGAAAAATATGCAAGCAAGACGCGTACAAAATCCAATAAATGGTCTTTGCGCGGTGTTGCCTTACTTTTAAACGTATTCGTAGCTGTAACTGAACGGATCAACCGCCGTACCGTTTACACGGGTCTCGAAGTGCAGGTGGTTTCCAGTGGACCAGCCGGTGGTGCCGACATAGCCGATAACGTCGCCCTTGTTCACCGTCTGACCTACCGTCACGGTGACTCCGCTGCAATGCGCGTACACAGTCGAAAGTCCGCCGCCGTGGTCGATGATGATGTAGTTACCGAAGCCGCCGTGCCATCCGCCGTCGCCGTAAGCCGTGATGATGGTGCCGCCCTGCGCCGCATAGATATTCTTGCCGCCTATGCCCGCATTTCCGACGTCAATGCCGTAGTGCGTCCTGTTCATCGGGGCGTCCCAGCCGAAGTAAGTGGTTATGTACTGGAGGTTGCTGTCAAGCGGCCATCTGAAGCCGTCCGAGCTGTAAACCGGAGCGCCGCTGTTCTCGCGCTGCTTCTCCCGGATAAGCTCCTTGATAGCCTCGTTGATAGCCTCGACGTCCTCCTGGGAAGCGTTTATCTCGCTCTGTATCTGGTTCACCTGATTCTGGAGGCTCTGGCTCTTGCTTGCGATGTCCGCGATATCCTGGGTGCGCTCCTGCGCTATGCCCTGTACCTCGGTCTTTTTGTCCTCAAGGTCGCTGAGCTCCTGCTCGAGCGCTTTTTTCTTATCAAGGAGATCCGCCTTGTCGCTGTTGAGCTTCGCAATATCGGATTCAAGCCCCGTGATAAGATCCTGCTGATGATGTATGTCGTCCAGCAGGCCGTTCATGAATTCAAGGTTCTGGCTGCTTATATTCTGGATAACGTCAACGTAGGTGAAGAAATTGTACCAGTCGTCCGAGCCCTCCAGCAGCGGGAGCGTGTCGGAGGTATTGTTCATGTACAGCGCGCGTATCAGCTTTGAGAATTTCTGGAGGTTCTGCTTGTTCTGCGCTTCTAATTCCGCGATATCGTCCTTGGTCCTGTCTATCTCGGTCTCTTTTTCTGCGATATCCTGCTCAACGAGGTATATCTCGTTCTCCTTGGCGGCGACCTTTTCCTGCTGGGTGGTTATCAGCCTGCCGTAAGTGCTTATCTCATCGTTTATGCCGACAAGCTGCTGTTCAAGCAGGGTCTGCTGATAATCGTTCGCCTCAACGATGTCGCTGAGATTTCCTATCTGCTGCTGGCGCTCCTCGTTCTGCGCCTTTATGCGCTCCGCCTTCTGCTCCAGCTCTGCGATCTCCTGATCGTAGTCCTTGGTGTCCGCGAAGGCTCCGCCCCCGCTGACCATCACCGGAGCCGCAGCCGCGGCTATCGCCGTCATCACTGCGCAGGCCCTGCGTAGTATTCCTTTCATTAACTTATTCCCCATGAATATAACCCCTTTGCTGTTTGAACATATGCCGTTTCTTTATCCGCCGGAAAATCGGCGCTTTACACAATAATTATACACCATTCCGACATATCCTGTCAAGCGCTGCCAAAAGGAAATAACTTCTTTTCACAGGTAACCTCTAAAAACCTCCTTCACGGCGGATTTCTATGACTTATATCATCTGCTTCGTTGTCAAACCTTGAAATACATACAGTATTACTGCGGTTTGACGCCTAGCATCTGATATAAGTCATGTACGAAATCTGCTCGTGTCCCGGTTTTTAGAGGTTACCCACAGTTTTTTCAGGACTTATTCCTCCGCGTCCCCGGAGAGCATACCGTCAACGTATGTGGAGATAACGCTCCCCTCGCCGCGCGTTTTCCTTACCTCGATACGGTTGGCGCTGAAGCGCTGCTTCATCGCGTCCACATGGGAAACTATGCCGATCGTACGGTTCTGGCTGCTGAGTCCGCTTATCACGTCTGCGGCTATCTTTGCGCTCTCGTTGTCAAGGGAGCTTAAGCCCTCGTCCACGAACAGCATTTCAGAGGAATGCCCCGCGCACCTGCTGACGGCGTACTCCGAGAAGCCCAGCGCCAGCGCGAATGAGGCAACGAACCTCTCGCCGCCGGAAAGCGTGCCCACCGGGCGCCACACCGTTTTCTTCATCCTGAGCTTATCCAGCACATAGAGATTCAGCCCGGAGGTCACGGTATGCCCATTGGATACAGCGCTCAGCGAAAGCTCGTACCGCCCCTGTGACATTTTGTCGAGGTACTTGTTTGCGTAATTCAGCACCTGCTGGAATTTTCTCATCTGGACGTAAATTTCGAGCGACAGCTTCTCGTTCGGCTCCTTTACGTCTTTCCTTGACTTTACGTCCGCGGGCTTTTCCGCCTGCCTGTCGTCCACCGCGCTTGCTATGCTCTGTATTATCTCCGCCCTGTGCCTTATTTCCGCGTACTTTTCTATGTTCTCCGAAACAGTCCTTATGCAGTCCTCGCAGGAGGATATCCCTGTAACACATCCGTCCCTTATCTTTTTCAGCGCCTCGGTCTTTTCCTTTATCCCGGCGCTTCTGGCATTGAAATCGTCCAGCTTCCGCTTTTCGCGGCTGCCGGATATCTTGCCTGCGCGCTCCTTTTCGACCGTGACCGCATTGCTGTAATCGGAGCGCCAGCGGCTCACGCGCTCGCTGGTATCGGCGATGGTGCGCTCGTCCCGGAATGAGCTTTTCAGCTCCGCGATATCCGAGAAGCCTTTCTGGGTGAGTTTCTCCGTTAACGCCGCCTGCGCCGCCGAAATGCTCTCCGCGAGCTTTCCGCACTGCTCCGTTTTCTCGCCGAGGGAGCTCTTTGCCGCCGAATTACGGTTGACCGCCCGAGTATATCTTTCGTCCGCTTTCCGTATGGATTCCGCTATTTTCTCCGCCGCAGAGCTCTTCTCCGCAATGCTTTCGCGGATATCCTGCTCCGTGCGGCCGCCGATGTCCCGGCTTTTTTCCTGCCGGAGCGCCGTTCTGGACGCGATATCCCGGCTGAGCTGCTGTATCGTTTCCCCGAGCTTTCCGATATTCCCTTCAAGCCCGGCTATATCCGCTTCGAGCGCGGATCTGCGCTCCGCAAGGGAATCAAGCGCACCGCGCGCGGCGGAGCATTTATCCACCAGCCCCTGCGCCGCCGTGATTTCCCCGGAAAGCCCGCCGATGAACTCCGCCGCTGATTTCCCGGCGCCGCTCTCCGGCATTTCTGCGCCGATAACGCTCCTGTATTTCTCAGCCGCCGCAGAGCCCACGGAGTTACGCTCCGCTTCCATTCTGCCCAGCTTCTCCCGCAGCCCGTCGCGGGTCTTCACCGCTTCGCTCAGCTTCTCCTGAGCCCGCTCGACCGCCGACCACTCCGTCACGTCCGTAAGGGATGCATGGTCGGGCTCCTCGGTTATCTCCCTGTGGCAGACCGGGCACACGCTTCCTATCTTCAGGTCCTTTGCGATGGCAAGGGCAGCGTCATGGTGGTATTTCATCAGCACGGTGCGGCAGGCCGTATCCTCGGCTTCCGCCGCTTGCTCAGCTTCTGCGGTTTCGGATTTCAGCCCTGCCGCCAACTTTGCAATCCTGTCCAGCTTTTTCAGGCTGTCAAGCAGGGCTTCAGCGTCTGATCTGCTCTTTATGAGCGCGTCAAGGCTGCCCTGCGCCGTCTCCAGCCGCGCGGAAAGCTCCCGGTTAAGTTCTATGCTCTCAGCGCATTCTGCAAGCGCCTCTTTCTGAGAGCGCTTCTGCTCCTCCATTCCGGAGAGCTTCTCCTGCGCCTGCTTCATCTGCTTTGTAAGCTGGTCTGTCTCGGAGCTTATCTGCTGGATCTCCCTGACTTTCGGAAGCAGCTTTGTCAGCTCGTTCACCTCGCTTATCAGCTTCTCACGCCCGGCGCTGCGGGAGGCGGCGCTGTTCTTTTCCTCCAGCGCGGCGGATTCCTCCTGAGCCGCCTGAGCCGCTTCGCTGCGGGCTTTCAGCAGAGCGCTGTCCGCTTCGGATTTGCTTGCAGTCAGCCGCTCCCACGCGGAGTACTCCGGGCGCACCCTTTCGGCTTCCTTCCAGACGGAAAGCTCCTTTTCCAGCCGGGACGCCTGCTCTTCCTCCGCCATGAACTTTTCCAGAGCCAGCCGTGCGGCTTCCCACTCCTCGATGTTCTTGTTGGCGTGTATTACCTCGTTTCGCGCCTTTTCATTGTCGATAAGCTGGTTGTTAAGCTCCTCTATCTGCCCGTCTATGGAATCCCTGACGGCTGTTCTTTCGGCGCGCAGCTTCTCCATCTCCGCGATAAGCTCCTCCGCGTTTTCCGTGCGGTACTCTCCATCTATGCCAAGCTCCCTGCCGGTCTTTGCGATGATGTCGTCAAGCGACTTTTTGTCCTTTGAGAGTCTGTTCTTCCACGACTTTATAACGGTCTCATAGTCCTGATATATCTTCGTGTCGAATATCGGACGGAGCGTACCGCGCCTTTCCGCCGTGTCCTCGTTGAGGAACTCGTCGAACTCCCCCTGCGCCAACATGGAAATCTGCCTGAAATTATCCGCGTCAAAGCCTATGATGGAGGGTACCGCGCTCTTTACGCCCTGCTTTCCGGAGGCAGCGACCGTCCACTTGTCCGCAGACTCCTGCTTAAGAAGTATCGTGCTCGCCTTGCCCACGTCCACCCACGGGTTGGAATATGTAGTGGCACTGGAGGATTTGGAACCCCTCCTTGCGCGGGTCTTTTCCTCGTCTGTCTGGGTTATGCCGCTGAATTCCGAGGGTGAACGGCTGATAAAGTACCGCTCCGTGCCGTTAACGCCGTTCACGGTGAACACAAGCTGTACATAGCTCTCATCGTTGGGTCCGGCGTCCTGATTGCGGAGCGTCCCCATATTCTCCTGACGGAGCGAGCCGCACGCCTTGTCGAAAAGCGCGAAGCATATCGCGTCGAATATCGTCGTTTTCCCCGCGCCGATATCGCCGGAGATAAGGAACACCCTGCCCCTGTACTTGTCAAACCTGATACGCTGATATTTCGCGTATGGTCCGAACGCGCACATCCTCAGCTCTTCGATCGTCATACTGTCCCTCCGTTCTCCGTATCGTCCTCGCTTATCGTGGGATATCTCTCACAGAGGCTGTTAAGCGTTCCGTCCCGGGAGGCTTTCTTCGTCAGCCCGAAGATGTATTCCGCAGCAGAAAGCACCTCGTCGGTTATATCACCGCCGGTCCTCTGCCTGAAGAACTCTGCGAAATCCTCCCGGAAGCTGTCCTCGCGCACTTCAAAGCCGAACTGCCCGGAGCTTTCAGCGGCGCTCTTTTCCTCGTCCACCCGGACGGTCAGGTAAAGCGGGAACTGCTTTCTCAGCCGCAGTTCAAAATCCCCCGGCACATCGGAACTTGTCAGCACGATGTAGAAATAGTCGCGTGAGGCGTCCCTGTCGGCATAATAAGCCATGATATCATCGTATGTTCCCCGGACTGCGACCACCCGGCGCTTCGGCGAAAGCGGGATATGGCTGACCGAAACGCTCCCGTCGTCCGCAAGGTCTATCACATCGGCCGCCTTTCCGGTAACGCCCCCGATAATGGAGCCGCCCGTCTGCTCCACGGTAATCGGAGAAGCGTGATCAAGGCTCCTGTTAGCCTCATTCTGGGAGAAGCACAGCGGCGAGCCGCAGTAGCGGACATTCTCCTTCCCGCAGGGATTCGACCCGCTGTGGAAGTGCCCCAGCGCCGTATATGCGAATCCCTCGAACACATCCGGAGATATGGTCTGCTGCGCGCCCGCCTCCCTGCCGGAAAACGCGCCAACCGCCTGATGCGCCACAAGGATATGCGGTCTGTCGTGCGCGCCGGGCTCCTGCCATACCTTCCGGAGGACGTATCTCACCGCGTCCTCGGTGCTGGTTATGTCCTGCGCCGCCTCCGGAAATTCCGCCTTTACCATCGACATGGTGATGTACGGAAGCATCACGATGTCCACGCCGTCAAGGCGTTCTATCCGATAGGGATTCTCCCTTGAAAACGGTCTCGGGATAAACAGGTGGGCGGGGGTCATGACGGATTCCAGCGAAGCGAGCCGCACAGCGCTGTCGTGGTTTCCGCTGGTGCAGAAAACCTTTACGCCCTTTGCATACAGCTTCCCGAGAAATTCCCCCCACAGTGCCTCAGCCTCAGACGAGGGATTCTCCCGGTCGAATACGTCCCCGGCGACTATTATGCCGTCAACGCGCTTCTCTTTTTCCGCCATTTCAAGGACGTTTTCGGCTATCTCAGTCAGCAGGATATGCCGCAGGTCGTCCGTGAGGTCCATTCCGCAGAGCGTTATTCCGATGTGGATGTCGGAAATGTGCAGGAATCTTTTGCTCATATTTTTCCCCTTTCGCCGGAATCACATCTTCCGCTGGTCGTTCTGGTCGATGATGAGTATATTTTTGCCCCAGCATAGCCGGGGCAGAAATTATATTACCTTGTTACTTTGTCTGCTTGGCTGCCTTTACAAGCGCCTTTATGTATGTGGGATACTCCCATGTAAGGGTATCGCGGTGGATAAGGCCGAAAATCTCGTTGCCGTAGCCGTAGGCGTTGTTGTCCCACAGGAATACCGGTATGCCGTTCTCGCCGAATACCTTCGGGAAATACTTCGCCCAGTTCAGTCTGTCAGTGAGGTTGTTCTTGTTGACTGTGCCGCATTCTCCGATTATCGCGCCCACGCCCTTGCTTATGAAACTGTCGTACAGCGTGTCGGAGAGCCACTCCAGCTCCCTTGTGCTGTTGCTGTCGTCGGGATCGAACGTTGTGGTGCCGTTCTCGTTCATCGCGAAGTTATAGGGGGAATACGCGTGCACCGACACGATAAGGCTCTTGTCGTCCGGCACGGTGAAGCCGTCCAGCCCGGAAGCGCTCGCCGCGTAGGTCGGTATCATCAGCGCGCGGTAGCGGTTGTTTCCGCCGGTCGCGCGGACTGTTTCAACAAAGCACTTGTTGTACTCGTTGACAACGCTCCTGCCCTCGGAGTTTCCGCCGTTCCACTCGTAATTTGTGTTCTTCCAGCGCGGCTCGTTCATACCCTCGAATATCAGGCGCCCGCCGTAATCCTCAAAGCGCTCCGCTATCTGCGTCCAGAGCTTCTTTATCTTCTTCTTTACGTCCTTCAGTGTGGACTCATACGGGTCGTTCCAGTTCTCATGGTGTACGTTCAGGATAACGTACATACCCTCGTCATAGGCGTAGTCTACGACCTCCTGGACTCTGTCGAACCATGCTTCGTCTACATTGAAGTTATCGTCAAGGTGATTGAACCATGTCGTCGGAATACGCACTCCGTCAAAGCCCGCGTCCTTTACCGCGAGGATAAGCTCCCTGGTGGCTTTCGGATTGCCCCAGCTCGTTTCGCTGTTCATTCCGTAGCCTGTCGCGTCAAGGGTGTTGCCGAGATTCCAGCCGATGGTTATATCCTTGCAGAGCTGAACCGGATCGACCGGGGCGGTCAGCACATCGCTGTCATTGATCTCGTCCGAAACGCCGGAATCCGGCTGCCGGGCAAGCCCGAGCTGCTTTGCCGCATTGTCTGCCTGCGGCCCTGTGAGCATTGTGACAGTCGTGAGAAGCGCTATTGCCTTTGTTATTACATTTATCATTGTCTTGTCCTTTCCTTTGCCGTTATGCCGCGGAGGATCCGGCGGCGGTCTCCCCGGAGGCTCCCTTCATCATGCCCTCGAGAAGCACGGGGTATCTTACCTGACTGAGCTGGCGGTCGAACAGACCGAACGTTTCTCCGCTCAGGAATGCGCCGTTGTCCCACCAGAAGCAGGGAATGCCGATAGCCTTGAACTTTGCGAAATAGTACTCCGCCCACTGCGCGCGGTATTCCTCGTTGTCGCGGTTCATCGCGCCGCACTCGCCGATGATGACTGCCTGCCCCTTGCTGATGAACAGCCTGTCCAGGACCTCCGCAAGCGTGTCAATGTCGGAGGTGCATCCCGGCTTGGAGGCCAGCCACTTGTCACTTCCCGGATTCTGGAGCGCGAAGCCGTATGGTATGTATGCGTGTACGGAAACTATCAGACGGTCATCGTCCGGTATCTCCAGCGCCGCAAGCGCGGGCTCAGTGGAATTCGCCGCATAGGGGCACACCATCAGGAAGCGGTACTGATTGTTCCCGCCGGTGGCTCTCACTGCGTCAACGAACACCTGATTCAGATGGTTAACCACCGTCCTGCCCTCTTCGTTGCCGCCGTTCCACTCGAAATCCGTGTTCTTCCAGCGGGGCTCGTTCATGCCCTCGAAAATAAGGTGCTGGTCGTAATCCCTGAACGCCTCCGCTATCTGCGTCCAGCTGCTGGTCATCTTCGCGGAGATCTCCTCTTCCTTGTCGGCATAGGGCTGGTACCATTCCTCATGGTGCATATTCAGGATAACGTACATACCTGCGTCGTAGGCATAGTCCACTATCTCCTTAACGCGCGCCGTCCACTCGGGGTTTATATTTCCGTCGTCGTCCATCTGGCGCTCCCATGTGGTGGGAATGCGCACCGCGTTGAAGCCCGCGTCCTTTACCGCCTGAATCAGCTCCGGCGTGGTAGCGGGATTGCCCCAGCTCGTTTCCTGAGAAAGCCCGCTGCCGCCGGTGGCGTCAAGCGTGTTGCCGAGGTTCCAGCCGATTTTTATATCAGCCGTGAGCTGCATAGCGGTGAGCTCCGTGTCAAATTCATCAACCGTCTGGACGTTCCCTGTTCCCTGACCGTCCGTCCCGCTTTCCTGTGCGGACTTAGAACAGCCCGCAGCCGTGAAACAGAGCGCAGCCGCCATCAGGGCGGCCGTTATCTTCCTGAAATTCATTGGTTTTCTCCCTGCACTTTCGCATAAATGATATCCCGTGCCTTAATGCGCACAATGATATTATACAATATCAGCGCCGTATCGTCAAGAGAAATTGAGCAATATTTATAGGTAACCTCTAAAAACCTCCTTCACGGCAGATTTCTATGACTTATATCATCTGCGTCGTTGTCAAACCTTGAAATACATACAGTATTACTGCGGTTTGACGCCTTGCATCTGATATAAGTCATGTACGAAATCTGCTCGTGTCCCGGTTTTTAGAGGTTACCTATAATAAAGTGGGAAATAGCTGATACAATTTCCCGCGTTGACTTTTCACCGCCGCTGTGATAAAATATACACATTAAACCAGGGAGGTGCGTTCATGCAGAAGAAATGGTTCTTTTTCGGCGGCGCGGCGGTGTGCCTTATAATAGCCGCTTCCGCTGCGGTTCAGCTTGTAAGCTCCGCCGGCAGGCAGGGAACCGGCTCAGTGCCGGAGTTCATACTCCCCGCCGCCGTGCAGAGCTCCGAAGCCCCCGCGCAGACCACCGCTTCACCCGCAGGAAAGACCCGCCCGCAGACCGCAGAGCCTGTGGAATACGCACCGGAAACCTCCGCGGCAGAGCCCACGGAGGAAGCCGGCACCACGGCTCAGCCGCAGACCTCCGCCCCGGCGGAGAGCACCGCAGCTTCGACAATATCCGCACCTGAAAGCATGACATCTGCGCCACAGGAAACAAGCTCCTCCCCCGCAGAAACAGAAAAGCTCACCGAACAGGAGCCCTCCACCGCCGAAGCTCCCGAATCCCTCCCGGACAGCGTAATGCTGACCTCCAACGACCCGCTTCATCATATACGCTTTGAATTCGGACGGGATACCATTAAGTTCTCCGGAACCTATACCGGAGCGAAGCTGTGCGATGTCAGCCTTTTCCGCGGAGGAGTCACCAGCCGCGACCTTACGCTTCAGGGGGACGGCTTCACCGGAACTATGGATATCTCCGGACTGAAATCCGGATATCATATTATAATAGCGACGCTTGACAACAGCGAGCGTATGTACTACGTCTTTGAGATGACGGAGGACGGCTCCCGCCCCGTTTCCCGGGAGGATATCCCGGCTGAAAGCAACCTCCGCGCCGCAGGATCCCCGCTGGAGCTTCCGGCGGAGGGAGTCCTCTCCCACATCACGCCCTCCGGCGATACCGGAGAAGCCCGGAAGATACTGGCGCAGGTAAAGGAGCTTTCCGACAGGATATGCGCAGGGCTCAGCGATGATTACAGCAGGGCGAGGGCGCTCGCCCAGTGGGTGTCTGAAAATATGTACTACGACCGGGACGCTTCCAGAAACGGCGTCTCCGAGGAGAGCATAACGCTCAGCGCCGTACTGGAAAACCACCGCTCCGTATGCTTCGGCTGGTCAAATCTCTATGCCGCGCTGTGCGAATCACAGGGAATACAGTGCTTCGTGGTCTCCGGAAGCGTCGTCACCGGAAGCCGCTGCTTCCCGCAGACCGTGACTTCCGACGAGCGCTCCCACTCATGGAATATGGTAAGGCTTCCCGACCGTGACGTCTGGGTGGACACCGTGTGGGATTCCTCCAACAGCTACGAGCACGGGGATTACATCACGGGCGGCACGGATATGCAGTACTTCGACATATCCAACGATATCCTCGCCAACGACCACCGCGTGACGCGCTTTGAACACCGCGACTACTTCGGGCTCTGCGGCTGACCCGCCGAAAGCGCCGCGCACAGGCTCCCCGCCTCGGCCGAGGTGACGTCCGCGCCGATTATCACGCCGTCCTCCACAAGAAGATTCGCGTAGAGCGGCACCGGATCATCGTCCGTGCGGGATATCTCATAGGTGTACTTCTTCACGGAGTGCGCCCGGTAGCGCCGCAGGTCAAATCCCTGCTCCCGCTGGAGCTGATTGTAGACCTCGTAGACGTCGTCAAACTCCACCGGAATGCGTATCTCCTGAAGTTCGCAGTGGGTCAGCCCCGGATCCCAGCCGAAGCTCTCTATGTATTCGATGCGCTGCTGGTTTGTGCCGCCGGGTATCCCGCGGGAGCCGTCGGCAAAATTGCGGCTGACAGCCCATATCCCCGCCGCGGCAAGCAGCGCCAGCCCCGTCACCAGCGGAAGCCGCGGTCTTTTCGCTTTCTCTCTCATCGCTGAACCTCCTGTTTCTGTGAATCTGCACAAAATCCGGCATGATTTTTTTGCAGATATTCATCCGGTTTGTCCTCAGAAATCAATATATGTATATTGTGTGAAAATTATCTCATAGATTTTGTACCCATTTGCACAAAATACGCACGGTTGTTTTGGAACAATCTCCAAAAAATCAGTTAAGGTTATTTCAGGAATACGCAAAACAGGCGGTTTTTTGTGCAATACCACTAGCAAAACCGCGATATTTTCATTGCGGTTTTGTAGGTCTTAGTCATTATTCATAAACGAATCAAAAAATATTTGTTGACTTAGGCTCTTTTATTTTTCGCCGTATTTTGGTATTATATTAGTAGCGGCAATAGCTGAATAGACCCTCGCGGGTTCTATAATAAATCTAGTAATTTCAGGAGGTCATTTCAAATGGCAAGCTTATCACTCAGAGGCATATACAAGCGCTATCCGGGCGGCGTTGTAGCCGTTTCCGATTTCACCATGAATATCAAGGACAAGGAGTTCATCGTACTCGTAGGTCCTTCCGGCTGCGGTAAGTCCACAACACTGCGTATGATCGCTGGTCTTGAGGAAATTTCCGAGGGCGAAATGTTCATCGGCGACCGTCTGGTAAACGACGTTGCTCCTAAGGACAGAGATATCGCGATGGTATTCCAGAACTACGCTCTGTATCCTCATATGACCGTATTCGACAACATGGCATTCGGTCTGAAGCTCCGTAAGGTTCCGAAGGACGAGATCAAGAAGCTCGTTGAAGAGGCAGCTAAGATCCTCGATATCTCCCATCTGCTCGACAGAAAGCCGAAGGCTCTGTCCGGTGGTCAGAGACAGCGTGTAGCGCTCGGCCGTGCTATCGTTCGTGATCCTCAGGTCTTCCTGCTTGACGAGCCGCTGTCCAACCTGGACGCTAAGCTCCGTGCACAGATGAGAACCGAGCTCTCCAAGCTCCACAAGAAGCTGGGTACTACATTTATCTATGTAACACATGACCAGACAGAGGCTATGACCATGGGCGACCGTATCGTAGTTATGAAGGACGGTTACATCCAGCAGATCGACTCTCCTATCAACCTCTATGAGAACCCTGTTAACAAGTTCGTTGCAGGCTTCATCGGCTCTCCGCAGATGAACTTCATCCCTGCAAAGCTTCTCCAGGTAAACGGCAAGTACACAGTTGAATTCGGTTCTGAGGACACCAAGACCTCCAGAGGCCGCAAGTTCTATGTTGAGCTTCCCTCCGCTAAGGCTGACAACGAGGCTCTCAAGTACTATGTAGACAAGGAAGTTATCCTCGGTATCCGTCCTGAGAATATCCACGATGAGGAAATGTTCCTCTCCGCTGCCAAGACCGGTATCATCGAGGCTTCCGTTGACGTAACCGAAATGCTCGGCGCTGAGACCTTCCTGTACCTGACCTGCGAGGGTATCCCGCTTACTGCAAGAGTATCCCCGAGATGCACCGCCCGTCCTCAGGACGTTGTAAAGCTCGCTCTCGACCCGAACAAGATCCACCTGTTCGACGCTGCTGACGAGCACTCCCTGCTCTCTTAACTGAGAACATAGCTTAATACGCTGACTGCGGCGCAGCTTTCGGGCTGCGCCGTTTTTGCATTCGCGCTCCGACATTCAGGAGGTGTACCATGACTAAGCTGAAATTCGCAGGTTTCTGCGCGGCAGGTCTCGGAACTGACCTTGCCTGCGCAGCCGTATCATTTCTTCTGACCTTTGAGATTTCGGATAACTTATTCAGCCTGGACTTCCGGGATACCCTGCTGGTATTCATAATAGCCGGGGTAGTTACCTGTATAGGCTCGGGCTTTGCGCACAACGCTTTCCGCAACATCATCAGGGATAAGCTCCAGATCCGCTCGATATGGTATACCGTCGCAGTATTCGGCGTTCCGATGATCCTGGGCGGACTTGGCGTGCCTCTTACCATGGTGCTCGGTCAGACAATATGGACTGGCTGGGACAAACTTGGCTATGCCATGTCGCTGTTTGTCTATTCAATAGTCGTATGTTCAACATCTATTCTCTGCTATATATCCACCAAGTGCGTGGAAGCGCGCTTCGGCAGTGACGAGCCTGCCCCTCCTGAAAAACCGGACGAAACTAAGGACGAAATATGAACAAATGGAAATACGCAGGCCTGTCCCTCTCGGGATTCCTGCTCAATATTGCCTGCGCCGCCGCAACTCTGGGAGTGCTCCTGCTCACGCAGGAGATGATAGGTCTCCTGTTTATCGGGGGACTGGCGCTCAGCGCCGGAGCCGGCGCGCTTCTGCGATTACTGCGCCGTGTTATACGCGGCGGACTCCACACCAAAACCACCGTATTTTCGCTGATATCCGTTCTGCTGCCCGTCGTGCTCGGAATCACAGGCATGATACTCGGGTCAAACGGAGCTTTCAGCGCTGACGTGGTGAACTCGTGGTTCTTCCTCGCAGGCGCGGTGCTGCTGGTTTCCGCGATTTTCACGGGACTTTTCGGCTCCACATTCGATAAACTGTTTAACAATTGAGGACAGTAAAATGAACAACAAAATTGAACAACTCATAAACCACATCGAGCGCGTAATAATCGGAAAGCGCCCGGTAATCGAAAAAGTCATCTGCGCTATGCTCGCGGGAGGTCATGTTCTCATTGAGGACATCCCCGGAGTAGGAAAGACCCTGCTCGCGGAAACTCTGGCAAAGAGCGTTTCGGGCAGCTTCGGACGTATACAGTTCACGCCCGACCTCATGCCATCGGACGTTATAGGCTACACCGCCATCGACATGAACAGCGGCAAGAGCGAATACCGTCCAGGCGCGGCAATGTGCAACTTCCTGCTGGCGGACGAGATAAACCGCTCCTCGCCGAAGGTGCAGTCCGCACTGCTGGAGGCAATGGAGGAGCTCCAGATAAGCGTTGACGGTATCACACACCAGCTCCCGAAGCCGTTCATGACACTCGCGACGCAGAACCCCATCGAGACCTACGGCACCTACCACCTGCCGGAAGCCCAGCTCGACCGCTTCCTGATGAAGATTTCAGTAGGCTACCCCGACAGAGCCGCTGAGATGAAAATGCTGGACGTCATGCCCCAGCGTCTTGAAGTTTCCCCGGTGATGACCCTTGACGAGCTCATTGAGCTGAGAGATCAGGCTTCGCAGATCAGGGTTTCTGACAATGTAAAGGCGTATATCCTCTCGCTGGTGTCCGCAACGCGCTATATGCCGCAGGTGAAGCTCGGAGCCAGCCCGCGCGGCTCTATCGCGCTGTTCCGCGCCGCTCAGGCGATGGCGCTGATGAACGGCAGGGACTACGCTACCCCGGACGATGTAAAGTCTGTCGCGGGAGCCGTACTCTCTCACAGGCTGATACTCGCGGCAGGTCAGACCGACTACGGCGCCCCCTACGACATAATCGCGGAGCTTCTCGCGAACACTCAGGTGCCGATGTAAGGTTGACATTTCCGGGCAGGAAGTGTATAATAAGCATAGACTGGAGGACGCATAATGTTCGGATTCCTGAAAAAAACGAAGCTCGTGAAGAGCGATGAGGAAAAGCACGCGGAAAGCCTCCCGCGGACAAAAAAGGTGCAGTTCGAGCCGATGAGCGTTTCCGACGCCGAACAGCAGATGGATTCCGACCTACGGGCGGTGCTGGGGTTCACCCCGGTGAACTACTACGCGACAAAGGACAAATACCTGCTCTGCACGTTCTGGTACGAGGAGGACTACTCCGAGGTGTTCATGCGGCTTGAACTGCGCGTGGACGACCTCCCGCGCGGGCACAGCAGGATGTACAGGATAGACAAGTTCCTCATGCGGGATATTCTGCGCAGATTCGGTCAAAATATCAATATTGGAGAGTAACTATGACAAACTTCTCGGTGCTGGACTGCCCGGTTTATTTCGACAAGACAAATATGCTGGATATGCTCTCGCTTTCTGCGGGGCGCGCGATTCTCTGCCAGAACCGCATGGGCGAAAGAATCGTCGCTGACAACAGCTGGGGGCTAAACCCCACGGACGGAATCATCCGCTTCGGCGACAAACAGTTCCGGGCTGGAATCCTCGGCACGGAATCCACGATACAGGGTACATGGCTGTGGAGCTGGGCTCATACGGAGAGCGGACTCCCGGAAAAGTCAGTCGCAGAATCCCGCCGTGCGAAAAAGAACCTGCCGGAGCTTCCGGAATTCCAGACCGGGAAATTCGAGCTGGACGAGATGCGCTCCGGGCACAACCTCGCTATGATTGCCTGCGCCGCCACCCGTGAGAACCTCTGCTACTACCGCTGCCCCTATGACGGCGGAGCCGCATTCGTGACCGTTTCCGGGCTTCCGGGCGATATCTTCGCCCCGGCAGACCAGCCGGAATTCCTGCGGCAGTATATCGAAATAATCAGCAGCTTCTACTGCGACCACCGCCTGCTTGCGGCGGGATTCCTGTGGCAGAACGGAACTCCGTTCGTGTCTGACGAGAACTCGGTCACCGGTGATTTCGGGCATATCAGGCTGAAATTCCTGTTTGAAACCGCCGGGGACGGTCTGAGCAAGGTACTGGATATTTCTTCTGTTGATTAAAAAAGGAGCCTTTTTGGCTCCTTTTTAATTTATTATGCCGCCGCAGTCTGGATTTCCGCCTGCCGCTTCGCCATTCTCTGCCAGTTTATGAACCCGTAGATATCGTTCGCAAGGAACGCCGCGAAGCACACCGCCACCGGAATATAGCTCACATTCTCAAACGAAGCCATCGTCCACAGGACTATCAGCACAACGTCATTCGCCGCGTAGCCCACGGCATACAGCGGGCTTCTGCGGAACACGAAATACACCGCGACAAAGCTTGTGGTGACTGAAATGGTGCTGGGTATCAGGTTTGCGGTATTGAAGTGCTTCAGTACGAAATAAAACACCACTGTCACAAGAACGGTCAGTGCCGCCATAAAAACGTATTCCCGCCCCTTCAGCCGGTTCACGCGGACCTCGTTCTTGCTGTCGGACGGGTGCCGCAGCCACGATATCAGCGAAAATACCGCCATCGGAAGCGACATGAACATATAGGTTATCATCTCGCCGTAATATGCGAATCCCAGTGAAATGATCCCGTACATCACCGCGAAAGCTATCGCCATAGCCTGCGCGGCAGGGTGCCCCTTCGCCGCAAATATCAGCGAAGTGACTCCCACCAGCGAAGCCGCCAGCGTCAGCCAGTTCTGCCGGTCAAATATCAGAAAGGAAACAACCACCGCAAACGTGGAAACAGCCCACAGCGCCAGCTCGCCTTTCGTAAAGTAATCAAGTATTCTCTTCATTCCCCGCTCCTCAAACAAAAAAGCATCCGCTGCGTATCTTCAAAGACCTAACGATACGCGCGAATGCTCAGCATTCCTACCCGGTGGCAGATTTATTTCCTGATATAGTATAACACACCCCGCCTGATTTGTCAAGCGGGGCGAATAAATTTATGGTAACCTCTAAAAACCGGTTTGAAAAGTGAAAATGGGCAGAGTGCGCCGAATGCGATGAAAGCCGACGAAGTAAGGCTGTATGCCTTACGAGGAGGTTTTCTGAAGCAGTCGGTGTGCTATACACATTTTCACTCAAACAAGGTTTTTAGAGGTGACCTTATGAGTAGTTTCCGCTTCCGCGCGCCAGCACGATATCTCCCGCGGAAATGCCGTTCAGTATCTCGGTATAGCCGCCGAGGCTCACGCCGGCAGTGACTTTCAGCTTGTAGCGCTCCGTGCCGTCAACCAGCGTAACGAAGCTCTCCGAGCCGCCGCTCTTCACTGCTGAATCCGGTACTGCAAGCACATTTTTCCGCTCGGTCGTGACATACACTGTCGCCCAGCCCGCCGAAACCGCCATAGCCGAATCGGTGAGTATCTTCTGCATATTTTCCCCGCCGACATCGAATATCACGCGGCTGGCAGAAGCGCCGTACGCTGTTGCGGGCGCCGAATCCGGAGCCTCCACGACTGTTGCGTCGTAGGTGTCGTTGTCCACCTTTATCTTCACATTCTGCCCGAAACGGAACTGAGAAGCCCCCGCGCCGTCAAGGTAGATAGCCGTCCGGCTTATCTCGGAGACTGCACAGCAAAGCGCGTCAGCCTTAACCTCCGCACCCTCGGTGACGGAAGCAGTCTGGGTGATTATCCCGTCAAACGGCGCCCTTATGACGTACTTTTCCTTTTCAGCAAGGAGCATTTCAAGCTTCTTCTGCTCTATCTGATACTGTAGGTTATCCCCGGAAGCCGCATTCACGATGGTCTGCTGATTGCTGATTTCGTAGTCGAGGTCAGATGAATCAAGCTCCGCGAGGACTTCGCCCTCGGAGACCTCCCTGCCCTTCAGCGCATCATATGACATAACGAGCGCGTCCGCCGGATATGTAAGGTACACCGCATACGGATAGCCTATCGTCACGCCGGTGCTTACGGTCTCAGAAAGATCCATGTACTGCGCCTCTGCGACCTCGTAGTGCACCTCTTCCGCCGCGCCGTATATCGGGAGCTGTATTTCGCCGTCCGTGTTCTGCCTGCCAGAGCAGCCGGTAAGGAATATTGCCGCAGCCAGAAGCGCAGCGCCAGTCTTTTTCATATGAAACCTCACATCATGCCGGGATCATCAGCCGTTATCTGCCAGTCTGCGCATCATTTCAAGGCACATTCTGCCGTTGTGGTAGGGACACTTCCACGGATCAACAACCGGCTTGAACTCAGCAAACTTCCAGTTGTCGTCAACCTGAGAATGCCACTCGCCGCCCGGGCGCCTGTCAACGATGTGCTCCTGAATGAAGTTCCACACGTTGGAGGAGATCTCAAAGTACTCAGCTCCGCCGTAGTGCTTCTGGAAGCCGTTCATGAAGCCGATGACCGCCTCAGCCTGTACCCACCAAATGCGCCATGTGTTTATCTTGTCCTTATCGCGCTCGTTCAGCAGTGAACCGGAAGCCTTGTCGTATGCGATATTCGCAATATTCCTTACGATGGCGCGGTTCATCTCGGCAAACTTCGCGGTGAGCTCCGGCTCGCCTATGACCTCGCAGGCGCGGTCGATGAGCCATGTCGCCTCGATATCGTGTCCGTAGGAGTGGATATCGCCGATTACGTTCATATTCTTGTCGAAGAATACCAGCAGCTTGCTTCCCGCCTTGTCGAAGATCTTGTCGTATGTCAGGTCAAGCTGGAACTTCAGCCTTTCAAGGACCCTGGGGTTATGGTCGGCGAGGTAAAGCTCGGTGTAGGCCTCCATCATGTGGAGTGTGGTGTTCATGGTCTTGTCAGCCATGAGTCCGTTCTCGGAAAGCTCGTCGTTTGCAAGCTCGGTCTTCCAGTCGCGGGACATCTTTTCAAGGTAAGCCACGTCGTCGGTGGAGTTCTTCTCGACAAGCTCCATTACCTTGTAGGCAAGCTCCAGCGCGCCCTTGTCGCCGCTTGCGCGGTAGTAGCTGGAAAGCGCATAGATGAAGAATGCCTGACAATAGGTGTGCTTGATGTCCTCTTTTACGGTGCCGTCGTAGTTCATGCTCCAGTAAACGCCGCCGTACTCCTTGTCAACGCACTTTTCGGTCAGGAATTCGTACGCGTGTCTTGCATTGTCCAGCAGGACAGGGTCTTTAAGCTCCATGTAAGCGTTGGAATAGAACCACAGGATACGGGAGTGCAGGATAACGCCCTTTTCGCCCTTCCTGTCAACGTTCAGCGCGCTGTCCATGAATCCCGTGAAGCCGCCGTTCTCATCATCGCGGAGCTTGTTCCAGAAAGGAATTATATCGCCGGTGAGTTCTTTTACAAATTCTTCTCTTTTCATTTGTTCAAACCTCTTAGAAATGTATTGTTGATTCTTCTGCCACTCGAAATTGAAGCGAGAAGTGCCTAGATGCTAGGAATGATGGCATAGGCTAGGCTTGAAGCCTGCCTATGTCATCGTGACGACGCAGATAGGCGCTTATCGCTTCAATTTTTATTCATCTTTGCCGCAGCAGTTCTTATACTTTTTGCCGCTTCCGCAGGGGCAGGGGTCGTTTCTGCCTATCTTCTGGCCGTTGTTCTTGAACGGGGTCTTGGAGCCCGCGTTCGGTGCGTCCGGCTGGAGAACCTGCTCGCGCTGGAGCGGGCGCTGTATCCTTACCGGAACGGTGAGCACCATTCTTACGGTCTCCTCGCGGATAGCCGCGATCATCTCGTCGAACATCGCGAAGCCCTCGAAGCGGTACTCTACGACAGGGTCCTTCTGACCGTAGCTTCTGAGGTAAATGCCGCGCTTGAGCTCTTCCATCGCGTCAATGTGATCCATCCAGTGGCGGTCAACCGTCTTGAGCAGGCAGATACGCTCCACCTCGCGCATGGTCTCGGAGCCCATGTCAGCCTCTCTTGTCTGGTATATGAGGTTTCCTCTGTCCTTGAGGAAGTTGACGATATCCTTCTTCTCGAGGGTGTTCAGCTCCTCGGTTGTGTAGCGCAGGTCGCTGTCCATAACGTACAGGTTCATGAAGTGCGCGCGCAGGCCGTCAAGGTTCCAGTTTTCCGCAACGGGGTCGGAGCAGTACATATCCACGGTCTCCTCGATGGATTTCTCCATCATGTCGTGGATATTCCTGCTTACGTCCTCGCCGTCAAGAACCTTGGAGCGCTGTGAGTAAATTGTCATACGCTGCTGGGACATAACGTCGTCGAAGTCAAGGACGTTCTTTCTGATGGAGAAGTTCCTGCCCTCTATCTTCTTCTGCGCGGATTCGATGGCGCTGGACAGGAAGGAAGCCTCGATAGGCTGATCCTCGTCAAAATTCATGCTCTCCATGAACTTCTGGACTCTGTCGCCGCCGAACAGTCGCATGAGGTCGTCCTCCAGCGAAATGTAGAAGCGGCTCTCGCCCGGGTCGCCCTGACGTCCTGCACGTCCGCGGAGCTGGTTGTCGATACGGCGGGATTCGTGGCGCTCGGTGCCGATGATGAACAGACCGCCTGCCGCGCGTACCTCCTCAGCCTCGGGAGCTATCTCAGCGTCGTACTTCTTCATGAGGTCCTGGTACTTCTTTCTTGCCTCGAGTATCTCCTCGTTGTCGGTCTCAGCGTAGCCGGTAGCCTCCTGAATGAGCTCCTCGGGGTACTCCTGCTTTCTCATCTCGTGTATAGCAAGGAACTCGGAGTTACCGCCGAGCTTGATATCCGTACCACGTCCCGCCATGTTGGTGGCGATGGTAACGGCGCCCTTCTTACCCGCCTGGGCTACTATCTCCGCTTCCTTCTCATGGTTCTTCGCGTTGAGCACCTGGTGCTTGATACCGCGCGCCTTTAGCAGCTTGGAAACCAGCTCGGACTTCTCGATGGTGACGGTACCTACCAGCACCGGCTGACCTTTCTTGTGGCATTCCTCTACCTGGTCGCATACTGCCTTGAACTTTCCGCGCTCGTTCTTGTATATCTGGTCGTGGTTGTCGATTCTGATGACCGGCTTGTTGGTGGGTATCTCGATAACGTCAAGGCTGTAGATCTGGCGGAACTCGGATTCCTCCGTCATAGCCGTACCGGTCATACCTGACAGCTTGTCGTACAGGCGGAAGAAGTTCTGGAATGTAATTGTCGCAAGGGTCTTGCTCTCGCGGTTTACCTTCACGCCCTCCTTTGCCTCGATAGCCTGATGGAGTCCGTCGTTGTATCTTCTTCCGAACATCAGACGTCCGGTGAACTCGTCAACGATGACGATCTCGCCGTCCTTGATAACGTAGTCAACATCGAGCTTCATGATACCGTTTGCACGGATAGCCTGATTTATATGGTGGAGAAGCGTGGTGTTCTCGGGATCCATGAGGTTCTCAACGCCGAAGTACTTCTCAGCCTTTGCAACGCCGTTGGGCAGGAGGTTGCAGGTCTTTGCCTTTTCGTCTATGAGGTAATCTCCGTCAAAGCTGCCCTCATAGTCCTCCTTGTCGTCAAGCTCAGCCACCTTGTTCATGGTGAGGGTCTTGGCGAACTTGTCAGCCTTTTCATACAGGTCGGTGGACTTGTCGCCGCGGCCGGAAATGATAAGCGGAGTTCTTGCCTCGTCTATGAGGATGGAGTCCACCTCGTCCACGATGGCGAAATTAGGCGCGCGCTGAACCTTGTCCTTCTTGTAAATGCACATATTATCGCGCAGGTAGTCGAAGCCAAGCTCGTTGTTGGTGGCATAGGTTATATCGCAGGCATATGCCGCGCGGCGCGCGTCGTTGTCCATGTCGTGGGAGATAAGTCCTACGGTAAGACCTAGGTATCTGTGAACCTTAGCCATGAGCTCGCTGTCGCGCTTTGCGAGGTAGTCGTTGACGGTAACGATGTGAACGCCCTTTCCGGTCAGGCCGTTCAGGTAGGACGGCAGAGCCGCAACGAAGGTCTTGCCCTCGCCGGTTTTCATCTCTGCGATACGTCCCTGATGGAGAACGATACCGCCGATGATCTGTACGGGGTAATGGCGTATTCCTATAACTCGGGTGGAGGCCTCGCGGCATACCGCGAAAGCGTCCGGCAGTATCTGGTCAAGCGTTTCGCCGGAAGCCAGCCTGTCCTTCAGGATACCCGTCTGAGCCTTGAGCTCCTGCTCGCTCATGGCGGAATACTTGTCCGCGAGGTCGAGCACAGCCTGCTTTATCGGTTCAATGCGCCTGAGCTCCTTGGTGGAGTAGGTGCCGAACAAAGATTTGAATAAACCCATTTTATTTTATTCCCTTTCTGTTAAAAAGTTCATACTGAATATAAAAACTCATATTATATTATACTCTTAACCGGAGTGTTTGTCAACCTTTATACCTGATTTTCACGGAGATTTTATATTCAGCACGGCACAGAAAAGCCCGCCGCTCAGGTTACTGAGCGGCGGGGCGCGTCGAATTGTGTCAGCAGCCGGGGACTTCGTTTTCCCAGCCGAGCATATCCGCAAGGGTTATGCGGTCCACGACTCCGTTCACGGCGTTGTTTATCTCCTCGTACAGCCGCACGGTCACGCACTGACCGCGCTTTTCGCAGGGATTACCCGCATCAAGGCAGGAGACCGGCGCAAGGCTGCCCTCCGACAGGCGGAGTATCTCGCCGACAGTGTATTCCGCAGGAGCCCTCGTCAGGAGATATCCCCCCTGGGAGCCGCGCACGCTGCGCACGAATCCCGCCTTGTTCAGCACCGCGACTATCTGCTCCATGTACTTCACGGAAACGCCGCTGCGCGCCGCGGAATCCTTTACCTTGACCGGCTCGCCGCTGTCGTGCCGCGCCATGTCAAGCATGAAAAGCAGGGAATACCTGCCCTTGGTCGATATCTTCATCGTATCAGCTCCTGTCGAAAAACTCCGGGAATATCCCGGACAAACCATGAATATAAATATATAAGATTATTATGCCCGGAGGAATAAACAATTATGGATAAGAAAAAGTTACTTAGCGCCGCGGCTGTGCTTGCGCTGTGCTTCACGGCGGCTTCCGCCGCGGGGACCGCCCCCGGGGAATTCCCCGGGATAATATGGGGAGCCGCCCGGCAGACCGCGTTCATCGCGGCGGGAATACGCGTTTCTGAAAGCCGCTCGCCGCGCCTGGCAGAGCCCTCCCTGCCGCAGACCGCCGGAACCTCCGAAACCGCCACGGAATACACCGCCGGGTGCACAGAGGCGTCCCCGGAGCCGGAGTCCTCCGCCGAAACCGAGGAGCCTCAGCTTTTCACAGTCGAACTCCCGGAAATGACCGCCGATATCACCGCAGAAGCCCCCGCGCCCACCGCCCGGGTAATTACCCAGAACGTAACGGAATTCAACGACGGCATAGACCGCACCGCCGCCGGAAAAAAAAGCGGCGTGATATACCGGAAGCACTACGGCGATTATCACGGCGACGACTACATAACCCTCCCCGGCGGAGGAATGGTCTGGAACTGCACCGCAGACAGCGCCGAAAAGCTGACCGCCGCTTCGGAGGAGCTCCCGGACATACAGATAAAGCTGAACTCCCCGGAGCCGCAGGTGCTCATCGTGCACACCCACACCACCGAAAGCTACGAACCGTATCAGCGCAGCTACTACGACAGCAGCTATCCGTTCCGCACCCGCGACCCATCCCGCAATATGATAAGGGTAGGCGATGAGCTGGCGCAGAAGCTCGCGGAGCGCGGAATCTCCGTCCTGCACGACGGCACGATACACGACTACCCCGCCTACACCGGAGCCTACGACCGCAGCGAAGTCACTATCCGGGCGGCGCTCGAAAAGTACCCCTCAATAAAGGTGGTGATAGACCTCCACCGGGACGCGATAGCCGGCGCGGACGGCAGCCGCACCGCTCCCGTTGCGGAAATAGACGGCAGGAGCGCCGCGCAGTTCATGATAATCTCAGGCTGCGACGACGGACGATTCGGCAATATGCCAGAATACCTCGAGAATTTCCGGCTCGCCTGCCTGATACAGCAGTCCGCCGAAAAGCGCTATCCCGGACTTGCTCGTCCTGTCCTGTTTGATTACCGGAACTACAATCAGCACATCTCCACGGGCTCCCTGCTGATAGAGGTGGGCAGCCACGCGAATTCCCTTGATGAAGCCGTATACACCGGGGAGCTCCTCGGCGAATGCCTTTCGGACGCACTCGCTCAGCTTTCAGCGGAAGTCGCCGATATATCCTGACAGGTCGGGGCGGTAGTAGGCGGCGGTCTCCCGCAGGAGCGCCTGCTCCGGCTCAGAGCTGTCGCAGACGGCGGCGGTGACGAATCCGGCGCGTTTCGCGGTTATCACGGCATAAAGCGAATCCTCGAACACAGCCGTTCGCTCCGCCGGGGCGGAGGATGCCGCCAGATAGATGTCCGGCTTTTCTTTCCCGCCGTACTCCGCACAGGTGAATACACCCGAAAAATACCGCAGTACACCGAGCCTTTCAAGCGCCGCCAGAGCAAGTTCCCTTTCCCCGGCGGTGGCGGCGGATATGCCGATTCCGCGCTGCGTCAGCAGTTCAAGGAGCCCGGCGGCTCCCGGCTTCAGCAGGCACTCCCGGCGGTAGAAACCGGATATCATGCCGAGTATCCCCTGCTGTATCTCATCGCAGGCAAGCCCCAGCGGGTAGCTGTCCCGCAGGAATTCGCAGCCCCTTTCAACGCTCATCACCCGGAGGGTCTCCGTAAGCCCCGGCGCGGGAACTATCCCACGGCTTCTGAGGTAGCGCTCCCCGAGACCGTCCCATATCCGTGAGGAGTCCAGCACAGTGCCGTCAAGGTCGAATACGGCGGCTGAGATTTCGCGAAGCTCCATCACTTTGCTGTGACGGCGGCGAGGATATCCCCGGTCTGCTGCGCAGCTTCCCCGGTGTGGTAGTACGCTTGCAGGGAGCAGAACTTTCCGTCCATTTCGTAAATGAATTCCGACTGACCCATCAGCAGCTCGGACGCCTCCTCATCGGTGCACAGCTCATAGTGCGACAGATAGCCGGACTTCCCGCCGATAGTTTCCTCGCCGAAACTGCTGTTGCGCGTGGTGAATCCGCTCGCCTGATAGGTGAAGATGGCGGTATCGTGGTTGCTGCGCGCGTAATCCTCAGCGGTGAGCCGCTCGCCGGTGGTCTCGTCCGTGGTTATTGTCACGGTGGTGAGGGACATCACTGCGGATTTATCGGAATTAACCGCGTAAAGCAGGCAGGCGGTGCCGTTGTCCTCGTAGCTTTTGCGCAGGTCGTCCGCGCTGCCGGATCCATCGTCCTCCCCGAGAAGCTGCTCATACACTGAATCCCCCGTGTACACCGTCCAGTCCTCGCCGAATGGCACGGATATCCCGCAGGACGAAACATCGCTGCCGCTTTCAGTGCGGGATTCTGCGGCGCTCTGCGTGGAATTCCCGGAGCACGCCGTGGCTCCGAGGGTTATTACGACTGCCGCTGCTGCGGCTAAAAACTTCTTCATAGTGTTCTCCTGTGGTATTTGGTCAACAGGTACATTATACACCTTTTTCATCAGAATTGCAATAGAAAGAGCCGCGTTGTAATGCGCGGCTCTCGGGCTGGCGATAATCAGCCGCCCCGGAATGGGAAAACTGAAAAAGCCTAAATCAATAAATCAATTATTCACAACACAGAATCGACTCAATTCGAGCGCGAGTAAATTAAGCGCCTTGTGAAAAGTCCACCCATCGGCGAAGCGTCAACCCGAGATTTTTCGGTTTTGCGAAGCAAAACAGCCGTCCCACTCCGGGACGGCTGAGAAAAATCTGATATTTTGCCGCGCTGGTGCGCGCGGCAAAACTATGGTGCGCCTGACAGGACTTGAACCTGCACGCCGGAGGCAATAGAACCTAAATCTATCGTGTCTGCCAGTTCCACCACAGGCGCATATAATATTATAATTATACCAGAATCCCGCCGCAATGTCAAGCGCTGAAAGCCTTTCCGGTGAAATTTTCCGCAAATATTCCTTGCCGGAAAACAGATAATATTCCCGAAAGGAAGTGCATTTTCATGATAAAATTTCCCTACCCTCCCGAGGAGGACCCGGAGGAAGCCCAGCGGCTTCAGGATATGGCGATGAACTCCGGCTGCGCCGGAGACTGCACCGGGCTTATCCCCGCCATATCCGGCAACGAGGAATACGACAGCTACGCGGAGCTCTACGGCTTTCTTCCGCCGGAGCCCGAACGTCCGGAGCGATAAAACAAGGGGCTGAAATACGCCCCGTAGAGACCGTCGAAAAATCCCCTAAAGGGGTTTTTCCGCCGAACATCCCAGCCGCGCGCACTCATTATCGGCTTTGCCGATAATTCGCACACTTGCTGGGATAAAAGTATTTTTTGACCCGGCAGAGCTGGGTCAAAAAATGGATTTTAAAAGCCCGCTTCGCGGGCAAAATGTACTTTTTCAACAAACTGAAAGGGGCTGAAATACGCCCCTTATTTTTTCAGGATAGTGTGATCCAGACCTGCGGCTTCGCGCAGTATCTGCTCGATGTGCTCCATGCGGGACTTGGACAGCGTTTCCCCGCTGTCGTAGGAGCGCAGGAACGCCAGGAGCTCCGCGCTGTCGCTGCATACATAGTCGTTCTCGCGCAGGGAAAGCTTCAGCCGGGCGTTCGGCGATGAGAAATACAGCACGGAATCTATCCACACATTCTCTCCCGCCGCTCCGAGGATACTCTTCACGATGTCGCGCTGGCGGCGCATCTGCCTTATCGGATTGTCCATGAACGTCTCCGTTACCTTGCCGTCGCGGTAGTGCTTGCGCTGGGTCCATTTGTCGTCGCCCCAGCTTCCGGATATGGTGCCGGAGTGGTTCTTCACCTCGACGATTATCACGCCGGAGTGATTCACTATCAGCATATCCAGCTCCGAGCGCCCGCGCTTGTAGCGCACCGGGAGGTTGTGGAACACGATGTTCGTGCCGTGGAGCTTCTTCACCGTCCTGAAAAGCCGCTTTTCGCCCTTTACGCCGGAGCTCAGCACCGCGTAATTCCTCGCAAGGACGATGTACACCGTGTTGCACAGGAATATCAGCACGATAAAGACAGTACCCACGATAGGCGTCTGATAGAGCTTCTTCCAGACAAACAGAACAAGCAGGAGCACGGGCATAACTCCCATTATGACCTGTGCAGCGAATAGTGCCTTCACCTTTCCGGAGTTGGCGTTTCTTCCTCGGATTACCTTGTTCATCGGCGCCTCACTTCATCTTCGGTGAACTCAGACGTTGAAACGGAACAGCGTAACGTCGCCGTCCTGCATTACATAGTCCTTGCCCTCAAGGCGGACAAGACCCTTTTCCTTTGCGGCCGCCATGCTCCCGCACTTCATCAGGTCATCGAATGCGACTATCTCGGCGCGGATAAAGCCCTTCTCAAAGTCGGTGTGTATCTTTCCAGCCGCCTGCGGAGCCTTGGTGCCCCTCGTTATCGTCCACGCGCGAACCTCCTGCGGGCCCGCTGTCAGGTAGGATATGAGGCCAAGCAGATGGTAGCCTGTCCTGATGATCCTCGCCAGACCGGAGCTTTCAAGGTGCATATCCGCAAGGAACAGCTCCTTGTCCTCGTCGCTCATGCCGGATATCTCCGCCTCTATCTGGGCGCAGATGGGCAGCACCTCGGCGTTTTCTTCCCTGGCGATGGCGCATACCGCCTGATACTCGGGGTTGCTGTTGATGTCGCCGGTGAAGTCCGCCTCGGAAAGGTTAGCCGCGTAAATTACAGGCTTGTTGGAAAGCAGCGGCGTATCCTTCAGCATTGCGCGCTCGTCCTCTGTATAATCAAAGCTGCGCGCGGACTTGCCGTTTTCAAGGTGAGCCTTCAGCGCCTCGAAGAAATCGACTTCCTTCTGGAGCGACTTGTCGCCCTTCATGGCTTTCTTTGCGCGGTCGATACGGCGGTCGAGTATTTCAAGGTCGGAGAAGATGAGCTCCAGATTGATGGTTTCGATATCCCTTGCGGCGCCGATGCTTCCGTCAACGTGAATGATGTTGTCGTCCTGGAAGCAGCGTACAACGTGAACGATAGCGTCCACCTCGCGGATATTCGACAGGAACTTGTTTCCGAGACCCTCGCCCTTGGAGGCTCCCTTTACAAGACCTGCGATATCAACGAATTCCAGCGTTGCGGGGGTGAACTTCTCGGGGTTGTACATCTCAGCGAGCTTGTCAAGACGCTCGTCCGGTACGGAAACTATGCCGACATTCGGCTCAATGGTGCAGAACGGGTAATTCGCGGATTCTGCGCCCGCGTTCGTGAGTGCGTTAAAAAGGGTGCTCTTGCCGACATTCGGCAGACCTACCATGCCAAGTTTCATTTCAGAATTGCTCCTCGTATTATTGATATTCCGCATTTGCGGAGAAATATGCTCCTTTATATTGTACCACTTTTCTATTAATTTTGCAAGTAATAATTTGTGCGGCTTCCTAATATGTAAACGGAGGGGCGCGCAGCCCCTCCATTCAGTCTGTCGAAAAGTCCCAATGACAATAAATTTTATAGAAACTGTGGGGGAAAACTCTTGTTTTTCCCCCACACCCCTACTACCTTTTGCACGGCAAAAGGTAGCGAAAAGCGATAGCGCTACGCGCAAATTTTATAGGTTTCTCCACAGTAAATTATACCTTGCAGTAAACAACGGCGTAATCAAACGGCGAAACGTGAACCTTTCCGTCCTTTATGCCCTGACCGTAGCGGTCGAACGCCGGAACGAAATCATAGAACATATCCGTCTTGTCGTTGACTATCTCAAACGTGTGACCCTTTGTGCTCTTGTTGAGATAGATTATCGCCGCCTCGCGGGTTATCTTGTCGTAACGCGCGAATACGCACACATTATCGTCGCACTCAATGAACATCATGCTTCCCTGCTCGAATGCGTGAGTCCCCCTGCGGATAACCGAAAGCTGCTTTGTGAACTCGATGAGGTCGAGGTTTTCCCTGCCCCAGGGATAGCAGCGGCGGTTGAACGGGTCGCGGTAGCCCTCCATGCCTGCCTCGTCGCCGTAGTACACGGACGGTATTCCCGGCAGGAAGAACTGGAGCACCATCGCGCACTTCATAAGCGAAATGCCGTACATATACTGCTGACCGGAAAGGCTGCGCTCAGCCTGCCAGTCCTTGCCGTTCCAGCCTATCTCGTCGCCTGCGAGCCTTGTCAGCGCACGCTCCGTGTCATGGGTGGAAAGGAAGTTCATCAGCATATCTATCGCGGGCTTCGGGTAGTGGTCGAGTATCGTCATTATGCTGTCCACGAATACCTTTGCGTCAGCGAACTTGATGTAGTTCAGGATAGCCTCCTTGAACGGGTAGTTCATAACGCTGTCGAGCTGACCTCCGTTAAGATAGCGGCGGCGCACGCCGTAGCTCTCCTTGTTTGATGCGTCCTCCCAGACCTCGCCGTAAACTATCTTGTCGCCGCCCATTTCCTTGACAGCCTTGTTGATGTTGTCCAGGAATTCGTCCGGGAGCTCGTCTGCAACGTCAAGACGCCAGCCCTGCGCACCGAGCTTTATCCACTTCTGGAGGATTCCGTCCTTGCCGCAGATGTAGTTCGTGTAGTCAGGGTTGTTCTCGTTTACGTTCGGGAGGGTGGTTATACCCCACCAGCTCTCGTATCTGTCCGGGTATCCCGTGAAGCTGTACCACGGATAATAGGGGCTGTTCCTGTCGCGGTAGGCTCCCGTGTGGTCGCCGTATCTGCCGAACTTGTTGAAGTAGACGGAATCCGCGCCGGTGTGCGAGAACACGCCGTCCAGTATGATGCTTATGCCCATCTCCTTCGCCTTTTCGCAGAGCTCCCTGAAGTCCTCCTCCGTGCCGAGCATGGGGTCTATCTTCTCGTAATTCGCGGTGTTGTAGCGGTGGTTCTCGTGAGCCTCAAAGATAGGGTTCAGATAGATAACGGTGGCGCCGAGGCTCCTGATATAGGGGAGCTTCTCGATTATGCCCTGGAGGTCTCCGCCAAAATAGTCGTTGTTGCGCACAATTCCCTTTTCGTCCGGCTTGTAGTAAGGCGTAGCATACCAGTCGTCGTGGATTATCCTGTCCTGCGGAACTCCCTCGTGCGGCTTGCCGCTCCTGCAGAAACGGTCGGGGAATATCTGATACATGATACCGCCGCGTATGAACAGCGGAGTGTAGAGGTTCTCGTCAAAAACTGTGAGCTGGAAGAGCTCCTCGCCCTCGAACACGCCCTCGGAAGCGCCGCGGCGCTTGATGTAGCGGCGTCTGCCATCCAGCACGCAGGTGAAGTAATAGTGATGAAGTCCGGTGTTGTTCGGCGTAAAGCAGCAGGAATAGATGTTGTCGCTGCCGCTCTCGTCCTGTAAGTCCAGCCCGATGAAGCGCTCCTTGTAGCCCGGGCGGAACATTACCAGCGTAAGATCCTTTATTGCCATGGTTTTCGGGAAGCGCACGTTGAAGATACTCGGCTGACCTTTGCGCAGCGCGCCGAACGGGTGCTTATAGTTGTGGTCGAAGCAGTCAAAAATGGGTAAGCTCATGGGATTCTCCTTCGGTAAAGAATATACGGAAAAAGGCGGTTGAACCGCGGCAAGAAGCCGCGGCGCGCCGCCCGGATAAATTCTATGCGGATATCACTTGAGGTTCCAGATATCTCTTGCGTAGTCCGTAACTGCACGGTCGGCAGAGAATCTGCCAGCGCCGGCAATGTTGTACAGCGACTTCTTGTTCCAGTCGAGCTGGTTTCTGTAAACTTCGCTGATGTAGTGCTGTGTTCCGCGGTAGCTGTCGAAGTCCGCGAGAGCCATGTAGAAGTCCTTGTTCCTGATGGAATTTGCAACTTCCTCGAAGGTTGCGCCGTTTATGCCGTTGTACATACGCTGCATAACGTCGCGGATAACCTGGCTGTTGTTGATGTAATCCTCGGGGTGGTAGCCCTTCATGCGGAGCTCGTTTACCTCGGGAGTTCTCATGCCGAAGATGAAGATGTTGTCGGTGCCGACAGCCTCGTGAATCTCAACGTTGGCGCCGTCGTAGGTGCCGAGGGTCAGCGCACCGTTGAGCATGAGCTTCATGTTGCCGGTACCGGAAGCCTCCGTGCCTGCAAGGGAGATCTGCTCGGAGATCTCGGCAGCCGGCATGAGTATCTCGGACAGGGTCACGCGGTAGTCCTCAAGGAATACAACGCTGAGCTTCTCCCTGATCTTCGGGTTGTGCTTGATCTCCTCGCCGATGCACCAGATCATCTTGATTATCTGCTTTGCGATATAGTAGCCCGGAGCCGCCTTGGAAGCGAAGATATAGGTCTTGGGAACGAAGTCCGCGTCCGGATTCTGGAGCAGGTAGTTATAGTCGGCAATGATGTTCATTGCATTGAGCTGCTGGCGCTTGTATTCGTGCAGGCGCTTTACCTGTACGTCAAAGATGGAGTCAAGGTTCAGCTTTGTGCCGGTGGTCTTTTCAACGTACTCAGCGAAAGCCTGCTTGTTCTGCTTCTTGATCTTGCCGAGCTGCTCGAGGACGTTCTTGTCGTTTGCGAATACCTGGAACTTGATGAGCTCGGCAGCGTCCTTCTTGAAGCCCTCGCCTATGCACTGGGACAGCAGGTCTGTAAGACCCTTGTTGCTCTGGAGCAGCCATCTTCTGTAAGCGATACCGTTGGTAACGTTCTTGAACTGGGAAGGTCTGTCAAGGTACTGAAGCCTGAATACGTCGTCCTTGATGATCTGGCTGTGCAGCTTGGAAACGCCGTTTACGCTGTGGGAAGCAGCGCAGCAGAGGTATGCCATGTGTATCTTTCCGCCCTGGATAATGGACATCTTGGAAACTCTGTCACTGTCCTGGGTCCTGTTGAACAGCTCCTCGCAGTAGCGGCGGTTGATCTCGCAGATGATGGAGTAGATTCTCGGGAGGATCTTCTCAACAAGGCTCTGATCCCACTTCTCGAGCGCCTCAGCCATAACGGTGTGGTTGGTGTAAGCGAAGGTGTTGGTAACGATGTGCCATGCCTGCTCCCAGCCGTAGCCGCAGTCGTCGAGCAGGATTCTCATCAGCTCGGGGATAGCGAGGGTGGGGTGGGTATCGTTGATGTGGATAGCCACCTTCTCGTGGAAGTTCTCCAGTGTGCCGTATACGTTCATGTGGCGCATTACGATGTCGCCAACGGAAGCGGCGCACATGAAGTACTGCTGGCGCAGACGGAGAGCCTTGCCCTCGAGATGGTTATCGTTAGGATAAAGTACCTTGGAAATAGCGTGGGCGATGTTGTTTGCACCCATAGCCTTTGCATAGTCGCCGGTGTTGAAGCTGTTCATATCGAAGGACATGGACTCTGCGCTCCACAGACGCAGCTTGGAAACACCCTTGCTGTCGTAGCCGGAAACATACATATCATAAGGAACAGCGTTTACTGTGGTGTAGTTAACGTGCTCCAGGTGGTGGTAGTCGTTCTCCCAGTACTCGTTTATCTGGCCGTCGAAGTGTACCTCGATAGCCTGGTCGGGAACGGGAACAAGCCACGCGCCGCCGCCGGGGAGCCAGTTATCAGGAAGCTCAGTCTGCCAGCCGTCAACGATCTTCTGCTTGAAGATACCATACTCGTAGCGGATAGAATAGCCTGTTGCGGGATAGTCGCAGGTAGCCAGTCCGTCCATGTAGCAGGCTGCAAGTCTGCCCAGACCGCCGTTTCCGAGACCTGCGTCCGGCTCCTCGTCGTATACGCTGTCTATCTTGATGCCCATGTCCTTGAGGCACTCAGCAGCAGCGTCCTGCATACCGAGGTTGTAAAGGCTCGTCTTGAGTGAGCGTCCCATAAGGAACTCCATGGAGAGGTAATAAACCTGCTTTCTGCCCTTGGAGTTGCAGTCGTGCATAAAGTCGTGACGCTTCTCCTTCAGGTAGTTTACCACGATCGAAGAAAGTGCGCGGTAGACCTGTGTGATGGTCGCGTTCTGCGCGTCTGTCCTGAAGTCGAATTCGAGTATGCCGTCGAGCTGTCTTCTCAGCTCCTCCTTAGTAAACGGAGATTTCATTCTGTTAATGACCCCTTTCATCTGTGCGGCTTACGCCAGTTAGCATATAATTTTTCACCAAATATCATTATACTATTATTTCACCGGAATTTCAAGATTTAAACATCATTACTGTGAAATAAAACAATATTCCTTTTTATTGTTTGAGTAATTTAGACAAATTTTCTAGCAAATAATGGTGGCAGGGCGGAACTTAATAGACTATTATGATAATTTGTCTATTTGCTTTTTTTACCGCAAAAAAACAGGGCAGGTTCATCGCCTGCCTTGTCGAGTATTCAATTGCCGATATCAGTTTCCGCTGTATTCGGAAAGCTCGATGGTGATATCCACGGATTTCTCCCTGCCGCGGGAATCAGTTCTTATAACGGTAGCTGTAACTGTGTCGCCGGGCTTCATGTCCTTGAGT
>CAKSPH010000006.1 GCA_934481355.1 uncultured Oscillospiraceae bacterium | reverse complement strand
GCCGGAAATTTTATTTATCTTGCGAAGCCGCTTGAAATCAAGACCTGAGAGCCTGACATGAATAAATAGTTCATTATGTAATCAAATAAGGTAATTGATTTAAAAGCGACTGTTACACATAAGATTTAAGTATTCAGTGTGGTATTTTTTTCTTGGTAAGACGTTTATCTACTTTATTATAGAGCCAGTCAAAACAATCTGAATATGTAGCATCATTGTTCTCTTTTCTTCTTTTTTCAACATATATGTTCAATTTATTATGAAGTCTGCATAGGCCAACCCCGGTTGCCCCGTCAAACACCCACATGGGAAGCTGGTGATGTTTGGCAAGCATTCCCCAATGATGAAAATAATTTACTACCATTGCTGCGTGAACATTACTTGTTTCAAAATTATCAGAGTTATACACTGTTTTCTTAGCTTCAATAAAATCTTCATCTTCAAAGCCACTCATAAATGCATGAACACTTTCAAATCTGTTATGGATAATCCCATAGATACTTATTACAAGTCCGCTTATAGCAGTAAATGCTCCTATTAAACTTATAATTAATTCCATATCCAAATCCTCCTTTAATTTAATATAATCATTATATCACGTTTCATCGCAAATGTCAATATTTATTAAACATTTAGAGTTAAATGATTATTATCTGATGTTACTTAAGATATCCCTTTATATGAGAGCACGAATGTAATGTAATTACAGATACATTCCCTTCAAAAATCATTATGCATAGGAATTAAACATAAAATATCCCCCTTGTCCTCCACCCTCAACCCAGATAAATTAAAAATCGGAGGACAAAAGGAGGACAATCCCCAAAAAACAGCAAAAATCCGGCGCTGGATAACCAACGCCGGAAATTTTATTTATCTTGCGGAACTGCTTGAAATCAAGCCTTGAGTGCTTCCTCTACAAGAACTGCGCAAGCAACGGTAGCGCCAACCATGGGGTTGTTGCCCATACCGATAAGACCCATCATCTCAACGTGAGCAGGAACGGAGGAAGAACCAGCGAACTGCGCGTCGGAGTGCATACGGCCCATAGTATCGGTCATGCCGTAGGAAGCAGGACCTGCTGCCATGTTATCGGGGTGGAGTGTACGACCTGTGCCGCCGCCGGAAGCAACGGAGAAGTACTTCTTGCCAGCCTCAACGCATTCCTTCTTGTATGTGCCTGCAACGGGATGCTGGAATCTGGTCGGGTTGGTGGAGTTACCAGTGATGGAAACGTCAACGCCTTCCTTCCACATGATAGCTACGCCCTCTGTTACGTCGTTCGCGCCGTAGCAGTTAACCTTTGCGCGCAGACCGGTGGAGTATGCCTTGCGGAATACTTCCTTGACCTCGCCGGTGTAGTAGTCCATCTCGGTCTCAACGTATGTAAAGCCGTTGATTCTGGAGATGATCTGCGCAGCGTCCTTGCCAAGACCGTTCAGGATAACGCGGAGCGGCTCCTTACGAACCTTGTTAGCCTTCTCTGCGATACCGATAGCGCCCTCAGCGGCTGCGAAGGACTCGTGACCTGCCAGGAAGCAGAAGCACTTTGTCTCTTCCTCAAGCAGCATCTTGCCGAGGTTGCCGTGGCCGAGACCAACCTTACGCTGGTCAGCAACGGAACCGGGAATGCAGAATGCCTGGAGACCCTCGCCGATTGCAGCGGCAGCGTCGGCAGCTCTGGTGCAGTTCTTCTTGATAGCGATAGCGCAGCCTACCGTGTAAGCCCACTTTGCGTTCTCAAAGCAGATCGGCTGGATCTTCTCAACTTCGTGATAGATATCAAGACCCTTAGCCTTGCAGATGTCGGCACATTCCTCAATGGAGTTGATGCCGTAGTTCTTCAGAACAGCAAGGATCTGGGGTTCGCGTCTGTCGTAGGATTCAAATAAAGCCATTGTTTTCTACCTCCTATTACTGCTTTCTCGGGTCGATGAACTTAACAGCGTCAGCAACGCGGCCGTACTGACCGTGAGCCTTCTCAAATGCTGTGTTAGCGTCATCGCCGTTCTTGATGAATTCCATCATCTTGCCGAAGTTTACGAACTTGTAGCCGATGATCTCATCATCTTCGTTCAGAGCCAGCTCAGTAACATAGCCGTCTGTCATTTCGAGGTAGCGTGGACCCTTCTTCAGAGTACCGTACATAGTACCAACCTGGGAACGAAGACCCTTACCAAGATCCTCAAGACCAGCGCCGATAGCAAGACCGTCCTCAGAGAAAGCGGACTGTGTTCTGCCGTATACGATCTGGAGGAACAGCTCTCTCATTGCTGTGTTGATAGCGTCGCAGACGAGGTCGGTGTTGAGAGCCTCGAGAATGGTTCTGCCGGGGAGGATCTCAGCAGCCATAGCAGCGGAGTGCGTCATACCGGAGCAGCCGATAGTCTCAACGAGTGCCTCCTGGATAACGCCGCCCTTTACGTTGAGGGACAGCTTGCAGGTACCCTGCTGGGGTGCGCACCAGCCGATACCGTGTGTGAAGCCGTTGATGTCAGCGATCTCCTTAGCCTTTACCCACTTAGCTTCTTCGGGGATAGGCGCAGCGCCGTGAGCAACGCCCTGTGCTACGGGACACATGTTTTCAACTTCATGAGAATAAGTCATTGTTGTTTGAACTCCTTTCAACATTTTGTCCGGAGAAGTTTGCCCGGACATACAACTGTATTATACACCATTTCTCGGCATTTTGCAATAGGTTAGAAATGCCTAACTTCAAAAAAGTTTGTTGCACTAGGCTTACTTTGGCTGTTCCAGAAAAAAGAGGAGCCGTAGCCCCTCCAGTGATTTTATTCAGCCGCTGGAGTTTCTCCGGTCAGCCTGTCGAAAATGTACTGCGCGAATCCTGTGCTGTTGCCCTCAAAACTGAAATATTCAGTGGGGAATCCCGCGTTGTCGACGGTAAGGTCAAAGCTTCTGACGAGCTCCGCGCCGTCCAGTGCGTCCGACTTTATCTTTTCGAATTCCTCTTGGGAAATCCATTCCCTAGTCAGTTCATATTGAACCAGTTCATTGAAACAGGTGCCGGAGTTCTGACTCAGGGCGACAATCACATTAACGCCGTTTTTATACAGGATGGTGTGTTCGGTGGGCTGTACTCCTGCGGTTTCCGCGCCGGCGGAGGGATATGTGCTTAACTTAGTCAGCATGAGTATATCCGAGCCGCTGGTGTAGAACGAATTTCCCGCTCCACAGTATCCCTTGCCGAGCTCCACAATGCCGTCGGAGCTTACCCGGTACGCGTAGAAAGCATTACTCTTGTATTCCGGGTAGATTATCACGGCAAGCGTCCCGCCGGAGTATTCCGTGCCGATAACTGAGGCTCTCGGCTGAACCATGTCCGTATTTTCGGTTATGTTCTTCCAGCGTTCAGTCCAGAGGTCGGAAATGGAAAGGCATTCGTCGATAGTAAGTAAGCCGCTGGAATCCGAGGGCTTAACCTGAACGGCGGAGCTTTCCTGAGTGCCGTCCTGCACATAGGAATCGGTCGGCTTTGCGGGCAGGCTGACCGCATTCTGCGAGCAGCCGGTCATTGCCGCCGCCAGAGCCAGCGTGACCGTAATGTAGCTGTAATTCCTGCTGTTCATATATTTCCTCCTTTTATGTGGAAAAGTTGAATTTTTGGTCTGTATTTATTATAAATCAGATGTTTTAACAAGTCAATTAAAATTCGATTACAATATTATTACAGTTTGATTACAGAAATTACATTTTGATTACAGAATCAGGAAGACGACTTTGTTAACTGACAAAACGCAGGTGAGGACTTGTACCTCCCCTGCGAATACATACACGCTCCGGATAAAATCACAGCATTTTCTTCAGATAAGCGCCCGTGTAGCTTACCGGGTTCGCGGCTATCTCCTCGGGAGTTCCCGCGGCGATAACTGTGCCGCCGCCGCTTCCTCCCTCGGGACCCATGTCTATGAGGTAGTCCGCGGTCTTTATCAGGTCGAGATTGTGCTCGATGACCAGCACGGAATTTCCGCTGTCCGTCAGCCGCTGGAGTATCTCTATCAGCTTGCGGACGTCCGCCGTGTGGAGCCCGGTGGTGGGCTCGTCCAGAATATATATGGTCTTTCCTGTGGAGCGCTTGGAGAGCTCCGTCGCCAGCTTTATGCGCTGAGCTTCGCCGCCGGAAAGGGTGGTGCTGCTCTGACCTATCTTGATGTAGCCCAGCCCGACTTCCTCAAGAGTCTTGAGCTTTCCGTATATCTTCGGGATATTCGCGAAGAACTCCACACCCTCGGAAACGGTCATGTCCAGCACCTCGAAGATGTTCTTTCCCTTGTAGCGCACCTCGAGGGTCTCGCGGTTGTAGCGGTGCCCCTTGCAGACCTCGCAGGGAACGAAAACGTCCGGCAGGAAGTGCATCTCTATCTTGATTATTCCATCGCCCTCGCACGCCTCGCAGCGTCCGCCCTTGATGTTGAACGAGAACCTCCCCGGACCGTAGCCCTTCGCCTTTGCCTCGTTGGTCTGCGCGAACAGCTCGCGGATGTCGTTGAAAACCCCGGTGTAGGTCGCCGGGTTGCTGCGCGGAGTTCTTCCGATAGGCGACTGGTCTATCATTATCACCTTGTCGAGGTATTCCGTGCCGGTCATGTCGGTGAACTTTCCGGGACGCGTCCGGGCGCGGTTGAGCTTCCCCGCAAGGTGCTTGTAGATTATCTCGTTGACAAGCGAGCTCTTTCCGCTGCCGGAAACTCCGGTAACGCAGGTGAACACTCCCAGCGGGATATCAACGTTTATCCCCCGGAGATTGTTTTCCGCCGCGCCGACGACTTTCAGCCACTTGCCGGAGGGCTGGCGGCGCTTTTCGGGAACCGGTATTTTCAGCTTGCCGCTGAGGTACTGCCCGGTGATGGATTCCTTGCATTTCAGCAGCCCCTTGACCTCGCCGCTGTAAATGACCTCGCCGCCGTTCACTCCGGCGCCGGGGCCTATATCGACTATCCAGTCGGCGGCGCGCATGGTGTCCTCGTCGTGCTCGACCACTATCAGTGTGTTTCCGAGGTCGCGCAGGCGGCGCAGGGTGGCGATCAGCTTGTCGTTATCCCTCTGGTGGAGCCCAATGGACGGCTCGTCAAGGATATACAGCACTCCGGTGAGGGAGCTTCCTATCTGGGTTGCAAGGCGGATTCTCTGGCTTTCGCCGCCGGAAAGCGTTCCCGCAGACCGCGCCAGCGTGAGGTACTCCAGACCAACGCTCTGGAGGAATCCCAGCCGGGATTTTATCTCCTTGACTATCTGCTTTGCAATGAGCGCCTCCCGGGGAGTGAGCTCCAGGTTATTCACGAAATCCAGCGCTTCCGTAACGGACATACGGCAGAATTCCATTATATTTTTTCCGCCTACGGTGACGGAAAGAGCCGCTTTATTGAGCCTTTCGCCGTGGCACTCGGGGCATTCAACGTCGCTCATAAACTCCTCGATGGTATCCCGGGAATACTGGCTGTTCGTCTCGGCGTAGCGGCGCTCAAGGTTGGTCGCGATTCCCTCGAAATCCGTGTAGAACTGTCCGCCGCCCTGCTGTTTCGGTCGCTTTATGAGTATCTTCTCGCCCCTGGTGCCGTGCATTATCTCGTCCATTGCTGCCTCCGGAATTTCGGAGACCGGCTGGTCAACTGAGAATCCGTGCTTCTCGGCAAGGGCGTCGATGTACATTGCGGCGATGGTGCCCTCCGCATAGTTCCAGCCGGAGGCCTTTATAGCGCCGTTCCTGATGGAAAGCCCGGCGTTCGGCATGATTAGGTCGGGGTCCACCCGTCGGTAGCTTCCGAGACCGGTGCACTTGGGGCAGGCTCCGTACGGGTTGTTGAACGAGAACATTCTCGGCACCAGCTCATCGATGGAAACGCCGTGCTCCGGGCAGGCGTAGCTCTGGGAGAAGTGGAGCTCCCCGCCGTCGATAACGTCGATGTAGACAAGCCCTCCGGTGAGATTTCCGGCGGTCTCCACGCTCTCGGTCAGGCGGGATTTTATGCCGTCCTTTATCACAAGGCGGTCTACCACTATCTCAATGGAGTGCTTCTTGTTCTTTTCGAGGGTTATCTTCTCTGAGAGATCGTAGGCTATACCGTCCACGCGCACTCTGGAGTATCCGGATTTCCGCGCGGCTTCGAATTCCTTCTGGTGCTCGCCCTTTCTTCCGCGGACTACCGGAGCCAGCACCTGGAATTTCGTGCGCTCCGGGAGCTCCAGCACCTTGTCCACTATCTCGTCAACGGTCTGCTGTTTTATCTCCCTGCCGCAGACGGGGCAGTGGGGGATTCCTATCCTCGCGTACATAAGGCGCAGGTAGTCGTAAATCTCGGTGACCGTTCCCACTGTGGAGCGCGGGTTTTTGGAGGTGGTTTTCTGGTCGATGGAGATAGCCGGGGAAAGTCCCTCAATGCTGTCAACATCGGGCTTTTCCATCTGCCCGAGGAACATTCTCGCATAAGAGGAAAGACTTTCCATATAGCGGCGCTGACCGTCCGCGAAAATCGTGTCGAACGCCAGGGAGCTCTTTCCGCTGCCGGAAAGTCCGGTCATTACAACAAGGCTGTCCCGGGGGAGGGTCACGTCTATATTTTTGAGGTTGTGTTCCCGGGCGCCGCGTATGATTATCTTATCGTTTGCCAATTTCTTCTGTTCCTTTCACCATCAGTACGGCAGATAGGTGCTGTCGTCGCCAAGTGCCTCAAAGTGCCTGCGGTATCTTTTAGGTATGCGTATATCAGAATAGTACCCGATGTCCGCAAGCACCTTTGATATTGCCGTTATCCCGTCATTGTAGAAAGCCGTTATGCGGCGCTTTCTGTCGGTTATCCCCTTGTAGTCCGGCGGGCACACGAACGTCCAGTCGGCGGTGTCCTCATCCACGACTATGCGGAAATACTTGTCTATATCCGTCTGCTTTATCCCGAAATGTCCCAGCAGAATGTGATGCTCAAAGCTGTCGTCAAGCCGGGAGATCAGGACGGTTTCCCCATCGAATGAAATAGCTATCAGGAGAGGTTCCTTTTTGGCGAGATAGCCGTTCAGCGTGGCTTCATCAGGGTATTTCAGGTATTTCATGTGGTTCTCCTTTCTTTATTGAAGCTCCTTTATCTTATCACGCAGGAATGCCGCGTGCTCGAAGTCCAGCATTTTCGCCGCTTTCTTCATCTCGGCGGTGTAGCGGGCGATGAGCGCCTCGCGCTCCCGCCTGGTCATCTGCTTTATCGGCTTTCCGTGTCTGGATGAGCCGTCCGACTTCTTTGTTATCTCCAGCACGTCCCGGATATCCTTGATTATCGTTTTCGGGGTTATCCCGTGGTCGGCGTTGTATTTCTGCTGTATCTCGCGGCGGCGCTGGGTCTCGGTGATGGCGCGCTCCATGGATTCGGTAACGCTGTCGGCGTACATTATAACTGTGCCTTCGGCGTTTCGCGCGGCTCTGCCTATGGTCTGCACAAGGGAGGTCTCGCTTCTCAGGAAGCCCTCCTTGTCCGCGTCAAGTATCGCCACCAGCGATACCTCCGGGATGTCAAGACCCTCGCGGAGCAGGTTGATCCCGACAAGCACGTCGAATTCCCCGGCGCGCAGGTCGCGTATCAGCTCCATTCGCTCTATCGTATCGACATCGTGGTGCATATAGCGCACCTTTATCTCCATTTTCGTGAGGTAGTCCGTGAGGTCCTCCGCCATTTTCTTCGTGAGTGTAGTGACCAGCACGCGCTCTTTCTTTGCGGTGCGGGTGTTTATCTCGGAGATGAGGTCCTCTATCTGCCCCTCGGTGGGCTTCACTAATATCTCCGGGTCGAGAAGTCCGGTTGGTCTTATGACCTGCTCCACTATCTGGGTGGAGTGCTCCTTTTCAAAGTCCCCGGGGGTAGCCGAAACGAACACCGCCTGCCCCACCTTGGAGTAGAATTCATCGAAGTTCATCGGGCGGTTGTCGTAGGCGGAGGGCAGCCTGAAGCCGTAGTCCACGAGGTTCTTTTTCCGGGCAAGGTCGCCGCCGTACATTCCGCGTATCTGCGGGAGGGTAACGTGGCTCTCGTCCACAAAGAGCAGGAAATCCTTCGGGAAGTGGTCGATGAGCGTTATCGGCGTGGAGCCCGGCTCCCTGCCGGAAAGTATGCGGGAGTAGTTTTCAACGCCCTTGCAGGTGCCTATCTCTCCGAGCATTTCCATGTCGTAGCGGGTGCGCTGCTCGATGCGCTGAGCCTCTATCAGCTTGTTGTTTTCGGTGAAGTATTTAACGCGCTCCTCCATCTCGCGGTTTATCTCCTGAAGCGCGTCGTGGAGCCTTTCGCGCCCCACTATATAATGCGAAGCCGGGAATATCATGACGTGCAGAAGCGTGGAGCGCACCTGCCCGGTGATAACGTCGAATTCGCTTATGCGGTCTATTTCGTCCCCGAAGAATTCCACCCGTATGGCGTTCTCGTTCGTGCCGCCGGCGGGGAATATCTCAAGGGTGTCGCCCTTGGCGCGGAACTTGTTTCGTGTGAAAGAAAGTTCGTTGCGCTCGTACTGTATCTCCACAAGGCGCTTTATCACGTCCTCGCGGCTTATCTCCTGCCCCTGGCGGAGCGACAGCGTGTTGCTGCGGTAGTCCTCCGGGCTGCCGAGGGAGTATATGCAGGAAACCGAAGCGACTATTATCACGTCCCGGCGCTCTGCCAGCGCCATTGTTGCGGAGTGGCGCAGGCGGTCTATCTCGTCGTTTATGGCGCTGTCCTTTTCAATGTATGCGTCGGTGGAGGGAATGTACGCCTCCGGCTGGTAGTAGTCGTAGTATGAAACGAAATACTCCACCGCATTGTTCGGGAAGAACTCCCGGAACTCCGAGCAGAGCTGCGCCGCGAGGGTCTTGTTATGCGCGAGGACGAGGGTGGGGCGGTTGACGTTAGCAATGATGTTCGCCATGGTGAACGTCTTGCCGGAGCCGGTAACGCCGAGCAGCGTCTGTTCCTTGTCGCCGCGGAGTATACCGTCAGACAGCTCCTTTATGGCCTGCGGCTGGTCGCCGGTGGGCGAGTACTGCGAGTGAAGCTCGAATTTATCCATCTGAATACACCTCAATGCCAGAAATCCGGGAGCATTCCCGCTGTGCGCATGGAATAGCTGTCCTCTTCATTGACTATAATATGATCCACAAGCTCAATGCCAATATTCATCAGTGCGGCGGCCACCCTCCGGGTCGCGGCAACGTCCGCGGACGAGGGCAGAAGAACTCCGCCCGGGTGGCTGTGGGTAAGTATCACCTTGGTGCACTGGGTCTTTATCGCCTTGGTTACGATGGTGCGCAGGTCGAATTCCACGGCATTCCTGCTTCCGGAGGATATCTGCGATTCCCCGATGAGGTTCAGCGACTGGTCGAGGAACAGCGCGTGGGCTTCTTCCTCCGTGGAGTTCTTCATAAGCTCATAGCAGAAATTCCGGGCGCTTTCCGATGAGCGGAGATCTATCCCGGCGAGGTTCGCGCCGCTGTATCTGCGTGCGAAGTCCTTCATGAAGCTGATGAGCGCCGCGGCGGTGGCTCCGACGTTCTTTTCCTGCACCAGTTCGTCATATCCGGCGTTCAGCACTCCTTCCAGCGAGCCGAACTTATTTATCAGCTCGTGGCTGATGTCGTTCGTGTTCCTGCGGGAATACGCAGTGTACAGGAATATTTCAAGTATCTCGTGCTCCTCGAAGCAGTCGATGCCGTGTTCCAGATATTTTTTCAGCATACGCTGGCGGTGTCCCGAATGAATGTTCTTTTCCTCTGCCATATGCGACCTCTTTCACGTTTGCAAATTGTTGTGAACAAGTACGCTTACATTATACAGCAAACATTATAATTTGTCAAGCGCCGTCAGCATCTCCGTGTGCCATATTATACCCGCGTACCGCCCGGCAATTCAGCGGAAAAAGCATACCACTTGACAATTAAACGGAAAAGAGGTATAATTAATACATATGTCCGGTAATTACAGACCGGAATCCTTGCTTGCTTTGATATTAAGCCGCCGCCGCGCCTGTGTATAATCGCGCTCCTGCGGTCAAATATAGATAACAGATACAGGAAATAATTTGCAGTTGCTATATATCTGAGCTGTCAGCAGCTCCCTCCCGGAAGTCCGGGAATACGGCTGTCCGTGCCGGGGCATCATTCGCCCGCTGGCGCGGGTCCGTTCCGCATTGCCATTTTACTCAAACGCTGACAGGGGTGCGGCTCCGCCATTGCCGCAGCCTGTCATCGCACCGCAGCGCCGGAGAATTTCATTTAACCATCTGTGCCGCTGTATATACTTATTTATCTGCGGACGCCGTATAGGGGATAATGCTGCCTGTTCCCCGAATTCTGCGGGGAGAGTGTGCCCTGCGGGGTCTGATATGTTCTTCTGCACACTGAGAAAGGACATTTTTAATGGGATTATTGACTAACAACAAGCTCCTCACTGAGACCGAAAACATCTCCCCCAAGCCCCGCGCCCAGCGCACGCAGAAGCAGGAGGCTTCCGTCAGGGAGCCGCGCGAGACCCGCGAGAATAAGGAAGGCGACAAGAACGATAAGAAGTACCGCGCGAGATTCACTCCCGTGAAAAAGCGCGAGCCGAGAGAGCCCAAGGAGCAGAAATCGGCTCCCGAGCGCCGCCGTCAGGAGAACCGCGCGCAGGGCGAGAACCGTCCGGCTCAGCGTTCCGCCGCAAAGAAGCCGCGGGAGATACGCAGCGCGCCCGTCCGCTTCATTTCTCTGGGCGGACTGAACGAGATAGGAAAGAACCTGTACGTTTACGAGTGCTGCAACGATATGTTCATCGTGGACTGCGGACTTGCGTTCCCGGACGAGGAGATGCCGGGCGTTGACCTTGTCGTTCCGGATTTCACATACCTTGAGAAGAACAGGGACCGTTTCCGCGGAATAGTAATCACGCACGGTCACGAGGATCACATCGGCGCCCTGCCGTACCTCCTCAAGAAGATAAACGTGCCGATCTACGGCACCCGCCTGACTCTGGGTCTTGTAGAGGGCAAGCTTAAGGAGCACGGTCTGCTGTCGCAGGCCTCCCTGAACGTTGTCGAACCGCGCCAGAACGTCCGCATGGGCTGTATGTCCGTGGAGTTTATCCGCGTGAACCACTCCATTCCCGACGCGTGCGCGCTCGCTATCCACACCCCGGCTGGAGTTATCATACACACCGGCGACTTCAAGGTGGACTATACCCCGATAGAGGGCGGCATAATCGACCTCGCGCGCTTCGGCGAGCTGGGCAACCGCGGAGTTCTCGCGCTGATGTCCGAGAGCACCAACGCAGAGCGTCCCGGCTACACAAAGTCCGAGCGCTCCGTGGGCGAGAGCTTCAGGAACCTGTTCAATTCCGCGGAGGGCAAGCGTATCATAATCGCGACGTTCTCCAGCAATATCCACAGAATACAGCAGATAATAGATCAGGCGATAATCCACGACAGGAAGGTCGCTGTTTCCGGCAGAAGTATGCAGAACGTCATTGCAAAGGCGGTCGAGCTGAATTACGTCAAGGTACCGGAGGACGTTCTTGTTGACATCGAGGACGTAAACAAGTACCCGCCCGAGAAGCTGGTAATATGCACTACCGGAAGTCAGGGCGAGCCGCTTTCCGCGCTTTCCAGAATGTCCAGCGGCGACCACAGGCAGGTCACCATCACGCCGATGGATTTCATCATAATTTCCGCAACGCCTATCCCAGGCAACGAGAAGCTTGTCACCAAGGTAGTCAACGAGCTGATGAAGCAGGGTGCGGAGGTGATCTACGAGTCCATGTACGAGGTTCACGTTTCCGGCCACGCGTGTCAGGAAGAGCTGAAGATGATGATATCCCTCACCAAGCCGAAGTTCTTCATTCCGATACACGGCGAGTACAAGCACATGAAGAAGCACAGCAAGCTTGCCATGGGAATGGGTATTCCCGAAGAGAACATCTTCATCTCCGACGTGGGACAGGTGCTCGAAACCGACGGCGTTGAGATGAAGTTCACAGGCACGGTGCCCTCCGGCAGAGTGATGGTGGACGGCTACGGCGTCGGCGACGTAGGAAGCGTGGTTCTCCGCGACAGAAAGCACCTTGCGGAGGACGGCGTAATGATAATCGTTGCGACCATCGACCGGGAATCCGGCTGCGTGCTGGCGGGTCCGGACATCGTTTCCCGCGGCTTTGTGTATGTCCGCGAGAGCGAGGAGCTTATAGATGAAGCAAGGCAGCTTATGAAGCAGGTCATGGAGAACTGCCGCGAGCGAAATATCCGCGAGTGGGGCAACATAAAGTCCGCAATGCGCGACGCGCTTAGCGACTACATCTATTCCAGGACCAAGCGCAGCCCGATGATACTTCCGATAATCATGGAGGTACAGGGAAAGGCTGACTGATCTCCGGGCGCCTGCCCGAATGGTTTGTTAGGAGGAGCTTCTTTTGAAGAATCTGTACAGAAGCAATTTGCTGCTGGGACTTGTCACGGCGCTGACTGTATGCCTTGTAATTCTGGATATAGCGCTGTTCCGCGACAATAAAACGCTTTTCTGGATATCGCTGCCGATACTGCTTACAGTGGCGGGATTCGCGATAGGAAAGCTGTTCCAGATAAGAAAGAATGAATACGCGTATTACGACTGGCTCGGGCTCACGATCAGCGACGCCAACCAGAAAGCCCTTGACCAGTACCCGCTTCCCATGGCGGTGGTGAGCAAGGAAAGGCGCATACTCTCTTTCAACAATTCCTTTGCGCTGAAATTCTTCCACCCGGACGATGACAACAGCAGCATTGACGAGGTGCTCACCGATTCCCTCGCCATGCTGGAGGGCGACGGCAGGGAGATAGAGGTCAACGGCAGATGGTACATCGCCAAGGCGATCCCGCTGGAGCGCGGAGCGGCTCTCACGGAGTCCCGCGGAAGGAAGGGGAAGCGCGCCGAGGTTCAGGACAGCGAGGAAGTGAGCGTCCTGTTCTTCGAGGATATCACCAGCCTGAAGGACTTGCAGGACGAGCACCGCAAGTCAAAGCCGGTTGTTGCGATAATCTCCGTGGACAACTACGACGAGACCGTCGGCAACAACCGCGAGAGCGAAAAGACCATCATCAGCGCGCAGATAGACAAGCTGCTGGAGAATTACTTCTCCCAGAAGAACGCCGTGCTGAGAAAGATCTCAGGCGACAAGTTCATCGTTGTCCTTGAGGACAGATATGTACAGGAAATGGCGGACGAGCGAGTGAAGCTTCTTGAAGAGGTCCGCCAGAATATAAAGCTCAACGACCGCACTCCCGTGACGCTTTCAATAGGCGTGGGCAGGACGGCTTTCACACTTGCGGAGAGCGAGAGCTACGCATGGGAGGCGCTCAACAAGGCGATAGGCAGAGGCGGCGATCAGGCGGTAATACGCAACGGTGCCGGCTATGATTACTTCGGCGCGGAAACCCAGCGCACCGAGCGCAACAGCGGCAGCGTGCGCACCAGAATAACCGCCGACCGCATAAAGGCGCTGATGAACTCCGCAGACAAGGTGTACATAATGGGACACGGCTACGGGGACTACGACAGCGTTGGCGCGGCGATAGGCCTTGCCGCGGCGCTCCGGCGCATGGGAAAGGACGCCTATGCCTGCGTAAGCCGGGAGCTGGATTCCGGCGGAAACCGCAGGAACCTTTCGGAGAACCTCCTCCAGCGCTTCGACAGGCCCGAGGACGAGCCGCAGCTCTATGAGCCGGGGCTGTTCCTTGAGCCCAAGGTGGCTGCTCTGAGGTTCAACGAGAACTCCCTGCTGTTCATCGTTGACACCCACATCGAGAAAAAGGTCGAGAGCCGGGAGCTCTACGAAAAGGCGGACCCGAGCCACATCGTCGTGATAGACCACCACCGCAAGGCGGACAATGAGATACAGGCGGCGATAAGCTGGGTCGACCCCAACGCTTCCTCCGCCTCTGAAATGGTAACGGACCTGCTCCAGTACTTCGGGGACGCGGGCAAGCTCCAGCCGCTGGAGGCTGAGGCTCTTCTGGCGGGGATCACCCTTGACACCAAGGACTTCGTAATGCGCACCGGCGAGGCAACGTTCGAGGCCGCCGCGCGGCTTAAAAAGTGCGGAGCCAACACGATACTCGTCAAGGAGCTTTTCGCGACCTCCAAGGAGGACAGGATACACAAGTCGCAGGTTGTTGCAAAGGCGTATTTCCTGCGCGGCTTCGCGGTTTCCATCGTGGAGGAGAATTTCAGCAATATCCGCGTGGTATGCTCGCAGGCGGCTGACGAAATGCTTAACATCACCGGCGTTGACGCCTCCGTGACCGTTTATCCGATTGAAAACGGCTGGAGTTACAGCGCGCGTTCCCTCGGAAAGGTGAACGTTCAGGTGCTGATGGAGAATATAGGAAACAAGAAGGACGACGGCGGCGGACATCTCACCATGGCCGGCGCACAGCTCTACAACATATCTAAGGAAGAGGCAGTGCAGAAGCTCGAGGACGCGATCGAGAGCTACTACAACAATCTGCCGCAGGAATAAGGAGGAAAACACAATGAAGGTAATTCTGCTTCAGGACGTTAAGGGCACAGGCAAGAAGGGCGAGGTCAAGGAAGTCAAGGACGGTTACGGCATAAACTTCCTTATTAAGAAAGGACTCGCGCAGGAGGCTTCCGCAAAGAACCTGAACCTGCTTCAGGGTCAGAAGGACTCCGCACAGCACAAGATAGACGTTGACGTGGCAAACGCCAGGGAGATCGCTGAAAAGCTGAAGGACAAGAAGATCACCGTAAAGGCCAAGGCGGGTCAGAACGGCAGACTGTTCGGCACCGTTACCTCCAAGGAGGTCTCCGCAGCTATCAAGCAGGAGCTCGGCTGCGACGTTGACAAGAAGAAGATCGTGCTTAACCTCAAGATAGAAGGCTTCGGAGATTTCGCGGCAGAGGCAAAGCTGTACGCGGGCGTTTCCGCAAAGTTCACAGTAAGCGTAGTCGAGGGCTGATATGGCGGAGTATGACCTCTCCGGCATAAATATCCCGTACAATCTCGACGCGGAGCAGTCGGTGCTGGGCGCTGTCCTCATGAGCAGCGACGTTATGAACGACCTTGTATCGGTGCTCCAGCCGGAGTATTTTTACGCGGATATAAACCGGAATGTGTTCGGCGTAATGCTGAATATGTTCCTTGCCAACGACAGGATAGACATCGTCACCGTCCTTGAGGCGACCATGCGTCAGGGAGTCTTCGAAACGGCGGAGCAGGGCAAGGAGTACCTCACCCGCATAATGCAGGCGGTGCCGAGCATTTCCTCCGTTGAGAAGTACGCGTCGATAGTCACCGACAAGTATATGGCACGCAGCCTTATTTTTGCCGCCAAGGACATAATCGACGCGGCAAACGAGGGCGCTGAGGACGCAAACACCCTGATAGATTTTGCGGAACAGAAGATCTTCGATATCCGCAACGGCACAGATGTCAAGGGACTTACGCACATCAGTGGCATAGTCCTTGAGAACATGAACGCCATCAACGAGCTGTACAAAAAGGCGCGCAGCGGAAACGGACCCGGCATAACGGGACTTTCCACGCTGTACCGCGAGCTCGACAAGCGGATATACGGTCTCAACCGCTCCGACCTGATAATTCTCGCGGCTCGCCCCGGTATGGGTAAGACATCGTTTGCAATGAACATTGCAACGAATGTCGGGAAGAAATATCCGGACAAGTCGATAGCCGTATTCAGCCTTGAAATGTCCAAGGAGCAGATCGTAAACCGTATGATAAGCAGCGAGGCGTCGCTGACCTCCGACAGCATGAAAACCGGCGATATCCCGGAGGAAAAGTGGAAGGACATCGGCAGGGCGGCGGATGTTCTCTCCAGACTGAACATCTACATTGACGATACCACGGGCGGAGCGACTGTCGCGGCGATGAAGGCGAAGCTCCGCAGAATGAAGAACCTCGGGCTGGTGGTCATCGACTATTTACAGCTTATGACCTCCAACAAGAACTACAACGGAAACCGCGTTGTGGAGATCTCCGAGATAACGCGAAATCTGAAGATAATGGCAAAGGAACTGAACGTTCCGGTCATCACGCTGTCGCAGCTGGCGCGAGGTCCCGAGCAGCGTCCGGACAAGCGACCCATGCTTTCCGACCTGCGTGAATCCGGCTCCATCGAGCAGGACGCGGATATCGTAATGTTCCTCTACCGCAACGCGTACTACGACAAGACCGACCCGAACGTTAATTCCTGCGAATGCATCGTCGCAAAGAACCGTCACGGCGAAACGGGAACTGTTCCGCTCGGCTGGGACGGAGAATACACACGCTTCACTAATGCGGAGTTCCGCAGTGAGCAGTAACGAGGTCTGCAATGGACTTTCTTGAAAAGATAAGGTCGGCGGTGTCCGACTACAAAATGTTACAGAGGGGTGACGCTGTGGTTGCCGCGCTTTCCGGCGGGGCGGACAGCGTTTCCCTGCTTTATGCGCTGAACGAGCTCTCAGGGGAGCTTGGCATAACGGTTTCGGCGTGTCACATCAACCATCACCTCCGGGGCGGGGAGAGCGACGGCGATATGCGTTTCTGTCAGGAGCTGTGCTCCGGGCTGGGGATACCGCTTTTCGTCAGGGAGGCGGAGGTAGGCTCCATGCGGCAGAAGCACGAGAGTCTTGAGGAATGCGCCCGCCGCGTTCGGTACGATTTCTTCTCGGAGGTGTCCGCGGGGAAGAAGTTAGCCACCGCTCACAGTTCGAACGACTGTGCGGAGACAGTCCTGCTGAACCTCATGCGCGGCACCGGGCTCAAGGGGCTTTGCGGAGTTCCGCCGGTTCGCGGGAACATCGTGCGGCCGCTTATCTACTGCACCCGTAACGATGTTGAGGAGTACTGCAACAGCCGGGGACTGTCGTGGGTCACGGACAAAACGAACCTCTGCGACGACTACACCAGAAATAAGATACGGCACATAATACTGCCGGAAATGCTTAAAATAAACGGCTCCCTGTTTTCGACGATGAACCGCATGGAAAAAAGTCTGCGGGAGGACAGCGATTTTCTGGAGGAGATGGCAAGGCAGGCGCTTGAATCCGCCAAAAAGCCAGGCTGCTACGATTCTGCGGCGCTGGCGAAGCTCCCGAAGCCGGTGCAGAGCCGCGCAATAAAGCTGATCTTCTTCGCAGGAGGAATAGAGCCCAGCGCGCTGCGCATAAACACAGCCGCAGAAATACTCGCCGCCGGGCGCGGGAAATTCAATCCCTGCCGGGGAAAATTCTTCGTGGTGAAGCGGGGTGCCGCTTACATCGAGGAAGCGGAGCAGCACTACCGCAAGCATGAAGCTTAGTTTTTCGACAAACGGCGGTTTCTGTATCAAATTTTCAGCAAATATTCACCGAAATTATTTGCATTTTGTTTCAAAGTGTGGTATAATAATTTTTGTCCGAATAAAAGGGGACAATTATATCAGCTTACTATTAAGATCCACCTCTTAATTATAAATCCGAGGAGTAATTTCCGGAAAGGCGGTATTAATGAATTCAAACAAGTTAAAGGGTGTAATTATCTATCTGGTAATTATCTTCCTGCTTATCATCGGCCTGGTATCCGTACTTAACATGGCAACCAGCGCGGGGAGCACAGTGACTACTTATTCCAGCGTTATCGCGGAGTTTGATTCGCTGAACGTTTCCGAGTACAAGCTCGACCTTGGCAGCGGCGCGCTGACATATCGTCTGAAGGGCGAGGACGGCAGCAAGCCGGCGCACACATACACGGTGCCGAATGTCAGCATTTTCATCAACGACATCAATTCCGGCTACAACGAGGAAGGCCACATGGCGTACTACCGCCAGCGCTATAACGAGGCGAACCCCACCTCCCCGCTGGTGGAGGACTATATCCCGATTTCTGACAACACGTTCCTGACGAGCGTGCTTCCGTATCTTCTGCTTGTGGGCGTAATGATAATATTCACCGTTATCGTAATGCGCCAGAGCACAGGCGGCGGAAAGATGTCCACATTCTCACGCGCGAACGTCCGCCAGCAGACCGGCAAGAAGGTCACGTTTGACGATGTAGCCGGCGCGGACGAGGAAAAGCAGGAGCTCGAGGAGATCGTTGACTTTCTGAAGAATCCCGGAAAGTACCGCGAGATCGGCGCGAGAGTTCCCAAGGGCGTTCTGCTTGTGGGCCCTCCCGGAACCGGTAAGACCCTGCTTGCAAAGGCAGTCGCAGGCGAGGCTGGAGCTCCGTTCTTCTCCATAAGCGGTTCCGACTTCGTTGAGATGTTCGTCGGCGTTGGCGCTTCCAGAGTGCGCGACCTGTTCGAGCAGGCGAAGAAAAAGACCCCGTCCATCATCTTTATTGACGAGATAGACGCTGTCGGACGCCAGAGAGGCGCAGGTCTCGGCGGCGGCCACGACGAGCGCGAGCAGACCCTGAATCAGCTCCTTGTTGAGATGGACGGCTTTACCGAGAACGACTCCATCATCGTAATGGCGGCTACAAACCGCCGTGATATCCTTGACCCGGCTCTGCTCCGTCCCGGACGCTTCGACAGACAGATCGTCGTAAACTACCCCGACATCAAGGGCAGGGAGGAGATACTCAAGGTACACACCAGAAATAAGAACATGGGTCCTGACGTTGATCTCAAGACCATCGCGGCTACCACTGCCGGGTTCACCGGCGCCGACCTCGAAAACCTCGTTAACGAGGCGGCTCTGCTTGCGGCGCGTGCAAACCGCCGTGCCATCACCAAGCAGGATATCGAGGAGGCTACCATCAAGGTGGTTGCAGGTCCCGAGAAGAAGTCCCGGGTTGTAACTCCGGACGAAAAGCGCCTTACCGCCTATCACGAGGCAGGCCACGCGATAACGACCTATTTCTGCAAGACGCAGGATAAGGTACATCAGGTGTCCATCGTTCCCCGCGGCATGGCGGGCGGATTCACGATGCACGTTCCTGAGAAGGACAGATCATTTGTTAGCAAGACCTACATGGAAGAGGAGATAATCGTGCTCCTCGGCGGACGTGTGGCTGAGAAGCTCATTCTTGACGACATTTCCACCGGCGCTTCCAATGATATCGAGCGTGCAACATCCGTTGCAAGGAACATGGTAACGCGCTACGGCTTTTCCGAGAAGCTCGGTCCGATACTCTACGGCCACGAGAATCAGGAAGTGTTCCTCGGCAGGGATTACTCCCAGGGACGCAACTACTCCGAGAATGTGGCGGCTGAGATAGACGGCGAGATACGCGAGCTCATAGAAACCGGCTATGAGAAGGCAAAGGAGATACTCACCGACCACCACGACCTTCTGGAGCGCTGCGCGCAGTACCTCATGAAGCATGAGAAGATAGAAGGAGTAGACTTCTACCGTCTGATGGCAGACGAGATAGACATCGACGGCAACGAAAAGCAGAAGCCCGCCGAGAATATCCCGGACATCACGGCTGAAAAGCCCGGGAGCGATGAAATGCCCGAGGCAGACCTCCCGGAAGAAAAGGCTGATAACAAGCCGGAGGATAAGCCCGAAGACAACGCGCAGAACTGAATATGATAGAGATACTGAGCCGTCCGATTTCCGGGCGGCTCTTGGTGTGAAAAAAAGGAGAACAATATGGAGCTTGAATTTAAGGACGTGGCTCCCTCGCTGGAGGAATACAAGGAAATGCGCCGGCTGGTGAATTTCATGCCTCTTTCCGACCGGATATGCAGGAACGTGCTGAACAATGCGTTTCACATCACGACCGTGCGCGACAACGGCAGGTGCGTTGGAATGATACGCGTGCTTTCAGAGGGCGGCTATGCAAATTTCATCACGGACGTGATAGTTATTCCGGAGTACCAGCATAAGGGAATCGGAAAGCAGATGATGCACCGCACGATGGATTACCTTTATTCCACGCTGGAGCCCGGCGAGAAGATAGTGGTCTATCTGATGTCAGCAAAGGAGCGCGAGCCGTTTTACAGGCAGTTCGGGTTCCGCGACAGACCTAACGAGCTGCTCGGCGCGGGAATGAGCCAGTGGCTGGAAAAATAGGCAATCTGTTCATGAAAGGTGTACGCAAAGTGAAAATTTTGTGTAAGTAACCGTCTAATTCACGAATGATGTTGACATCGCCCGAGTAATATGGTAGAATGAAGACAGTACACAGCAGGCTGTTCTGCCGTGGAATACATAGTTTGCCACAGGCTTCTGGTTGACCTGTGAAGAGAAGAAATGAGGTTTTTATATGCAGAGAGTATGCCCCAAGTGCAACACACTGGTTACAGGTGAAGGTTCCTTCTGTCCGTCATGCGGCGAGCCGCTTCCCGCGGCAGTACAGCTTGACAAGGCTCCGCAGACCGCTCCTATGAGCACCGATCCTATCCCGGATTACGGCGCCCGGCAGGGCAGCATGAATCCCGGATATTCCGCACCGCAGCCCGGGACCATTCCCACCAGCGGGAATTCCGGCACACAGTACAATAACAACACCCAGTTCAACAACAGCGTTCAGCCGGTGAACGACACTCCCATGACGCTCGGTCAGTGGGTCGGCACGATAATCCTTACCACATGGTTCGGACTTATCAGCCTTATCCTGTGTATAGTCTGGGGCGTAAGTGCAGATACTCCTATAAACAAGAAGCGCTACTGCCAGGCTATGATAATCATTCAGGCTATCAGTCTGGGCGTTTCTATCCTTATGATAATCATAATGTCCGCTGTCCTGGCAGGCATCGGGTCGTCTTTTTCTGACGCGTTTGCAGGCTCCAGCTACTACTATTATTAATGTTTGATTTTGAAAAGACCATTGCAATAACCGGGCACTACGGCTCGGGAAAAACAAATCTCGCAGTAAATCTCGCGGTGGATTTCGCGAAGTCGGGGGAAAGGGTGACCATCATTGATCTGGACATCGTGAACCCCTACTTCCGCACCGCAGATCTCGCGGGGCTGTTTGATGAACACGGAATAAGGCTCATTGCGCCGCAGTTTGCGAATACGAATCTCGATATACCGTCGCTTTCCATAGATATGGCGGCTGTCATTGACGGCTGCGACCGTCTGGTGATAGACGTCGGCGGTGACGATTCGGGTGCGGCGGCGCTCGGACAGTATTCCACGGTTCTGAACAGTTCCGGCTGCGGGCTTTATTATGTCGTCAACCGCTACCGTTACCTCACAAGCACCCCTGAGGAGGCGGCAGAGCTCCTGCGTGACATCGAACAGGTATCCCGCATGAGGGCAAAGGGTATCATAAACTGCTCAAATTTAGGTCAGGACACAGCCGCCGATGACGTAAAGGTCACGGCGGATTATGCTTTACAGTGCGGAAAAGCCGCCGGGCTTCCGGTGGTGATGACCGCCGCAGAGCGTTCGCTGTGCGTTGACGGAGCCTACCCGGTGGACGTATTTATACGTCCGTTCTGGGAGGAATAAGGGGTACAGAAAAATAAACCCCGCCGCACGGCGGAAAGTGCAGGGCTCCGGAGTTTTCCGGAACGGGAAAGGGAACAGAAATGGCAAAGATGAATGTGGACTTCGAGGTGTGCAAGGGCTGCGCGCTCTGCACCACCGTATGTCCGAAGAAGATCGTTGTGATCTCGCATGAGAGGCTTAATCCCAAGGGCTATTACACGGCGGAATGTATTGACGACGACGCCTGTATCGCCTGCGCCATGTGCGCGATGATGTGCCCCGACTGCGCCATCACCATTACCCCGGACGGAGGTGACAAGTAATGGAAAGAAACCTCATGAAAGGCAACGAGGCTCTTGCGGAGGCTGCGATACGCTCCGGCTGCAAGTGCTTTTTCGGCTACCCGATAACTCCCCAGACGGAGATATCCGCCTACATGGCGAAGCGTATGCCGAAGATAGGCGGCGTGTTCCTCCAGGCAGAGAGCGAGATCGCGGCTATAAACATGGTTTACGGCTGCGCCGCTTCCGGCGTTCGGTGCATGACCTCGAGCTCCTCCCCGGGAATCTCCCTGAAGAGCGAGGGCGTGTCCTATATGGCGGGCGCCGACCTCCCCTGCGTTATCGTGAACGTAATGCGCGGCGGTCCCGGACTGGGCGGTATCCAGCCCTCCCAGAGCGACTACTGGCAGGCGACAAGGGCGCTGGGGCACGGTGATTTCCAGATACTTGTGTTCGCGCCGTCCTCCGTGCAGGAGATGGCTGACCTGATGAGCCTCGCGTTTGATTCCGCCGACAAGTACAGAATGCCCGCAATGATACTCGCGGACGGACTTCTCGGTCAGATGATGGAGCCGGTCACCTTTGCCAGCGACGGGATACATGAGCACACCGCCGCGGAAAAGCCCTGGGCTGCCTGCGGCCACGGCGGAAAGCGTCCGCATAATATCATAAATTCACTCTATCTTCAGGCGGAGGAGTTGGAGCGTCTTGTTGTTGAAAGATTCCAGCGCTACGAAAAGGTAAAGGGCGAGCTCCACATGGCGGAGCAGTATCTCACCGGGGACGCGGAGATAGTCGTAACGGCATACGGCTCTGTCGCAAGGCTTGCGAAAGCGGCTGTGGATTCCGCGCGCGCACAGGGGATAAAGGCGGGACTTGTCCGCCCGGTGACGCTCTGGCCGTTCCCGGAGCAGGAGGTAAGAGACGCGTGCAGGAACGCAAAGCGCGTTCTGTGCGTGGAGATGTCCATGGGACAGATGATCGAGGACGTAAAGCTGGCGCTCGGCTGCCGTCTGCCGGTTGAATTCTTCGGCAGGACGGGCGGAGTTATCCCCAAGCCCTCTGAGATACTTGAGCAGATAAAGGCGCTCAACGCAAAGGAGGCTGAGTGATATGCCGGAATTCAGAAAACCAAAGTCCCTGACGGACGTACCGTTCCATTACTGCCCGGGCTGCACCCACGGTATCGTGCACAGGCTGGTAGCAGAGGTCATAGACGAAATGGGAATCGAGAACGACACCATCGGGATATGCCCGGTAGGCTGCTCGGTAATGGCGTATGACTACTTCACCTGCGATATGATAGAGGCGGCTCACGGAAGGGCTCCGGCAGTCGCGACCGGCGTAAAGCGCGGAAATCCGGACAAGTTCGTTTTCACCTATCAGGGGGACGGCGACCTTGCGGCGATAGGCACGGCTGAGACAGTCCATGCGGCGGCGCGCGGCGAGAACATCACCGTAATATTCATCAACAACACGACCTACGGCATGACCGGCGGGCAGATGGCGCCGACCACTCTTCCCGGTCAGGTAACACAGACCACTCCCTACGGAAGAAATCCGGATGTGGAGGGCTTCCCGGTGAGGGTGTGCGAGATGCTTGCAACGCTTTCCGGCGTTGCGCTTGCAGAGCGCGTGACCGTCACCGACCCCGCGAATATCCGCAAGGCAAAGGCGGCTATCCGCAAGGGATTCGAGTTCCAGAAGAACAAGCAGGGCTTTTCAATAATCGAGGTCCTTTCCACCTGCCCGACCAACTGGGGACTTTCTCCGGTGGAGGCAATGAAGTGGCTTAAGGACAACATGGTGCCGTATTATCCGCTTGGAGTATTCAAGGAGGGTGCGATAAGATGACGACTGAAACAATATTTGCAGGCTTCGGCGGGCAGGGAATACTGTTCGCGGGGAAGCTGCTTGCCTACCTCGGCATGAACGGTGACAAGCAGGTGTCATGGCTCCCGTCCTACGGTCCCGAAATGCGCGGAGGCACGGCAAACTGCTGCGTGTGCGTCAGCGATAAGCCGATAGGCTCCCCGTATGTCACAGATCCGGACGTGCTGATTGCGATGAACGGTCCCAGCTTCGACAAGTTCATCGAGTCCGTTAAGCCGGGCGGGATAGCGATAATCGACAGCACCCTTGTCACAAAGGAGTGCACCCGCACCGATATCCGCAGCTTCCGGATCCCCTCAACGGAGCTTGCCGCGGAAAACGGGCTTCCCGGAATGGCTAACATAATTCTAGTGGGAAAGCTGCTCAAGGAGACCGGTATCGCGGTGATCGACGCGGTTCGTCCGGTTCTGGAGAAGCTGATTCCCCCGAAAAAGGCAAACCTTATCGAAGCCAACATGAAGGCGCTCGCCCTCGGAATGGCGCTGTAACTTCAAATTTACGCCCGGCATCGGATATGTCGGGCGTTTCCGGAATCAGGAGGAAAAATGCAGATTCGCCTTCTCCACCCGGCGCAGATAGCCGTCATGATACTTGCGGCGGTGCTTCTCGCGTGGTTCTGCCTGCCGGGATTCTTCAACGCCGGTACTTTTCTGGGAGTTGTCCTAAGCCTGCTTATCGGGCTCTGTGCGGGATTCGCAAAGCAGCTCCGGCGGCTTCTGAAGTGGCTCTGGGCGCGTATTCCCGGGAGAATTTCACTGTGCGCCCTTGGCGCGGTCATCGCCGGATTCCTTGGCTTCTGCGGCTATAACGGCGCGATGATGGCGAGGTATGCCGATGTTCCGCTGGAGCAGGTCAACTGCATAATGATACTCGGCTGTCAGGTGAAGTGGGAGGAGCCCGGCGGGGAGATGCTGTCCCGCCTGAGCACCGCGCTTCCGCTTATTGAGGAGCACGCAGACGTCCCGGTGATAGTTACCGGCGGTCAGGGCAGGGGGGAGAACATCTCTGAAGCGGAGTGCATGAAGCAGTGGCTGGTATCGCAGGGAGTCCCGGAAAGCCGCATTTACACCGAAACTCAGTCGGAATCCACAGCGCAGAACTTCGCTTATTCCGCGCCGATTCTGGAGCAGCTCGGGATCTCGGACGGTATCGCGGTAGTAACCAACAATTTCCATCAGTACCGTGCGGAGCTCTGCGCAGGGCGGCTGGGGCTTTCCACGGGGCATTATTCCTCGAAAACCCGGGCGCTTGTGTTCCCGAATTACATTATACGCGAGCTTGCGGCGCTGTTCTTCGTGTGAGGACGGCGCTTTTATTTTTAAAGATTCCCTATTGAAAAAACGCGTTTTCTGTGGTATAATAAACGCAGAGCGTTTATTATAAATCAAAAAATCCTCGCACATACGCAAATCAAAGATTTGCTGCGTGCGTACCGGACAATTATACGGCTGTTGAATATATTCCGGCTTATGGAGGCCGGTTCAGGATAAGGTGAGCAGATGAATTATTCCCTTGACGCAGGCGCGTGGAACAGCGTTTTCGCAGTACCCGCCAGCGTTGTTGATAAGTACATAAAACTTGCGGATGGCGCCAGCCTGAAGCTGCTGTTGTTTTTGCTGAGGCACGGCGGAGAGAGCTTCTCCGAGGAGCAGCTCCGGGAAAAGCTCGGGATAAAGAGCTCAGGCGAGCTCGAGGACGCGGCGATGTTCTGGTTTCAGCGCGGAATAATACGCATGGACGAGGGCGAGCTGAAGCCCATGGATATTTCGCAGGAGGTACTCCCGGAAGTGGCTTCCGCTGAGACCGGGCAGGAGCCGCAGCGCTCCAGCGTACGCAGGGTCGCGCAGAGCAATGGCGCGACCATCTACACCTCCGGAGATATCGCGAAGCGCCAGCAGACGGACAGCGCCGTAAGATTCCTTTTCAAGGAGGCAGAGCAGCTTTACGGCCGGCCGCTCCGCACTACCGAGAGCAGAATGGTGCTCCAGATAACGGATTTCTACGGGATTCCGGCGGAGGTGGCGGTAATGCTGCTGAAATACTGCTTCCGCATTGAAAAGACCACGCCGAGCTACATTACCCGCACCGCCGAGGACTGGGCAGAGAACAATATCCGGACAGTCAGCGAGGCTGACGCGCAGCTCCAGAAGCTGGAGAAGCTCACCAGCGTGGAGGAAAATCTCCGCCGCGCAATGGAGCTGAAAACGAAGTTCTCGCCCAACCAGATCGCCTATATCAAGACGTGGACGGAGGACTGGGGCTTCGGCGAGGACATGATAATGCTTGCGCACGAGATGACTCAGGACAGGATAGGCAGCATGAATTTCAGCTATACCAACGGTATCCTTGAAAACTGGAAGAAGGAAGGGGTATACTCCACCGACCAGGCTCAGCGCAAGGCACTGGAATTCAGCGGGAAATTCAAGAGCGGCAGGAAGACGAATAACTCGGATTCCAGCGACGTTGACGATATAATGGACGAGATACGCAGACAGTACCAGTGACCGGGAGGTGACGAATGGAAATGAACGACCAGTTTTTCAGCGAGGCAATGGACAAGCTAAACGAGCGCCGCGCCGAAAACCAGCGCCTGCATGAGCAGCGCCGGGAGGAGATATACTCCAAGCTGCCGGAATACCGGGAGCTCTCTCTGCGTCTTGCCGAAACGGGCAGAAAGCTCATCTCCATCGTCATGCAGGGCGGTGATACCGCAGAAGCGGTCAGGGAGCTTGAAAAGGAGAACCTTGCCACCAGCGGTGCGATGAAACGGCTTCTTACAGCGGCTGGCTATCCGGAGGATTACCTCCAGCCGATATTCACCTGCCCCAAATGCAGGGACAAGGGCACCGTGGACGGGAAGTGGTGCGGCTGTTTCCGGCGGCTCATGCTGGAGGCGGCAGCGCGGGAGCTCAACCAGAATTCTCCGCTGGAGCTGTCGTCGTTCGACACGTTCAGACTGGAATATTATCCGGAGCTTATAGACCCGCAGCTCCATGTTTCGCAGCGGCAGGTAATGCAGCGCAATCTTGAATACTGCCGGAAGTACGCCGTGGAGTTCTCCGCGGACAGCGGAAGTATCCTGATGTACGGCGCTTCCGGGCTGGGAAAAACGCACCTTTCGCTGGCGATAGCCTCCGTGGTGCTCGACAGGGGATTCAGCGTGATATACGGCTCCATGCCGGAGCTGCTGCGGATAATCGAGCGGGAGTTTTTCGGGCGCTCCGACAAGGACACGCTGTCCGCGCTTTCCGGCTGCGACCTGCTGATACTTGACGACCTCGGTGCGGAGATGTCAAAGGAGCTTTACACCTCGACCATATATGAGATAATCAACAACAGGATATGCCGCGGGCTTCCGATGATAGTCAGCACGAATTACCACCCGCGGGAGCTTTCGAACTACTATCCGGAGAAGATATGCTCGCGCCTGAATAGTATGCATTTTCTGGGATTCTGCGGCAATGATATCCGCAGGATACTGAAAAAGCAGTGAATGGTACTCAGACTGCCTTTAGGCAGATCGTATAGAATCAATTGTGGAGGTAACTGAACATGGGAAAACTAAGAGTTGGAATGCTCACAAGCGGCGGCGACTGCCCAGGACTGAATGCAACCATCAGAGGCGCAGCAAAGGCTATCTATGAGACTTTTGGCGAGGACAAGGTGGAGATAGTCGGTATCCACGATGGATACCACGGACTTATCCACGGCGTTTACAAGGTAATGCAGCCGTCAGATTTCTCGGGGATACTCACACAGGGCGGAACTATTCTCGGAACCAAGCGCACTCCGTTCAAGATGATGCAGATTATCGAGGACGACAAGGTGGACAAGGTAAAGGAAATGAAATCCACCTACAAGGACCTTAAACTCGACTGCCTGTTCACACTCGGCGGCAACGGAACCCACAAGACTGCAAATATGCTGTCTGAGGAAGGTCTGAACGTCATCGGACTTCCCAAGACCATCGACAACGATATTTTCGGCACCGACGTTACCTTCGGATTCCATTCCGCAGTGGATATCGGCACCGAGGTGATCGACCGCATACACACCACTGCGAACTCCCACAGCCGCGTTATGGTAATAGAGATAATGGGAAATAAGGCTGGCTGGCTCACGCTGTACAGCGGACTTGCAGGCGGCGCAGACATAATCCTCCTGCCGGAGATCCCCTACGATATAAACAAGGTGGCTCAGGCGTGCCAGAAGCGCGCGGACGCAGGCAGGAACTTCTCTATCCTCGCGGTTGCCGAGGGCTGCTACGACATTGAGGAAGCAAAGCTCAAGAAAAAGGAGCGCACACGCCTGCGTACAGAGGCAGGGATCACTACTGCGACAGCGCGTATTGCAAAAAACATTCAGGACATGACAGGGCTTGAGACACGCACGGTCGTTCCGGGACATATGCTCCGCGGCGGAAGCCCGTCCGCTTACGACAGAATCCTTGCAACTCAGTTCGGCGCGCACGCGGCTCAGCTCCTCAAGGACGGAAAGTTCGGCTGCACCGTTGCGATGGTAGACGGAAAGATCACCGAAAATCCCCTGGGCGACGTTGCAATGAAGACCAAGTTCGTACCGGTTGACTGCAAGATGGTAAAGACTGCAAAGGATATCGGCATCTCTTTCGGCGACTGAAATCTTGTGAATAATTTTTCACACATATTATAAAAGGACAGAGTTTTTCTGTCCTTTTTTGTTTAATACGGCTATTGAATATTATTGTAGAATATGCTAAAATTATATCAGGATTTACCCAACGATTATTATTTGGAGGACACATCATGTTCAATATAGCAGTTGCACAGTCCGGCGGTCCGACCGCTGCGATAAATGCCAGCCTTACCGGAGTATTCAACGGAGCCGAGCAGGAGGCGCAGGTTGACGAGATCTACGGCGCTGAAAACGGCATCGAGGGAATAATAGGCGACCGCCTGCTGAATCTCCGCAGCATACTGATGGACGAGCACGACAAGCAGCTCCTGATGACAACTCCGTCAACAATACTGGGCTCCTGCCGCTTCAAGCTGAAGGACTGGCACCAGGACGACAGTGATTACCGCAAAATAGCCGAGACTTTCAGCCGACACAATATCCGCGCGTTCTTCTACATTGGCGGCAACGACTCCATGGACACGGTAATGAAGCTGCACAGCTATTTCACCGAAAATGGGATAGACATTAAGGTTGTCGGAGTTCCCAAAACCATCGACAATGATGTTACGGAAACCGACCATACTCCGGGGTTCGGCTCTGCGGCGAAGTACGTTGCGGCGACGCTTCAGGAGATAATCCGCGACAGCAGGGTTTATTCCATACCGTCAGTTACAATCGTTGAGATAATGGGACGTGACGCCGGCTGGCTGGCGGCGAGCTCCTGCGTTCTCCGTGCGAACGGCGAACCTGCTCCGCACCTGATATATCTCCCGGAGGGCGAATTTTCCCCGGAGAAGTACCTTGACGACGTGAAGCAGGCGCAGCTCCGTTATAAGGCAGTCATAGTTGCGATATCAGAGGGCGTGAGCGCCGGCAGCGGAGTTTCCTCCGAGATCGTGGACGCATTCGGCCACAAGTACCTTTCCGGCATAGGCAAGTGGCTGGAGGAGTACACCAAGGACCACATAGGCTGCAAGGTGCGCTCGATAGAGCTCAACGTAATGCAGCGGTGCAGCTCCCATATCGCGTCCCTGACAGACCTGCTTGAGGCTGAGCGTATCGGAAGGGAGGCAGTGAAATCCGCGCTGGTATACGGCGCAAGCGGAGTTATGATGTGCTTCCACAGGCTGAGCAACAATCCCTACCGCGTTGAGATAACCACTGCCGACATCACAAAGATAGCAAATCAGGAGAAGAAGTTCCCGCGGGAGTGGATAAATCAGGAGGGCAACAACGTTACCGTTGACGCGCTGAATTACTTCCTGCCGCTGATTCAGGGAGAGCCGAAGCTGGAATACCGCAACGGCATTCCGATACACTTCCGACTGGATCAGTAAATATCAGTCTGAAATGACTCTTTTTTTCATCTGCGGGGCGAGTAAAAAACTCGCCCCGATTTATATGGCCATCTGCTGATTTGCAAGCTGTGCAAGGTATTTCTCATAGCCGTCATGCGCGGATCGCTTCGAAAGATAGCTTGTGATGAACGGCAGAAATCTCAGCAGCAGCCTTAATTCCGATTCATCGAGAAGTCCGTTGCACTCCGTGGAGCCTGAACCCCGCATTTCCCGCCGGAAAGCATCCTCCTGCGAGCGGCGCAGCCGCGTCAGCTCCTTAAAGCGTATTTCCGCCGCCTGACGCGATATCCCGCAGAGCCTTTCGACCTCCAGCGCGGAGGATACCCCGCAGAAATTAAGTACAGTCAGCGGCGCAAGGAATCCGGCGGCAAAGCGTTCCGCTTCAAGCTCCTCGCTCTGCGTGAGCGACTGCTTTTCCGCGGAAATATGCCCCGAGAGGATATGCCCGAGTTCGTGCGCCGACGTCCATTTGCGCCGCGCTTTTCCGCACAGTTTCTCGTTTATCACGCAGATGTGCTTGCCCTCCAGCATGAGACTGAATCCGCCGTAGCTTATATTGTGATAGATGTAATCCGCGTCCACGTCGTAAAGCGAGATGAAGTCTGAGTAACCTATCATTTTCACTCCGAAATGCCGCGCCGCTGCCGGGACATTCACCGGCAGGGAAGCCGCGCCGCACTCCAGAAGCGCATCTGAAGCATTCATCGTCCGCCCTCCTTGTAATCCGGCAGGTCAAGGACGCTGCCGGTCCCGCGCTTCTTTTTCAGCCGGAGCCTTCCGGGCTGTGCGCCGCCGAAGCCACGCGCCGCCACAAGCACCAGCCCGTCGCAGCAGCGGCGGTATTCTATCTCAGTGCAGGCGTCCACAAGCTCCCTGCCATGGTCGTCCAGCTCCTGATATTTCCTGAGGTGCTCCTGCGCCGGGGTGAGCTCCGCGTCGTAGCAGTCCGCGAACAGCTCGTTCGGCTCACAGCATAGCGCCGTGAACATACGGTAGAGCACCTCCTCTTTCGGGTGGCTTATCTCCCGCTCGTAGTTTCCCACCGCCGACGGAGTAACGCCGAGCCGCTGTGCGAGCTCCTCCTGTGTGAGCCTTGCGCGCTCCCTGAGTGATTTTATCTGCCTGCCAAGTCCCATATCTCCTCCTTATATCCGTGCGCCATCAGAGGCGGTCTCCGGCGCGCTTCTGCCGTATCTGTCCATCAGCTTTGCCAGCCCGCTTTTTCTCAGTAGGAACACGCGCCTTTCGCTCATGTACAGTTCAAGCGCAAGCTTGTCCCAGTTCTTTGCGAGAATGTAGTAGCCCTCGATAACGCTGCGCTCCTCCCCGGAAAGGTAGCTTACGAACCGCAGGGCTTCGCGCTTTGCGTCGCACATCTGGTCAACGGTGTCGTTGAGCTGCGCTTCCAGCCGTGCCAGTTTTTCCGCGGTTTCCTGTGCGTAGCTTGTGGATTCGCGCATACGCCGGGCGATGCGGTGTATCATCTCGATATGTTCAAGCTGCATCTGTACCTGAAGTTCAAGGGTGCGCGCCTGCTGGAGCGTACCCATAACGTCTGCCATATTCATCGCTCCTTTACATTTGTTTGGGTTTGTAATGTTCATGAAAATTACATCTATGTACAGATTATATCACAAGAACCTTGTAATTGTCAATAGGTAAATTCAATTTTTCCTGAATAAAATCTGAAATATCAGAATTACTGTCTGTCTTATCTGAAATGAAACTTTGCGTTTTGAATAATTCATAAAACCGGACGCATACTGTCCGGCACGCACAATCCGGATTTCGGCGGAATAAGGCAAAATCCCTGCAAATGGCGGTGCTCCGCTGTTTGCGATGTGCGTGAGCACAAATCGGAAGCCCTGGAATGAGGTGTTTTTTTATCTTTTTTTGCAAGAATAGACTGTATGGTTCTATTTTTTAGGTGAAAATATCTATATAATATGCACAACCGGAGCACTATATTATTGTTGCAAGTGAACAAAAAGAATAAAACTTATGAAAAAAATCCAAAATCATCTTGCAAAATTGCAGACTATGTTGTATAATGAATACAGACCGTGGGGCTGCGGCACATTTTCCGGTGTTCCGGCGCTTATGCCTCGCCTGCGGAGGAATTTTTTTCAGGAGGTTACTTAACAATGGCGTTAACTAACAAATATCTCGCAGACTTACTGGAGACAGTAAAGAAGAGAAATCCCGGCGAGCCGGAGTTCATTCAGGCAGTTACAGAGGTTTTTGAGACACTTCAGCCGGTCGCTGAAAAGAGACCCGACCTCGTAGAAGCAGGCGTATTCGACAGAATCGTTGAGCCGGAGAGACAGATCATCTTCCGCGTTCCGTGGGTAGACGACAACGGCAAGGTTCAGGTAAACAGAGGCTTCCGTATTCAGTTCAACTCCGCTATCGGTCCGTACAAGGGCGGTATAAGACTCCACCCCTCCGTATATATCGGTATCATCAAGTTCCTCGGCTTCGAGCAGATCTTCAAGAACTCCCTGACCACACTCCCCATGGGCGGCGGCAAGGGCGGTTCCGACTTCGACCCCAAGGGCAAGTCCGACGGAGAGGTTATGCGTTTCTGCCAGAGCTTCATGACCGAGCTTTGCAGACACATCGGTCCTGACTGCGACGTTCCCGCAGGCGACATCGGTACAGGCGGACGTGAGATCGGCTATATGTTCGGTCAGTACAAGAGAATCCGCGACGAGTTCTCCGGCGTTCTTACCGGTAAGGGACTTACATACGGCGGCTCCCTCGCAAGAACTGAGGCTACCGGCTTCGGTCTTTGCTACTTCACCAACGAGATGCTCAAGGCTAACGGCAAGAGCTTCAAGGATCAGACCGTTATCATTTCCGGTTCCGGCAACGTTGCTATCTACGCAACCAAGAAGGCTACCGAGCTCGGCGCTAAGGTAGTTACCGTTTCCGACTCCAACGGCTACATCTATGATCCGGACGGAATCGACCTTGATGTTGTTAAGCAGATCAAGGAAGTTGAGCGCGGCAGGATCAAGGAGTATGTCGGCAGAACCTCCCACAAGAACGCCGAGTACCACGAGGGCAGCGTCTGGGGCGCTAAGATCCAGGCTGACATCGCACTTCCCTGCGCTACACAGAACGAGATCAACGGCGACTTCGCAAAGAATCTCGCTGCCAACGGCGTATATGCAGTAGCAGAGGGCGCTAATATGCCTTCCACTCCTGAGGCTATCGAAGTTTACTTCGCTAACAAGATGCTCTACGGTCCCGCAAAGGCTGCAAATGCAGGCGGCGTAGCTACATCTGGTCTTGAGATGAGCCAGAACTCCATCAGATACAGTTGGACCTTCGATGAGGTTGACAGCAAGCTCCACGACATCATGGTTTCCATCTTCAAGAGCTGCGACGAGGCTGCCAAGGAGTACGGTATGCCCGGCAACTACATGGCAGGCGCTAACATCGCCGGCTTCCTGAAGGTTGCAGAGGCTATGAAGGCTCAGGGCTGCGTTTAATGCAGAGCCGGTGGCGCTATGAGTGAAAAAAAGACTCACACCATGAAGCAGGACGCAGACCTTGTCCGCGGCAGCAAGACCGACAAGGACGTAGAGCTCCGCACCGAGCTTCACCCTGACGACAGAAAGTCCGGGAAGGGCGCTAAGGAGAGCAAGCGGTTCCACGATAACTGCAACTTCAACCTTAATCACACCAAGTAAATGTCAGTTCCGCTCCGTTTCGGGGCGGAACTTTTGCTGTGCCTGAAAATAATTGTACAATCCGTGCAAATATGTGCTTTTTCCTCTGGAAATGTGATTAGAAATTAACAAAACGCTGAAAATTCGCTTGACTTTTCTTATTTATTATGTTAGAATACTCGCATGGTACAAAACAGAATAATTATACTCTCCCGGATCTTGATGTGCAAAAGATGTCAGGGAGATTTTCGTTGTCTGTTGATGTATGAAAACAAGGGGGCGCGTAGATAATCAGAGCGCTCCGGACGGAGGTAATCTAATGGTAATTGCAACAACTCTTGCTGCGATAGTGTTTATTGTCATGTTCGTCATGGCTGCAATGGACAAGCTGTCGCGCATGGCTGCAATGGGAATGGCTGCCACAGGTACAGTGCTGCTGATATTCGGTATATTCACCGGACTCAGCGGCGATGACACCGGGCTTCTTGCCAAGATCGTTGCTGTACTTATTTTCGTGGTAATGTTCGTGCTGATAATCATGGATAAGATCGAGCGGCACATCGTTACGCTCTGCTGCGGGCTTGCAACGCTGGTTTTCGTGTTCGGCATAGCCATGAAGAGCTTTGACGCTATCTGGTCAACGCTCAACATCGCTAATATTTTCACACCCGGATTCTGGTACACCGCAGGCTCTTCCGAGGAGAGCTCCGCCGGCATCAACTGGGCTACCATAATCTTCATTGCCGGCATGATGATAATGGTGGAGGGCATGGCAAAGGCAGGCTTCTTCAGATGGCTGTGCATGACCCTTGCCAAGCTGGTAAAGTACAAGGTCGTTCCGCTGTTTATCACGTTTATGCTGATGTCCGCCGTGCTTTCAATGTTCATCGACAGTATCACCGTTATACTGTTCCTCGCGGCTGTAACCGTTGAGCTTGCTCAGCTCCTGAAGTTCAATCCTATCCCGATGATACTTTCGGAGGTGTTCTGCGCCAACCTCGGAGGCTCCGCGACCATGTGCGGCGACCCGCCAAACATTATCGTCGGTACGTCTCTCGGCTATTCGTTCTCTGACTTCCTTACCAACACCGGAGTTATCGCGGGAATTTCCCTGATATTCGTTCTGGTGTACTTCTTCTTCATTTTTCGCAAGGAGCTCACCGAGGCAGGGAAGAACAACATCGACATTTCCACAATGCCCGACCCCAGGGAAGCCATCACGGACAAGCGCAGCTTTATCATCAGCATCGTAATATTCCTCGTTGCTGTTGTAATGCTCGTAACTCACGCGCAGACCGGACTTACCGTTGCATTCATCGGCGGAGTTATCGCCGTTGCAACGCTCATCACATCCGGAAAGCACTCGCTTGAGCTGCTTAAAAAGGTGGACTACAAGACCCTTCTGTTCTTCATCGGACTGTTTATCGTAGTAGGCGGTCTGGAGCAGACGGGTATCCTTGAGATCGTAGCAAACTTCATCGAGATGATAAGCGGCGGCAATGTTATCTTCGTTATCATCATCGTTATCTGGCTCTCCGCTATTGCAAGCTCGGTTGTTGACAATATTCCGTTTGCAGCGACCATGGTGCCTATCATTCAGCGCCTTGCGGCGGCAAGCGGTCTTGGAACCGGATACCTCCATGTACTGGCGTGGTCTCTTTCCCTTGGTACTGACATCGGCGGCAGCGCAACTCCTATCGGAGCCTCTGCAAATGTTGTCGGAACCTCCGTTGCGGCAAAACACGGCTATCCCATCGGCTGGGGAAGATACCTCAAGGCGTGTGTGCCGGCGACTGTGCTCGTGCTGCTTATATGCACCGGCTGCATATTCCTGAGATACGGCGCGGAGCTTGGTCTTTAATTGACTGACGAAGGAGGTAATTTATGGGCAAACAGCTTATAATTTCAGTTGGACGTGAATTCGGCAGCGGAGGACACATCGTTGCCGCTAACCTTGCAAAGCATTTTGGTTTTCCTCTTCTGGACAGCAACATTCTTTCTGATATAGCGAAGGAAAAGAATACCAGCGAGGATTTCCTCAGGAAATACGACGAAAGCGCGCGCAACCTGTTTTTCTCCCGCACTGTGAACGGATTCAGCAACTCCCCGGAAGAAGTAGTAGCGCAGATGCAGTTTGATTACATAAAGTCAAAGGCTGACGCCGGCGAGAGCTTTGTTGTTATCGGAAGATGCTCGGATTATATTCTGCGCGGTAATCCCGGTCTGGTGAGGGTGTTCATTCTCGGCGACGAAGAGGCGAAGGTGAAGCGCGTAATGGAGCGCGAGAGCCTCTCCGAGGACAAGGCGAGGAGCCTCATGGAGCAGTCCGACAAGCGCCGCAAGTACTTCCACAACACCCATTCGGATAACAAATGGGGCGATTCCAGAAGCTACGATATCACGGTAAATTCCTCAAAGCTCGGGCTTGAGGGAACTTCCGAACTTATTGTGAAGTATATTGAGCTCATGTAAAGATAAATGCCGCCGGGTCGCCCCGGCGGCATTTCGTTATACAAAGGCGAATACCCCGGCTGTCTGACCGGGGTATCGTCGTTTTACTTAATGTTCTTGGAGAGAGTTTCCATAAGTTCGTTCACAGGGATCTCAAGGTACTTCGCGATGGTGATAAGCTCGATGTCAGTGATGAAACGCTGACCGGACTCCATACGCTGAACAGCATTCTTGTCAACGATCAGTCCGAGTTCTGCCAGATCATCAGCTACCTGACGCTGGGAGATACCGCGCGCTCTGCGCACTTCGCGCATTTTTACGCCTAAGAGATTCTTGCGGCCGTTTGCCTGGTTCTTGAACATTGAATGTTCCTCCTGTCTTTTCGTTTGTCTTTACATTATACACTAAATTTTTTTAAAAATCAATACTCCTTTTCCATGATTTTTCAAAAACGTATGATGTGCAACTGTTGTCATTGATATATCGGAGCGCGACACGGAAATGATGATTTGCTCATGTTCTGAAATCGCTGTTTTACATCTACTGCAATTGATACAAGTTTTTGTTGATACAATGCGGTTTGTTACATTTCAGGCTTTGTTCGTTACATAAAGCCTATACTTTACTAGGGTTTACAATCAACAACCTTTATCGTATAGTAACTATAGGAAAAAAATATAGCTGAAATTATTCCTCTGATCCATGGCATTAAGGAAATTCCGCCAACAGGACGCAGTGTAACCTTTATCGGCTGTCCTTATGTGCGGAATATGCCGAATCTGTCAATAAGGTATTGCAATGCTGTTAGTAATATGGTATAATTGTATAAAACGGAGCCGGGGGGACAGATATGAGCGACAGGACGAGCATAAATCCAATAACCGAAAATGCGACAGTGATAAATCCTGCCTCCGCAGGCGGAGCCACAATTGTAAACCCGGCTGTATTGCCGTTTACGGCGGAGCCCGGCGAGGAGCTCCCCGGGGGATATGTGCTCAGACGCAGGCTGGAGGCTCCCGCAGGGGAAGCGGACATCTTCGTCTGCGAGCGGGACGGCACGGAATACGCCGCAAAGCTCTACCGCCGCCCCATCGCCGTTAAAAGCGAGGTCATCGCGGCGCTTCAGGAGATACGCTGCCCCTACATCGCGCCGCTTTACTACTCCGGGAATTTCCGGGGAATGCCGTTCGAGATACTCCCGTATTACCGGAACGGCTCGCTGCGCGGCAGGCGATTCAGCTATGAGGAGCTCCGGGCGAAGATCATCCCAGAGATAAACCAGGCTCTCGCGGCGCTTCATGACGCGGGGATAATCCACAAGGATCTGAAGCCATCCAACATAATGCTGACGGACGGCGGCGATATCGCCGTGATAGACTTCGGCATAAGCTCGGTACAGACGGACGGCAGCACGGTGGTCGTGACCTCCACGGGAATGACCCCGGAGTACTCCGCGCCGGAAACTTTCCGCAGGCTATTTCTGGAGGAATCGGACTACTACTCGTTCGGAATAACGCTGTATGAGCTGTTCTGCGGGAAAACTCCCTACGCGGATATGTCCGCCGAGGACATCGCGAGGTACACCGTTATCCAGAGCATTCCGCTGCCGGATTCCATGCCCGGGGAGCTGCGGGAGCTGATCTCCGCGCTGACCTACTACGACATAACAAACCGCCGCCGCAAGGATAACCCAAACCGCCGCTGGACCTATACCGAGGTCGAAAACTGGTGCAGGGGTATCTCACAGCCGCTTCCCGGGGCGGGGAACTCTGTTGTTGCGGCTTTTCCGGCATATACGTTCATGGACAGGCGGCTTGGGAGCGTACACGAGGTGGTGCTCGCTTTTTCGGAGAACTGGGAGCAGGGCAAGAAGCAGGTGTTCCGCGGCATTCTTTCTGCGTTCCTGAAGCCGTTCGAACCGCAGCTTGCCAGCGCCGTCATGGACGCGGAGGAGGAAGCTGCAGGCGGCGCAGACCCGGATATCGCGTTTTTCCGGCTGCTGTACCGCCTCGACCCGGAGTACAGGGCGTTCTGCTGGAAATCCTGCAGATTTGAGAGCCTCACAGCCCTCGGGGACTATATCCTGACCCGGATGAGAGCCGGCAGCGGCATGGACGACATCTTCATCACGGAGGTGCTGTCCCGGCGGCTGATTTCGGAGTACGTCCGCAGCGCCTGCCCTGAGAAAACGGAGCTTGTGCAGTCCGCGCGTAATATCGAGGATATGGCGGAGGTGAGCTCCGGCGACCCGCGCAGCGCCGCAGTGGCAAGGTATACCGCAGGCTTCGCGCTGACCGGAGGGAAGTCGCTGCACGCGGGCGGCGGGAGCTTCGATACTCCGGACGACCTCGTGCGCTGTATGAAGCGCCTGCTTGCAGAGGATATTCTGAAATTCGAGGAGCTGTGCGGCGGGCTTATCGACGGCGGCTCCGTGCTGGATATACAATTTGAAGCGTGGCTGACCGCCCTTGGAAAGGGCAGGGAAGTCGAGAGCTGGAAAAGCTCGCTTGCATAGAACGGAGGGACAGCGTGAGCGGACCGAAAACTTCAAACTACAAGCTGACCCCGGCGCAGCGCCGGGCGCTGATAAAACAGCATGAAACCGAGCGCCGCAGGGGCGAAGCCCGGGCGCACATCACACACCTGACCGCAAAAATCGGCGGACTGGCGAAGCTCCCGGCGGAGTATGACGAGCATTCAGCTCTTCTGGCAGAGCGCACAGGCGGCGACAGCGGCTATTCCGGGAAGAAGCAGGAGCTTCAGAGACTCGTTGAAGCGGAGCTGAAAGCCCTCGCGGAAGCCAGAAACAGCAAGTCCCCGGACGTGATGGAAAAGGCGGTGAAGTCCGCGCGGACGGCGCTCGAACGCCTGACAAGGCTCCGGGCGGAGCTGGACGGAACAGCCGCCGGAAATCTCATTCGTCTGAAATCAGATATAACCGACAGCATTTCCGGCGCGGATTTCAGCAGCATAAAAACTCCGGCGCAGCAGCGCATGGAGGAGCTCCGCAGGGAGATCCTGGGGCGGCTGACGGAGCTTTCCGGGCTGGAGCTGAGCGAAGCGCTCCGGCGGGATATCGCGGCATCGGAGCGCCAGCTGGCGGAAATTTCCGATGAGGGATATATGCAGAATTTCCTCGCGATGACCGTGATACCGCTCGAAAAGGAATGCCACGGCTATTCGGCGCTGCGGGAGAGTATCGGCGGGAGGTACGACGAGCTCCTTGCGAGATATTACGCGCTGTGCGAAGAAAAGGGCGTTTCTCCGCAGGGAGTGCCGTTTGCCCCGGGCGCGGACGGCAGGCTGAGCGCGCTCATATCCGGGCTGGAGGCTGAGATACTCCACGAAAAGGAGCAGAGCTATATCAGCGCCTCCGTTGACGAGGTGATGGAGGATATGGGCTACCGTCTTGTCGGAGGGCGCTCCGTGGTGAAGAAGAGCGGGCGGCGCTTCCGAAGCGAGCTGTACAGCTTCAGCGAGGGCACCGTGGTAAATGTGACCTACTCCGACAGCGGCAGCATAACCATGGAGCTTGGCGGCGCGGACAGTACCGACCGGCTTCCGGACGCGGAGGAGACCGGGCGGCTCACCGAGGATATGCGCAGCTTCTGCGGCAAATTCCGGGAGTTTGAGCGGCGGCTGGCGGACAGGGGCGTGACCGCCGAGCACATCTCGCTGCTCCCGCCGGAAGCGGAGTACGCGCAGGTGATTAACATTTCGGACTACGACATGACCGCCGATATCCCAACCGACCGCCGCGTGGAGTACTCCGGAGAAACTGCAGAGGAAATGAGTTCAGATGAGTAAATACAAGGTCTGCCCGGACTGCGGCTTCCACAACGAGCCGTTCCGGATAGAGTGCGCCCGCTGCGAGGCGGACATCACAGCCTCCCCGGTAGTGGACGGGACTTCGGAAGTCCGGGAGGCACCCGCTCCGTCAAAAAAACTGGTGCGTGTCTGCGAGTGCGGCGCGGTTAATCCCCCGGCGGCGCGGAAGTGCGCGCAGTGCGGCGAGGATATCTCGGACATAATTCCCGCCCCGGAGCCGGAAAGCGCGTCCGCCCCTCACTTCACGCTTGCCGCAGCTGACGGAAGCTTCGCCTATGAGCTGACCCGGCAGGAAACCACAGTCGGCAGGGAGCAGGAGATGAGCGGCTACCTTTCGCGGAAACAGTACGTCAGCCGCACACACGCGAAATTTACGGTGCTGGACGGGCGGCTTTTCATTGCGGACTGCGGTTCCGTGAACCACACCTACATAAACAACGCGCGCATTTCCACTTCTCCGCAGGAGCTCCACGACGGCGACGAGGTGGGACTCGGCGGCTGCGTGGCTGACGGCTCCCGGCAGGAGGGCGCGGCGTATTTCACGGTGAGGATATGTTCGTAGCGCGGATACTCTATCCGGTCAGGACTCTTGGTCCCGGAAACCGCATAGGGATATGGTTCTGCGGGTGCTCCCACGGGTGTAAGGGGTGCAGCAATCCTGAGCTCTGGCAAAGGCTGGAGAAATACCGCATAACCCCGCGGCGGCTGATGGAGCTTGTGCGCTCGGTTTCGGATTCCGCGCCGGTGGACGGCTTCACGCTGACCGGCGGCGACCCGATGGAACAGCCGGAGCTTGCGGGGCTTCTTCCGGAGCTGCGTGAGATCTCCGGGGACATACTGCTGTACACGGGCTATACTCTGGAGCAGCTCCGGGAAATGCCGGGGGCTTCCGGAGTTCTGGAGAACGTTTCGGTGCTGATAGACGGCGAATACATCGCGGAACGCAACATCGGCTGTCAGCTGCGCGGCTCGGACAATCAGCGGGTGATATTCCTTGATGAAAGCCTCCGTGCGGTCTATGAGGAATATATGCGCGGCGGCAACATGATACAGAATTTCACGGTGGGAAACAGCGTCGTTTCCGTTGGAATACACGGCGCGGATTATCCCGTAGAGCTTGAGCGGCGGCTCACAGAAAGGAATCTTGTGAAAGACGGCGAGTGACGGCGCGGGTGATACCATGCAATTATATGGAGGACAGGAACAAATGACCGAGCTTGACGAACTGAAGCAGCGTCTTGAAATAGAGGACCTGAAATCGCGGCTGGACAGCGCGGAAAAGCGCATAGCCCTGCTGACGGAAACTCTGGAAACGATAAAGGATATCCAGACCTCCGACCGGCTGAGGGCGTACATAACGAATCAGGCGCGGCTGCTGAGGACGACGGCGTTCCTGAATTCCGTTTCGGACAAGGAGAAATTCGACCTTGACGCGCAGAAAGATTCGGCGCAGAGGGCTCTCGATGAATTGCAGCCCCTCGACCAGAAGATAGACGCGGCCATGGAAAAATCCCGCAGCGACAGTATGCTGGCGGCGAACTCCAACATAGCGGAGGCGCTCGGAAAGTGGCAGTCCGCGCAGCCTGACAGCGGCTACGAGGAGGCGATGAAGAACCTCGGCTACCGTATCGAGGACGGCAGCGTCACCATCACGGGACTGCGTATCCACCACGATGTCAACGGCGAGGTGATAGTCCCGGAGACCCTGCGGATTCCGGACCTGATAGACGGCCGTCCGGTAACGCGGATAGGCGAGGGTGCGTTCCGCGGCGCAAGGCTGAACCGCCTTATACTCCCGGATCAGCTTTACATCATCGGGAAGAACGCATTCAGCGCCTGCACGCTGGACAGACTTGATTTTCCGGACAGCCTTGCTTCCATCGGCGCGGGTGCATTCGCAAGCTGCCGGTTCACGGAGATACACCTTGAAAATACCCGGGTGCAGGTCATTCCGGAAAAGTGCTTCGGCTGGTGTACGGCGCTGAAAAAGGTGGTGCTTCCCGAAACGCTGATGAGCATTGAAAACAACGCGTTCGTGGAGTGCGCGTCCCTTCGCAGCCTGATAATACCGGCAAATACGCGCACGGTGATAAGCCCGTTCAGCGATTTTCAGCTCAGCTTCAGCAGGGCGGTGGCAGTTCTCGGCATGAACACCGAACTTGTGGACCTGTGCGGCATCATGGTTACTCCCGGCGGGAACATCACGGTATACTGCCTGCCGGACAGCTCAGCGCAGCGGTGCTGCCTTGAAAACAAGATTCCCTGCCGCCACCTGTCGGAATTTCCCGGCGAATAAAGGAGGAGCACATGACCGACTTCACCCCGAAATGGCACCGCGAGCTTGAAATATTCTCGCGCATAAAGCCGCTTATCATGCTGGAGGGCAATGTGTTCGACAGCTATCAGTTCCCGTATGAGGGCAGCGTTCCGCAGGGGAGCATTCTGCACCTGACGGACTATCTGCACTACTTTTTCCGGGACAAGGGCTACGCGAACATCGCGTTCTACGACAGCCTGCGCGGATTTTACAACTCCTGCGAGGAGGGCTACACTCAGCGTTTTGCAAATCTCGTGGGAGCTTCGGAGCAGAACGGCGCGGTAGCCGCTTCGTTCAAGGGCGGCAATGAAGGCGGAGCGGCGCAGCTCACCCGGCGCGCGCTCTCCCAGAACCGGGAGCCCTGCGTTGTCATCATGACCTTTGCTTCGAGATTCATTCCCTCGCCGGACAGGCTCCAGCAGTCTGAGGTTGACAGCTACACCGTGCTGCTGCAAGCGGCAATGGAGGCGGCGGAGGTACGCACGGAAAGCGGCGGGAAGCTCCGCAACCTGCTCATACTCATCGTGAACAAATCCAACGATATTCCGGCGTGGTTCTACCTCGACAACCCGAACGAAAAGACCATAACCATCAGTACTCCCACCCGGGAGGAGCGTGCGGGATTCGTGCGCGGGAACAACTTCCAGACGTTCTTTGCCGGGGATATTTTCCGCACGGAAATGCCGTATTTCGAGGAACATCCGCAGGAGCTTGAGAAAATTCAGGACAGATTCGCGGCGCTCACCGAGGGATTCAGCTTCACCGAGATGAACGGACTGCGCAAACTCTGTAAGAACGAGCGCATTTCCATACGCAGTATGTGTGATGTCATCGACCTCTACAAGTACGGAATACGCGAGAATCCGTGGCGCAGCCTTGACGTGGAATCCCTGCGGACTGCCGCCGACGATTTCCGCAGGCGCGTAAAGGGTCAGGACGCGGCGATAATCAAGACGCTGGACGTCGTGAAGCGTGCAGTCACCGGAATGTCCGGGCTGCAAGGCTCGTCCCACACCCGTCCCAAGGGAGTGCTTTTCTTCGCAGGCCCCACCGGAACAGGTAAGACCGAGACCGCCAAGACCCTTGCGGAGCGGCTTTTCGGGGACGAAAGCTGCTGCATACGCTTCGATATGAGCGAATATAGCCAGCCGCACAGCGACCAGAAATTGCTCGGCGCGCCTCCCGGATATGTGGGCTACGAGGCGGGAGGTCAGCTCACCAACGCGATAAAAAACTCGCCGTTTTCTATCCTCCTTTTCGATGAGATAGAAAAGGCGCACCCGTCCATTCTCGACAAGTTCCTCCAGATACTTGAGGACGGCAGAATGACGGACGGTCAGGGCAACACGGTGTATTTCTCGGAGAGCGTGATAATCTTCACCAGCAATCTCGGTATCTACACGCGCAGCAGCGCCACCGGAGAGCGGGTGCAGAACGTCACCGCCGACATGGCTTACCCAGAGGTTCGCCAGCGCGTCCGCAGTGCGATAGAGGAATATTTCAAGCTGGAGCTCGGCAGACCGGAGATCCTCAACCGAATCGGCGAGAACATCGTTGTGTTCGATTTCATCAGACCGGAAGCGGCGGCGCAGATACTCCGGTCGCAGGTTCAGCGTATTCTGTCTCAGCTTTCCGCGGACAGACAGATAACCGTGACCCTCTCGGACGGCGCGTATTCCGTGCTGCTTGAAAAGGCGCTCGGGAACCTCGGCAACGGCGGACGAGGGATAGGCAACATCGTTGAAAATCTGCTGATAGACCCGCTTTCGCGCTATATGTTCGACAATGGGATTTTCTCGCAGGCAGATATCGAAATTACCGCGATAAGGGCAGACGAAATGCCGGTATCGCTTGAATGCAGGAGCAGCCATGAAAATAAGTGCAGTGACCCGGTGCGGCTCGGGAAAGAATAACAGCGAGGACAGAATACTCATCGGCGGACGTATCCTCTGCAACGAGGAATTCTCTGGAGAAGTCCCGCCCTGCGTTATCGGGATAGCGGACGGAGTTGGCGGCAACGCCGGCGGGGATATCGCGGCACAGTTCGTCTGCGAGCGGCTCTCGGAGTGCGCTCCGGATATGGACAGCTTCGCCGGGGTGAACGCGGCTCTGCTGGAGTTCGCGCGGAAAACTCCCGGCAAAGAGACTATGGCTTCCACGTTCTCGGGGATATTCCCGGGCGGGAGGGCGCTCCACATCGGGAATACGCGGATATACGCAGTCCAGGGCGGCTACCTCAAGCAGCTCACCGAGGACATGACGACCTACAATTATCTGCGCTCCCTCGGGAGATTCGAGGAGGCGGAGCGCTGCCGACGCAGCGAGATAACCGCGTGTTTCGGCGGCGGGAGAGGTTCGTTTTTCATGCCGAGGTTGTCCGATATCAGCTCCGGGAGGGTGCTGATGACCTCAGACGGAGTTCATGACCATGTCAGCACGGATAACATCGAGGAGATACTGAGCCGGGCGGAAAGCGATATCTCCGCCTGCCGGGAGATAGTCCGAACAGCGGCGGAGCACGGTTCCGAGGACGATATCAGCGTGATTATGGCAACACTTGTGTAATTTTTATTCATTCGTTGTGAAAAAATGTGCAAATCTTACAAAAGAACTGCCTGTTTTTTGTAATGCGACATAATGCTCTTTTTATTGACGTGTACGAAAAAATATGATATAATAAATTTGGTGATAAACCATAAATATGTACAAACAGGAGGTTTGGTTATGACAACAAAGAATATGGCGATCGTATCCCTGGTTTGCGGTATCGTTGGTATCGCAGGCGGTATGCTGGGCAGCGTTATTCCTTTCATCAGCTACATTATGCCCCTTTGTTCTATTGCAGGTATCGTTTTCGGCGCGCTTGCACTCAAGAATGTAAAGGCTGGTAACTGTGAGGGTAACGAGAAGGGTCTTGCAACCGCAGGTCTGGTTCTCGGCATTGTAGCTCTCGCACTCGACGTTGTTGCGATCATCTGCGTAGCAGTCTGCGCAGGCGCAATCTTGGCTGGTGCAGCCGCAGCAGGCAGCTATTGATCCCTGAGGTCACGAATTACACAGGAGCCCTGCCCGGTTGGGCAGGGCTCTCTTTTTTGGAGGATAAATGTTCCCGGGATTTGAACTATTCGGAAAATATTACAGCAGCTATATGATAACCGCCCTCGCCGGACTTTTCGCGGCTGCTCCCCTTGCGGTGCGCGCCTACAAGAAGCGCGGCGGCAGCGACATCAGCATGATATTCGTTCTGCTTTTCGGCGGTGTGGGCTGCGCGGTCGGAATGCACCTGCTTTATGGCATAACCAACATACAGTACTGGAGTCAGCTTTTCGGCGCGGGCAGCTTTGAGGAATTCTGGAGTAACGCGCAGATGATCTTCGGCGGCTCGGTGTTCTACGGAGGACTTCTCGGCGGGCTGGCTGGCGGGTTCCTGTCTGTGCGCTATCAGAAGTTGGAGCCCTGGCTGGTCGCGGACTGCGCGGCTCCGTCAATCGCGCTGTTCCATATGTTCGGGCGGATAGGCTGCTTCCTGGGCGGCTGCTGCTACGGCGTTGAATGGGAGCACGGAGTTACGTTCACGCATTCCCTCATCGAGGGCGCAAACGGAGTTCCGCGCGTTCCCGTGCAGCTCTATGAAGCCGGACTGGAGCTGGCGCTGTTCCTTGTGCTGACGCTCATGCTGCACAAGGGGTGGCTCAAAAACCGGCTTCTGGCGGTGTACCTCATGGCGTACGCGGTCGGGAGGTTCACGCTGGAATTCTGGCGCGGCGACGATTACAGGGGATTCCTGTTCGGGCTTTCCACGTCGCAGCTTATCAGCATTGCGGTGTTCATCGCAGTCCCGGTGTTCCTTATTGTGACGAAGCTCCGGGCAAAAAAACAGCTTGTTTGAAATCACCATAAAGCCGTTCGGTCAGGAGCGGCTTTTTTCTTATTTACCACTTGAAATAAGACCGATTATGTGGTAAAATAATATATATGTGCAAGGAGGCGGCAGTATGATAAGAGAAGTCCGCACAGATGAATATGAGCAGCTCATGGAGCTGTATCTCTACCTCCACGAAACGGAGATACCCCCGGCGGCGCAGACCCGCGAACTGTGGGAGCGCCTTGTTAACGACCCGGACTACCACCTTATCGCTGCGGAGGAGGACGGCAGGCTTGTATCCACGATAACCTGCGTCATCATGCCTAACCTTACGCACGGACCCCGCCCCTACGCGTGGGTGGAGAACGTGGTGACTCACCCGGATTACCGGGGAAGAGGACTTGCAACGGCCTGCCTTGAGTACGCAAAGGAAACAGCTAAGCGCGAGAACTGCTACCGGCTCATTCTCATGACCGGCTCGAAGCTTCCGAGCACGCTGAATTTCTATGAGCGCGCAGGCTATGACAGAACGGAAAAGACAGGATTTATCCAGTATCTATAAACGAAAGGAAACACAAACATGAACATAAAGCCTCAGAAGGGTATGCAGGAGTATTTACCGGAGGCAGCCGCACAGCGCGACCGCCTTATGAACATCATTCTGGAAACCTACACTGCAAGCGGATTCACCCGCATTTACACACCGGCGATAGAGAGCGCCGAGAACCTCGACAAGAGCGACGGCGGCGACAATCTGAACCTCATCTTCCGCATAATGAAGCGCGGCGACAAGCTGGCGGAGGCTCTTGCAAAGTCACCGGTGGACGAAAAGGAGCTGTGCGACCTGGGACTCCGCTACGACCTGACCCTGCCGCTTTCTCGTTACTATGCGAACAACCGCAACAGCCTGCCCTCGCCGTTCAAGTGCATTCAGATAGACAGGGTTTACCGTGCGGAAAGACCACAGCGCGGCAGACTGCGCGAGTTCGTGCAGTGCGATATAGATATTCTCGGCTCGGATTCATGGTGCTGTGAGATCGAGCTTATCTCCGTGACCGCAAAGGCGCTTTCAAAGATAGGTATAGGCGAGTTCACCGTGCGTGTGAACGACCGCCGCGTGCTGAGAAACTCCCTGCTGACCATGGGCTTTCCGGAGGAGGCTCTTGACACTGTTTCAGTCAGCTTCGACAAGCTTGACAAGATAGGTGCGGAGGGAGTAGCGAACGAGCTCCGCGAAAAGGGAATGCCGGAAGCCGCCGTGGAAGCGCTCTCCGGGCTTCTCGCCAAGGGAAAGCTCACGCTGGACGACATGGCGCAGTACTGCTCCGAGGACGCAAAGGAAACGCTGGAGCAGCTCCGCACGATAATCGAAACTGCGGACAAGCTCTCCGACGGCTATACCGTTGAGTTCGACCCGTCCCTTGTAAGAGGTCAGGGCTACTACACCGGAACGGTTTTCGAGGTGGCAAGCAGGCAGTTCGGCGGAACAGTCGCAGGCGGCGGGCGCTACGATAATCTCATAGGCAGATTCACGGGGGATACGGTTCCGGCGGTCGGCTTCTCCATCGGCTTTGAGCGCATCTTCTCCATCGTCACCGAGAACAATATACAGCTTGCTGGAAGCAGAAAGAAAACCGCGATACTCCACAGCCCGGAGGCTGTTCTGGAGGCCATCGCGAAGTCCGATGAACTACAGGCGGACAGCGACGTTACGCTCATCGCCGCGGCTAACCGCAAGAAAGCGGATAAGGCTTACTCAAAGGCGAAGCAGCAGGGCTTTGATGAGATAATCAAGATAGGTCTGTGAGGAACACGATGAAAAAACAGTTTCTTGAAATAGGAAAAATCGTTGCGACCCAGGGAATACGCGGCGAGGTGCGCGTGCAGTATTACTGTGACAGCGCCGAGGTGCTGTGCGATTTCGATACGCTGTATCTCGACAGGGGGAAAACGGCGGTGAACGTCACACGGGCATTCCCGCACAAGAACGTTGTCGTTATGAAGTTCGAGGGGATAGACAGGATAGAGGAGGCTCAGCCGCTTGTCGGGAAGCTGCTCTATCTCGACCGCAACGACGCGGAGCTTGAAGAGGGTCTGTACTTCATTCAGGACATAATCGGGCTGACCGTAAAGGACGCAGACACCGGCGCGGTCTACGGCAAGATAACCGACGTGTACCAGAACGGAGCCAGCGACGTGTATTCCATCAGGAAAGATGACGGCAGCGAGCTGCTTTTCCCCTGCATTGACGAGGTGGTGCTTAAGACCGATATCGACGCAGGCGAGATGATAATCCGCCCGCTTCCCGGACTTTTCGACGACGCTGACGAGGACGGAGAATGAGAATAGACATTGCCACGCTGTTCACGGATATGTGCGACAGCGTTATCCATGAGAGCATAATCGGGCGCGGCATAACGAACGGGCATATTGAGATATATTCCCACGATATCCGGGAGTACACCGAGAACAGGCACCGCCGCGTGGACGACAAGCCCTACGGCGGCGGCACGGGAATGGTCATGCAGGCTCAGCCGGTGTACGACTGTATTTCGGCGATAAAGGCCCAGCGGGAGGGCGCTCCACGTATAATCTATATGTCCCCGCAGGGTGAGACCCTCACGCAGGAAAAGGTGCAGGAGCTGGCGCAGGAGCCGTGGCTCATCCTGCTGTGCGGGCATTACGAGGGCATAGATCAGCGTGTGCTTGACGAACTTGACTGCGAGGAGCTGTCGATAGGGGATTATGTACTGACCGGCGGCGAGCTTCCGGCGCTTGTCGTTGCGGACGCAGTGGCGAGGTTACAGCCCGGCGTGCTCCCGAACGAGGACGCTTACAGCATTGAGAGCCACTACAACGGGCTTCTGGAGTACCCGCAGTTCACACGCCCGGAGGAATGGCGCGGCAGGAAAGTACCGGAGACGCTTCTTACGGGAGACCACAAGACCGTCACCGAATGGCAGAGCCGCGAGGCTTTAAGAGTGACCAGGCGCAAGCGCCCGGATATGCACAGGGCTTATATAAACGCGGCTGTCCGGGATTTCTGGGGCAGATTCCTTGAAGTAAAGGGACTGCCGGAGGACGCGCAGTATTCCGGAATAAGAACCCTGGCAAAGACCGAGGAAGAGGTCAACATGGAGCTGAAGCCCATTCTCCGGGGAAAGAAGCGCTCCATTGCGTATCGCTGCGAAGACGACGAGCTCCCGGAAATCGGCGGGTATTATATTATCACCGACTTGGACGGTATCCCTAAGTGCGTGCTGAAAATCATCAGGGCTTATGTGGTGGAGTATGATGGCGAAAATATCGGACAGGTGCGGAAAATCAGCGCGGACGATGATTTCATAGACTGGTTCAGGGAATATCGCGATTCCTTGAACGAAGACGATCCGGTGATCTGCGAGGAATTCCGATTAGAGTACAAGGGTAAATAAAATGACAAAGAACGCATTCATTGCAATAACAGGCCGCGCTAACGCAGGGAAGTCCTCGCTGACAAACCTGCTTGTGGGCGAGAAGATATCCATTGTCAGCGAAAAGCCGCAGACCACGCGCAACCGCATAAACGGCGTGCTGACAAAGGGGGACACGCAGTACGTCTTTATCGACACCCCGGGAATGCACAGACCAAAGACCAAGCTTTCCGAGCACATGGTGAAGTCCATCCGCAGGAGCGTTGACGACGTGGACTGCGCAATTCTCATGGCGGACGTAACAAAGAAGATATCCTCCATCGAGCAGGACTTGATCCGCAGCTTTGCCTCCCATGGTACGGCGGTGGTGCTCCTGCTGAACAAGGTAGACCTGCTGAAGGACAAGAGCGATATTCTGAAGATAATACAGCAGTATTCCGAGCTTTACGACTTTGAGGAGATAATCCCGATCTCCGTGAAGAACCGCATAAACACCGACCAGATAATGCCGGTGCTGGAGCGCTTCGCGGTGGAGGGGGAGCATTTCTTCCCGGACGATATCGCAACAGACCGTACAGAGCGTTTCATGTGCTCCGAGATAGTGCGAGAGAAGATACTCCGCGTTATGCAGGAGGAGATCCCCCACGGCACCGCCGTTGATGTGGAGAAGTTCAAGACCCGCATGAAGGGCGATACCGAGATAATCGACATAAGCGTCGTTATCATCTGCGAGAAGGACAGCCACAAGGGCATGATAATCGGCAAGGGCGGCGAGAAGCTCAAGAAGATTGCCTCCATGGCGCGGGAGGATATGGAGGAACTGCTCGGCGCGAAAGTGAATCTCCAGTGCTTTGTAAAGGTCAAGGAGGACTGGCGCAACCGCGAGCGCGTTATCTCAGACCTCGGAATGTACAGCGAGGAAGAGGGCGAGCTCTGATGCTCTTCACTTATGATGGTATCGTTGTAGGGCGGCGTGAAATCGGCGAAAACAGTTGTTTTCTGGATATCCTCACGGACGAACAGGGAATAGTCGAAGCCACCGCCCACGGCGTAAAAAAGCTGAACAGCTCGCTGTTAGGTTCATGCGGGCTGTTTTCCTATTCCACTTTCTGTCTTAACAAGACGAAAGAGCGCTACTCCGTGAATTCCGCGAAGCCCAAGCGGAGCTTCCACGACCTCGGAAGCGATATCGTGAAGCTGTCGCTTGGCTCCTATTTTGCTCAGGCGGTGAAATTCTGCACCCCGCAGGAACAGGAGCAGGACAGCCTCGTGCGGTTCTTCGCAATAGCGCTCTACGAGGCGGAGACCGCCCGGACTGAGGCACGGCTTTCATGCGTAAAATCCGCGTTCGAGCTGAGGTATTCCTGTATGCTGGGGTACCGGCCCGACCTGCGCGGATGCTGCAACTGCGGAGCTCCGGAGCACTCTGAAATGTTCCTCCTGCCGGACAGCGGAGAGCTTTTCTGCGGGGAATGCTTCGACAGAAGCTACGGCGGGAGGTACTATGCGCTCACCCCGGAGGTGTTCTCCGCAATGCAGAACATCGTTTACGCCCCGCTGAACCGCGCGTTCAGGTTTGATATGTCCGACGGCGGAGCGGCGCTGATGGAGCGCGTGACCGAAAACTATTTTCTTGCCCGAACCGAGAGGACGTTCACGGCGCTGGACTACTTTAAGGCTATTCGTCAGCCTTTGGAGAATAATTAACTCTTGGTCACCTCTTGTGTCGAATTATCTACTGCATTTTTAACAAAATCTCTTGATTTTTTATCAAAGTTGTGGTATAATTGTATAAAGAGAATTTGTATGATAAAATATTGGCTGGAATGGTGGTGTGAAAAATGTGCAAAATTTCTGAAAAGGACGCCAGGCTGTTCATAAGTATGCTGGACAGGGATAAGCATTCGCTTCATTTCCTGTGGGACTGCAACGAGGGCACTATTGCCACTGTCGGCTGTCCTCTGTTTGATTCCGTGAAGGACGACCCACTCGATTTCCTGCGGGAAAGCGGCCTGATAGACCCTGAGAGTATGCCGGCGTTCAATGTATTTTCCTCGCGCATTGAGGAGGGGATCATCTCAGGTACAGACCGCAACAGTCTCAGCGTTGAGATAAACATGAAGTTCACGCCGGAAGAGGAATACTCGGACTGCGGCTTTTATGCGCATTTTCTCCGCGATAACGCCGGAAAGATAACGGCAGTCCACGGAACGATACGCCCCTATTCCAAGAAAGAGCTTTTCTACCGCAGGGTGCTGAAGGAGTTTTCCTCCGACCAGTCGCCGAAGATATTCAGCGACGCTGTTGCCGCGATGATGGCGCGCCACCCGGACGAGGAGATAGCGTTTATCCAGTTCGATGTCGAGCGTTTCAAGCTGATAAACGAGAAATACGGCGTCGAGCGCGGCGACGAGCTCCTGTCTTATCTCGGCACGTCCCTGGCGCTTATCTGCAACGAGGAACAGCCTTTCTGCCGGCTGACCTCCGATGTTTTCATGCTGGTGACAACGTATGAAAACGACAAGGCGCTTCTGGACTTTATCCACAAGATAGAGAGCCTGCTTACAGGCTTCAAGGATATGGATTACCGTCTTATATTCGGCGTTGCGATTGCCGAGGACAGGACGCTCCATACCCGCAGGCACGGCGACAACGCTACCATCGCGCGGCGCTCAATAAAGGGCAACGCGCTGAACAATATCGCTTTTTTCAACGGAAGAATGAGAAGCGAGCTCCAGCAGAAGCAGAGCATCGAGGACGACATGAAGAACGCGCTTCTCGACAATCAGTTCGTGATGTATCTCCAGCCGAAATACTGCATTTCGACAGGGAAAATCATCGGAGCCGAGGCGCTTGCCCGCTGGATACATCCGCAGAAGGGAATGATTTCACCGGCAGAATTTGTTCCGATATTCGAGCAGAACGGATTTATCCTGAAGCTCGACCAGATAATCTGGGACAGCGCCTGCAAAAAGCTCCGCGAGTGGATAGACAGCGGAATAACTCCGGTGCCTGTTTCCGTGAATATCTCCCGTGAGTACATACACACATTCGACGTAGTGGGAGAACTTACCCATCTTGTGAAGAAATACGATGTCCCGGTACATTATCTGGAGCTTGAAATCACCGAATCCACGGACGCCGAGGGCGTGAGCGACGTTGTCAGCCGACTGAAAGAAGCAGGCTTCACAATGCTGATGGATGATTTCGGTTCGGGTTATTCCTCGCTGAATATGCTGAAAACCACGCAGTTTGACGTGCTGAAGATAGACCGCGAATTTCTGTCGGAGTTTATGGAGAGCAGCCGTGGCAGGAAGATAATCTCGCACACCATATCAATGTCGCAGGATATCGGGCTTGATATCATCGCCGAGGGAGTTGAGACCAGGGAGCAGGCAAAATTCCTGAGTGAATGCGGCTGCGACGCCGCGCAGGGCTTTTATTATTCAAAGCCGGTACCTCAGGAGGAGTTCGACAAACAGCTTAGATCCGTCAATAAAGAATAAATAAGCGGCAGTCTGAAAGACTGCCGCTCATTATGTTAAGGCAACACCGCACAATCTTTGTGCGATATTGCCTTAAGTAAATTTTTGATTGAATTTATCCGCAGCAGTCGCTCATTTTGTGGGTTTCCGGGGTGGCAGAAAGGGATTTGCTCTCATAAGCCACTTCAGTGAACTCTCCGTTTTCCACAGCGTAGCTGTCCGGAACTCCGTCAAAAAACTTGAACGAACGTCCCACAAGGGCGGAAACATCGGTAGATTCCTTGAGCAGACCGATGTTATGAAGATCAGTCGCAACATTCAGGAGTGCGTCATAGCCGCCCTGAACGCTCGGAATGTACTTATATCCCTTGAGTATCTCGGCATTTGCCGAAGCGTCGCCGCTGACATACTCGCCGTCTATCTGTATCTGGGCTGCTTCCTCTGGATTCTGAGCAACAAAAGAGGAAGCTTTCAGCACTGCCCTTGTGAAGGCAGCTGCTATATCCGGGTGCTTTTCCGCAAGTTCTGCGGATACGAAGCTCACGCAGCAGTACTCGCTCGCGTAGGGCTCGGTCACTGCCGTATCAAGCAGCACTTTCAGACCGTATTCATTCTCTGCGTTAGTGGCAACCGGGTCAGGGGTGGAGATGGCGTCTACAGCGCCGTTTATCAGGGCTACCGGCTGGTCTGTGGTGCTGTAAACCGCGAATGACACCTCGCCGGAATCCGCCGAAATATCAACGCCTGCTGCGTTGAGGGCACGCTTGGCTGTTATCGCCTCAGAGCTTGCGAGCGAGCTTACGCCGATGGTCTTTCCCTTTAAGTCTGCGAGGGACTCTATGCCGGAATCTGCACGGACAAGTATCTTGGTGCAGCCTGTGTGCATACCGGAGGTTATTACCATGTTGAGCCCGTTTTCAATAGGCTGAACGAACTTTCCGACCAGGCCGAATCCGCAGTCTATCATTCCGGAGCCAAGCGCCGCCTGTATATCGGAGCCGCCGAAATCCACGCGCTCCCACTTTATTCCCTCTTCGTCAAGGTAGCCCTTTTCCATTGCCACCTGAAGCGGAGCGTGGCAGAGCGCGCCCTGCACCTCGCCAACCTTAAGAGTATATGTATCGCTGTCCGCGCTTCCGCCGGAGCTTTCCTGCTGCGCGCAGGCTGTAAGTGAAACGGCAATTACCGCAGATATGGCTGCCGCAGCTATTTTTCTGAAATTCATCGTGTGATCCTCCATTAAATCGTGTATTCAACTTCCTTTTCTCTGCCAGCGAAATCAAGCACCTTCAGTATCTCGCTTCTCAGGCGGATAAATTCAGGGTTGTTTCTGTCGCGGGGCTGGCTGAGATGTACTTCGAGTATTTCCTCTATCTTTGCCGGACGGGGGGACATTACCACTATCTTGTTTGAAAGATAGACCGCCTCGTCCACATCGTGGGTCACCATCACCATGGTCATGTTCTGCTCGGACTTGATGCGCAGAAGTTCGTCCTGCATATTCATTCTGGTGAATGCGTCCAGCGCGCCGAGGGGCTCGTCAAGCAGCAGCGCTTTCGGGTGGCCGATGAGCGCCCTCGCAAGGGAAGCTCTCTGGCACATTCCGCCGGAAAGCTGGTGCGGGTATGATTTCTCAAAGCCGCTCAGCCCGACAAGATCCATAAATTCCTTGACGGAATCCTTCTTCTGCTTGAAGATGTGCCTTGCTCTCAGACCGAAGGAAATGTTATCGTAGATATTCAGCCACGGGAACAGGTTCGGATCCTGAAAGACAAGTCCGCGGTCGTAATTCGGCTTGGTTATCTTCTCGCCGTCAAGGTAAACCGCTCCCTCTGTCGGCTGGTCAAGACCCGCCAGAAGCCGGAGCATGGTGGATTTTCCGCAGCCGGAGGGTCCTATCAGGCAGACGAAATCCCCCTGATGTATTTTCAGATCCACGCCGTTCAGCGCGTGGACTATTTCTCCGTCCGGGCGCCGGAAGCTCTTTTTTACGCCCTTGAATTCTATTGCTCCTACCATTTGATGACTCCCTTCTGCCACAGCAGCACCTTGTCCCTTACCTTAAACAGAACGGTGATAACGAGATAAAACAGCACTGCGATAACGATAAGTCCCGCGTAAACATTCGCGTAGCACATCATTTCCTTCTGCCAGTTGACATACCATCCCATTCCGTATTTTGCGCCTATCATCTCCGCCGTCATCAGCGTTACGAACGAAGAGCAGATGCCGTTGAACAGACCGAGGAATATGCTTGGCATTGCAGCGGGGACTCCCACCTTGAAAATACGCCAGAAGTGATTTGCGCCCAGCGTTGAAGCCACCTCGAAATAGGAATTCTTTACATTTGAGATACCGCTGGAAGTCAGCACGACCGTTGGGAACCACACGGATATTCCGATGATGAAAGCGCTCGCCGCCCTTGCAGTGGGGAAAATCAGCAGGAATATCGGTATCCACGCTGTGGACGGGATCGGACCAAGTATACGCACCAGCGGGTTGATCCAGTAGCTGAGCGTCTTGCTGAACCCTATCCCGACGCCCATCAGGAAGCCGACTATCAGCCCTCCCAGAACGCCCGAAGCGAGTATTCCGGAGGAATATCCCACGCATTTCAGAATAAGTTCCCAGTCCTCAAAAAGCGTTCCAAACACCCGGTCGAGGGATGGAAAATACAGGGTGGGCAGCAGCGCGGTCTTTACCGTGACGATGTTAAGGATATTCAGAACCAGAAGGACTCCGGCGAGAAACGGAGCCCTGTAAAACAGTCCTCTGTCATCGAATGACTTTTTATTTTTCAGGTGCAGAAGAAGCGCCGCTGCGAAATAAATAACGGTTATCGCGATTATCAGCCAGGCGAAATAAGGGTGCGACGCCTTCTGATGCTTATCAGAATCAGGAACTGCAACGGCGACTATCTCTGCGGCAGCGGCTGAAAGCAGCAGAATTCCGGAGCGAAACAGGGTTTTATTCATTGTTATTCCTTTCCGGCTCACTTTAAGTTGCCTATGCTGAGCTTTGAATAGTCTATCTCATCGCCGACAGGCGCAAGGAGCAGCTTTTTGTAATACGCCCTCGCCTGATACAGCGCGCCGACAGGATTATGCGCAAGCACTCTGTCCTTGGTGACGAGCGTAGTTGTTATGCCCTTGGCGTACTTGTAGAACAGGCTGTCGTGACCTACGCACAGCCCAACGACGACATTCAGGTCCACCTTTGCCTTGTTGAGGAGCTTCGCCTGCATGATGGGGTTGCACATTACCTTTCCGGTGACGCAGGTGTATTTTTCGTCTATCCCTATATCCGTCTTGTTAACTGAGCCGACTTTGCAGCCTACTCCGTAAACCTCGAAACCGTTCAGTTTCAGTATGCGGGCAAATATACGGCTTTCCTCGATTAGTCCCACGCAGGTCGCTATGCCTATCTTTTTTACGCCGATCTTTCGTGCGAACTCGATTATCTCCTCGACCCTTGTGTATTTCCCGTAGAACGCTCCCTCTACCTCAGCGGATGCCACTGCGATCTTACGGTTGGTACGGTTTTTTAAGTAGAGGTCTGTGACTTCGTTTATTTCCTCTTCTGTAAGGGCGGCGGTGGGGCAGAACTCAGGATATGTGCCGTTCCGCTTGGCGCAGTTCAGTACTCCGCAGTCGGTGCAGCTATGGCAGATGTTCTTGTTGTCAGGCATGATGTTTTCCTCCAAATAAAATAAAAAAGCGCATTCTGCTGCGCTCCGATTATGGCTGGGTTTCTGTCTGAAACTCACATTCGGAATATACGGGCGCAGGAAGTGAACTCGGTCATACGGTGCATGACTGAACACATCATATTACAGCACATTATCTTTACAGAGCTCATCTGTGATTTCCCCTTTCTACGAGTATTCATATAATACATATTATTTCGATATGTTTTGTTGGCGTAATGCTATTATAACTGATAACCGACAAATTGTCAAGGGTATTATGGAAAAAAAGTTACCACTAATTAACGCTTTGTGCATAATGACCAAATTGTTGAAACACCTATTGAAGAATGCGGCGAAGTATACAAATTTCAAATGCTGTCCGCTTTGTATAAGGTCACCTCTAAAAAGTGAGGCATTATATGAAAAAGATAACTGCGGTGCTGCTCCGGGCGGGAGATAATACCTGGGAACCATCCGGGACGGGATGCGGCATCTGAGGTACATATTCTTGGTGCAGATAAGTCAATAAGGGCAAACTAACCTTGACGCCGCCGTCCAGCAATGCTATAATTAAGGCAGCACTGCACAATTAACGTCTGGCACTTTGCCGTGCGATTGTCCGGTGCTGCCATAAAGAAAATCCATACAAAAGGAGATATCATATGGAGGTAAGAAAAGTTGCAGTACTGGGCGCCGGGGCGGTAGGCTCATATATAATATGGGGACTATCCGGGCGCAAAACGACAGAATTAGGCGTTATAGCCGAGGGGGAGCGCGCCGAGCGGCTGAAGCGGGACGGCTGCTCCATAAACGGCGCTGTGTACCGTCCGCAGGTCTGGACTCCGCAGGAGGCTCGCGGCGCTGACCTGCTCATTGTCGCGCTGAAATACGGAGCGCTTCCGGGGGCGCTGGGCTCCATTCGCGCGGCGGTCGGTGAAAATACGACCGTTATGAGCCTGATGAACGGCGTTGACAGCGAGGAGATTATCGCCGGGGAGATAGGCTCTGAGCACGTTGTTTACTCACTGATAAAGGTTGCCTCACACAGGGAAACCGACGGTTATCATTTTGACCCGGAAACCACCATCGGGATAGTCTACGGCGAGGTCGGCGCTCCGTCAGACAGCGAGAGAGTCCTTGCGATAGACAGGCTTTTTGAGGGCACGGGGATACACTACCGCCGCACGGAATTTATCCGCGAGGAGGTCTGGAGCAAATTCCGGCTGAATGTCTGCAACAATCTGCCGCAGGCTGTCGTCGGCGTGGGAGTGGGCTGCTATCAGGACAGCGAGCACATGATGGCGATAAGCAACGGCCTCCGTCAGGAGCTTGAAGCGATAGCTGCCGCAAAGGGAATAGACATGAGGAGGGCAGACGCGTCATCAACCCGCGGAAGTCTGGTGCCGCCCTCCGCGCGGTATTCCACGCTTCAGGACCTTGACGCCGGGCGTCATACGGAAATCGATATGTTCTCCGGCGCTATCGTCAGAATGGGAAAGGAGCTCGGCATTCCAACTCCGTACAACGAATTCACTTACCACATAATCAAGGCTCTGGAGGAGAAAAACGACGGCCTTTTCGACTATTCAGGGAACACTTCAAGAAGTTCCCGCGCACTATAAATCAGGAGGTTTTCACAATGGGCGACTGGGATTCCAGACAGTACACAAAATTCGAGAGGGAGCGGACTCAGCCGTCCGTTGACCTGATAAACCGGATAGGCATTACGCCGCGTTCGGTGCTTGACATAGGCTGCGGTCCGGGAAACAGCACGAATCAGCTCGCTGAGCGCTTTCCCGGCGCTGAGCTGCTGGGTGTGGACAGCTCTGAAAATATGCTTGAAAGAGCCAGGAAAACCTATCCGGACATGAAATTCCGGAAATGCTGCGTGCCTGACGGGCTGTCGGAGCTTCCCGGATTCGACCTTATATTTTCGAACGCCTGCCTGCACTGGGTGCCGGATCATGAAAGCCTGTTTCCGAAGCTCATTGACAAGCTGAATCCCGGCGGAGTGCTGGCGGTGCAGATGCCGATCACCCGGCAGGCGGTATTCTACAAGCTGCTGAACGAGTTTGTTTCAGCCGGAAAATGGGAAAAGCTGAACGTTATCCACAACTTCCACAACCTTACCCCGGACGCAACTTACGATATATTGTCGCGGGTCTCCGGAGAAGTTGCCATGTGGGAGACTACCTATTACCATGTCGTGCCATCTCACGCCGCAGTGATAGAATGGTACAGGGGGAGCGGTCTGAAACCGTATCTTGATATGCTCGGCGAGTCTGAAAGGGAGGCTTTCCTCAGCGAGCTTCTGGAGCTTGTCAGGAGCAATATCCCATTGCAGGCTGACAATAACGTCCTGCTGAAAATGCCGCGGCTGTTCTTCACCGCCGCGAAAAGATCCTGAATTTACCTGCGCTTTGTTTGCTTCGGGAAACCTGGTGCAGGGAACAACGCTGCAAAAGCACGGACTTTTGCAGCGTTTTTATATATCCATGCAGATGTGTTTTTTGCCCTCTGACTAGACAGTATTTCATTTTACATACATTTAACACTTCGGTGCTTTTGGATTTAACATAGTTTTGATATAATTGTTCTTGCAAACAGGAAAACAAAAAGCGGTAATCACCGCATACAAATCTAAGGAGAACATAACTATGAAGATGACAAGAAGAATCACACTCAGCACAGCGGCACTGCTCGCAGTTGCAGCACTCGCAGGCTGCTCCGGTAATACAACAAGTTCCTCCGCTCCCGCAGCGGACAACAGCTCCTCCGCAGCAGACAGCTCAGCTGCTGAAAGCACAGGCGCAAAGCTTGACACCGATATCACCGTAGTTTCCCGCGAGGACGGCTCCGGCACAAGAGGCGCGTTCGTTGAGCTGATGGGCATAGAGCAGAAGAACGAAGCCGGCGAGAAGGAGGACATGACACGCGGCGACGCCGAGATCTCCAACTCTACGAACGGCGTAATGATGAGCGTTGCCGGAAACGTTGACGCTATCGGCTACATATCCCTCGGCTCCCTGAACGACACCGTAAAGGCGCTGGACGTAAACGGCGTTGAATGCTCCGTAGCCGACATCAAGTCCGGCGATTATGTAGTAGCAAGACCGTTCAATATATGCTACCAGCAGTCCAAGCTTGATGAGAACGCTGCGGCTCAGGACTTCATCAGGTTCATCGAGTCCGTTGAGGGTCAGCAGATAATCTCCGACAACGGCTACATTTCCATTGATGTTACCGATAACTACACAGCTTCCGGAGTTTCCGGCGGTATCTCCCTGAACGGCTCCACTTCCGTTGGACCTGTCATGGAGAAGCTCGCAGAGAGCTACAAGGGTCTGAACCCTGACGTTACCATTGACATTCAGCAGACAGGCTCCGGCGCTGGTATCACCTCCGCAACCGAGGGTACCTGCGATATCGGTATGTCCTCCCGTGAGCTCAAGCAGGAAGAGCTTGACGCAGGTCTTACCGAGATGAAGATCGCTGACGACGGCATCGCGGTTATCGTAAATCTCGACAACCCCATTGAGAACATCACCTCCGATGAGATCATGAAGATCTACACCGGCGAGATCAACAACTGGAGCGAGCTTGCTTAAGTCCGCGTTAACAATAGGTTTCTCCCTTCCGTCATCTGATTGCAGGTGACATTCCGCAGAACAAAACTGCGGCTCCCTTTAAGCGCTGCGCAGCGGCTTGTACGGCTCCAAGTGCAGCGCACTTTTTTGAGAGAAGAAATGTAAAATCTTTCTCGTGAAATTTTACAGGTCACCTCTAAAAACCGGGACGCGAGCAGATTTCGTGCATGACTTATATCAGATGCTAGGCGTCAAACCGCAGTCATACTTGATGTATTACAAGGTTTGACAACGAAGCAGATGATATAATTCATAGAAATCTGCTGCGAAGGAGTTTTTTTGAGGCGACCTTTATAAAGAGGTATTATTATGCAGAAGGTAAAAGAAGGCATAATGCACGCGCTATTCCTGATATGCGCCTGCGTTTCGATACTCGCGGTCGTGCTGATATGCGTGTATCTGTTCTCGACTGGTATCCCGGCGATGGGCGAGATAGGCGTGACCGACTTCCTGTTCGGCACAAAATGGAAGCCCTCCAGCGGATACTACGGGATATTCCCGATGATAATCGGCTCGATACTCGTTACCGGTATCGCAATAGCCATCGGAGTCCCGATAGGCATTCTCTGCGCCGTGTTCATGTCGCACTACTGCCCGAAAAAGCTGTACGCTTTCGTTAAGCCTGCGATAAATCTTCTTGCCGGAATTCCGTCCATCGTTTTCGGATTCTTCGGGCTGATGGTCATAGTTCCGATAATGAAGGAGCTTTTCGGCGGCTCGGGAAAGTCCCTGCTTACCGCAGGAGTGCTGCTCGGCATAATGATACTCCCCACAGTTATCAAGACCACGGAATCCTCGCTGAACGCCGTTCCTCGCAGCTACTATGAGGGCGCGCTGGCGCTGGGAGCCACCCATGAAAGAAGCGTGTTCTTTGCTTCGCTGCCGGCGGCTAAATCCGGAATACTCGCGGCGATAATCCTCGGCGTTGGACGCGCCATCGGCGAAACAATGGCGGTCATCCTGGTTGCGGGCAACCAGACCGTTATTCCGAAGAGCATCACCTCCGGCGTGCGCACAATGACCTCCAACATCGTAATGGAGATGGGCTATGCGGGCGGACTTCACAGGGGCGCCCTGATAGCAACCGGGGTTGTGCTGTTCGTGTTTATCCTGATAATTAACCTCTGCTTCTCCGCGCTTAAAAGGAGGAAGGACTGATGACTGACACAGCTAAGACTATGGTACAGAAAAACGAAGCCGTTTCCGGCGCTCCATCAAAATACATCAACCACGTGACGCTTGGCGCAAGGCTGAAGCAGTACACCCGCAGCCCGCTCTCCCTTATCCTGATGATACTGGTAATGCTGGCGGCTGTTTTCTCCGTGGGAATGCTGCTGTTCATCATCGCGTATATTCTGGTGAACGGAGTGCCGCACCTGACCGCGGAGCAGTTTGCGTGGGAATACACCACCGAAAACGTCAGCATGATGCCCGCGATAATCAACACGCTCTCCATGGTCGCAATGACGCTTGTCATCGCCGTACCGATAGGGGTTTTCGCGGCGGTATACCTCGTAGAATACGCGAAGCGCGGCAACAGGCTTGTCAAGATCATCCGCGTGACCACTGAAACGCTTTCCGGTATTCCGTCGATAGTATTCGGTCTGTTCGGATACCTGATGTTCAATCTCTCCCTGGGCTGGGGATTCTCAATGCTTGCGGGCGTTGTCACCCTGGCTATGATGATACTCCCGCTGATAATACGCACCACTGAGGAGGCGCTGCTCGCCGTTCCCGACAGCTACCGCGAGGGCAGCTTCGGACTTGGCGCGGGCAAAATGCGCACGGTGTTCCGCGTAATACTTCCGACTGCGGTGCCCGGCATCATGTCCGGCGTTATTCTCGCCATCGGACGAATCGTAGGCGAATCCGCAGCGCTGATATTCACTTCCGGCTCCGGCCACAGCCTGCCCGGCGCGCTTGCAGGCTCGGGAAGCTCCGCGGCGACCCTGACGGTGCATATGTACATTCTTTCCACCGAGGGCCTGCACGTTAACGAGGCGTTTGCTTCAGCGGTAGTCCTGCTCGCGCTCACATTCATCATCAATCTTATTTCCGACCTCATCGAGCGTCACATTGCGAAAAAGAAAGGATAACACCATGAAATTCGATATCAGGAACGCCGAGCTTTATTACGGCGACTTCAAGGCGCTCAAGGGCATAGATCTCCAGATCCCAGAAAACAGGATAACAGCTTTCATAGGACCGTCCGGATGCGGAAAATCCACGCTTTTGAAGTCGCTAAACCGAATGAACGACCTCGTGGAGGGATGCCGCATAACCGGGCAGTTCCTGCTTGACGGCGAGGACATCTACGGCAAGATGGACGTGAACCTCCTGCGCAAGCGCGTGGGAATGGTGTTCCAGAAGCCGAATCCGTTCCCGATGAGCGTTTACGACAACATCGCGTTCGGACCGCGCACCCATGGGATACACTCCAAGGTGAAGCTGGACGACATCGTTGAAAAGTCCCTGCGCGACGCCGCCATCTGGGACGAGCTCAAGGACAGGCTGAAAAAATCCGCGCTGGGACTTTCCGGCGGTCAGCAGCAGAGGCTCTGCATTGCCCGCGCCCTCGCAGTTGAGCCGGAAGTCCTGCTGATGGACGAGCCGACCTCAGCTCTGGACCCTATCTCTACTTCCAAGATAGAAGACCTTGCAATTGAACTGAAAAAGGAGTATACTATTGTTATGGTAACTCACAATATGCAGCAGGCGGCGAGAATCTCCGACAAGACGGCGTTCTTCCTGCTGGGCGAGGTCGTTGAATACGCGGATACTGACGCCATCTTCTCCAACCCGCAGGATCAGCGGACGGAGGACTACATAACCGGACGCTTCGGCTGATTTGGAGGTATATTATGAGAAACCGCTTTGACGAACAGCTCGAACAGCTAAACGTGGAGCTCATCAAGATGGGCGCACTCTGCGAGGAAAGCATTGCCTGCGCAGTAAAGGCGCTGTTCGACGAAAAGACCGAGGAGATGATCTCCAAGGTAAACGACAACGAAGAAGAAACCGACCACATGGAGCATGATATCGAAGCGCTGTGCATGAAGCTCCTGCTCCACCAGCAGCCCGTTGCGCGCGACCTGCGCAGCGTATCCTCGGCGCTGAAGATGATCTCCGACATGGAGCGCATCGGCGACCAGTCGCAGGATATCGCGGAAATCGCGGGGTTCGTGCACTCCACGGAGCTCACCGGAAAGGTGCACATCTCCGATATGGCGAACGAGGCTATCAGCATGGTGACGATGAGCGTGGATTCCTTCGTGAAGAAGGACGTGAAGCTCGCGCAGCAGGCGATAGCCGCAGACGACACCGTAGACCAGCTTTTCCTGAAGGTCAAGGAGGAGCTTATCGAGCTGGTGCGCGGGGATTCAGACGAGGCGGAGTACTTTATGGATCTGCTGATGGCGGCGAAGTATCTCGAAAGGATCGCCGATCATGCAACAAATATCGCAGAATGGGTGGTATACTCCATCACCGGAGAACGCTGACCCGCACATCACGAAAGAGAGTGAACGACATGGTTTATATGCTGGAGGACGACGCAAATATAAGGAACTTCGTACTGTACGCACTGAATAATTCCGGGCTGGAGGCAAAGGGCTTCGAGCGTCCCTCTGAATTCTGGGAGGCGCTGAAAGAGGAGGAGCCGTCAGTGCTCCTGCTGGACATAATGCTCCCGGACGAGGACGGGCTTTCTGTGCTGGCGAAGCTCCGCGCGAACCCGGAGCACGCCGCGCTGCCGGTAATAATGCTCACCGCAAAGGGCACGGAATACGACAAGGTGATAGGGCTTGACAGCGGCGCGGACGACTACGTTGCAAAGCCCTTCGGCACGATGGAGCTTATCTCCCGGATAAAGGCGCTGCTGCGCCGCACCGCCTCCAACAGCACGGTGGAATATTCCGTGGGAGGGCTTTACGTCAACACCTCGAAGCATATTGTAAAGGTGAACGGCGAGGAAGTCCAGCTCACCTACAAGGAATTCGAGCTGCTCTGCCTGCTGCTTGAACACATGGGCACGGTCCTTTCCCGCGAGAAAATAATCTCCAAGGTCTGGGGCTATGATTTCGACGGCGAGAGCCGCACGGTAGACGTACATATCCGCACTCTCCGCCTGAAGCTGGGCGAATGCGGCGGAATGATAGAGACCGTCCGCGGCATAGGCTACAAGGCTGTCGACATAAGCTGACGGAGGACGAGATGACTAAACGAATTTTCGGCGGTACGTTCCTTGCTTCGCTGATTGCGATACTGTCGGCGGTGGCTCTGGTGCTCGGCATCGCCTACAACAAGGAGCAGGACGTTTTCAGAACTCAGCTAGAACAGCAGGCTATGCTTCTTGCGGCGACAATGGACAGCACCGACCCCGCCACGGACGTCAGGAGCCTTGAAAAGCTCAGCGCAGACATACACGGAACCTTTGAAAACCGCATAACCTACATCGACGCGGACGGCACGGTGCTCTACGACAACAAGGCGGATATCTCCACGATGGAAAACCACCTCAACCGCGAGGAAGTCGTTGCCGCCAAGAACTCCGGAACCGGCACGGCGGTGCGCACCAGCTACACCGTTTCGGAAATGTCGGTCTACTGCGCGAGGGTCATCGGATATGACTGCGTTGTGCGCGTATCCGGCACGATGGACACCGTTTTCGCCAGAATGGCGGGAATGTGGTGGGAGATACTGCTTGTCATCATCGCAACTGCGCTGGTTTCCGTTGGAGTTGCTGCGCTGGTAGCCAGGGCGATAGTCAAGCCTATCAATAACATCGACCTCAAAAAACCTGATATCTCTGAAAGCTACGGCGAGATAGCCCCGCTGCTGCACCGTATAACCGAGCAGAACCGTGAGATAGACCAGAAGATCTCCGAGCTCACCCGCAGCCGTAAGGAATTTTCCCTGATAACCGAGAACATGAGCGAGGGCTTCATCATCACCGACAGCCGCACGGAGGTGCTTTCCTACAACACGGCGGCGCTGGATATCCTCGGCTCCGGATTCACCGGCGACAGCAGGAGCGTGCTCGTGCTCAACAGAAGCGAGGCGTTCAGGAATGCTGTTGAATCCGCGCTGAGCGGAAAGCGCAGCGAAGTGAACCTTAATATTTCCGAGAAGATATATCAGGTCATCGCGACTCCCGTAATGACTGACGGATCGGTAAGCGGCGCGGTAATAATAATTCTTGACGTGACCGAAAAGGAGAGCCGCGAGGAGCTTCGCCGGGAGTTCACCTCCAACGTGTCGCACGAGCTGAAAACGCCGCTCACGACTATTTACGGAATATCTGATATGCTGGTCGGCGGCATAGTAAAGCCCGAAGACGTCACCGGATTCGCGAAGAATATCCGCGACGAGGCGGGACGGCTCATCACGCTGATTCAGGACATTATCAAGCTTTCTCAGCTTGACGAGAACACGTTCACCGACCGCGCTGAGAAAACCGACCTGCTTGCCGTTGCCGGGATAGCCGCTGAAAGGCTTACTCCCGCGGCGGAAAAGAAGCACGTCACGATCTCCGTCACCGGCGAAAAGGCAGAGTACACCGGAATAGCTTCAGTGCTTGAGGAGATAGTCTACAACCTGATAGACAACGCCGTAAAGTACAACAAGCAGGGCGGCAGGGCTGACGTAGACGTCCGGAACAATGCTGACAACGTGGTGATAACGGTGTCCGATACCGGGATCGGTATCCCGGCGGACAGCACGGACCGCATTTTCGAGCGGTTCTACCGGGTGGACAAGAGCCACTCCCGTACGATAGGCGGCACCGGTCTGGGGCTGTCCATCGTGAAGCACGGAGTGCTGCTGCACGGGGGAACGATCACTGTAAAGAGCACCGAGGGCTGCGGAACTACATTCACGCTCACCCTCCCGAAAAAGGCATAAAATAACCCCGGTTCCACTGCAGAGCCGGGGTTCAGACTGCCGACGAAGATGAGGGCTTCTCGGCAGTCTGATTATTTTAGTAGAGCTGAGGTATTTGTTATTCGATTTCTGAATCAGACCCAACGCTGACCTTATCTATTTTTTCGATTTTTTCTTTTATCTCAGCAAGATCTTCTTCGATTCCCGCATTCACGGAGTTGCGGGCTTTGAGTTTCTTAGCCCATATTCCGGACTTGTAGAATGCGACAGACATGACCGTGGCCACCGCCCATGCTCCCGACCATGAGTACCATATACCCGCAACGTCGTTCATTGCGTTCGACAGTATCGCGGCAAGCACCACCCGGAGTATCAGGTCGGTGAACGTTGCCGCCATGAAGCAGCCCATGCTCTCGCTGCCGCGGAGAACTCCGTCGCAGAGGAGCTTCAGGCACACGACAAAGTAGAACGGGGCCACTATCCGCAGGAACTGCGTCCCGGTATCAAGCGCGAGCTGCGAACTGTCCTCGTTCATGAACAGCGACAGAAGCTGCTGGTTGAGTATGAAGAACAGCAGGAAGAACACCAGAGCCGTTGCCAGCGAAAACAGAAGCACCGACCGGAATCCCTGCTTTATGCGCTCCGGCTTGTTCGCGCCGATGTTCTGCGCCGTGAAGCTGGACATTCCGTTGCCGATGGTGGTGAAGCAGGTTATTGCGAAAGTATTCAGCTTTATCGCCGCGGAATATCCCGCAACTATCGCCGAGGAACCGAAGCCGTTCACCATGTACTGAATGAACAGGTTACCCACCGAGATAAAGCTCTGCTGGAGCACGCTTGGCACCGCAACCTTTGAGATCTCGCCGAGCGCCTTCCCGCTGAACAGCTTTCCGCCCTTTATCTGCATGGACTTCACGCGGCGGAACAGCAGGAGCAGCGCGAGAATACAAGCCGCTCCCTGAGCCGCGAACGTAGCCCACGCAGCGCCGGCAACTCCCATTTTCAGCGGAATTATCAGGATACAGTCAAGGATAACGTTGCCCACCGAACTCCCTATCAGCAGATACAGCGGGGTCTTGCTGTCGCCGAGGCTGTTGAATATACCCGTCACTACATTATAAATGAACAGGAACACGAATCCGCCCGTGTAAATCATGAGGTAAAGGCAGCCGTCGTCAAAGATGTTATCCGGGGTCTGCACCCACTGCATGAAAAGCCCGCTGAACAGCACTCCCACAACGGTCAGCACCACGGAAAGCACGGCTCCCGCAATAAGGGACGTAGAAATGCAGGTCTTGGTCATCGGCATATTCCCGGAGCCGAAATGCTTGCTTATGACTACCGAGCATCCTATCTGGCAGCCGACTGCCACAGCCATGAATATCATGGTTATCGGGTAGCTGGCGCCTATCGCCGCAAGGGCGTCCTCCCCCGCGAATTTTCCCGCGATAACGCTGTCCGCGATGTTGTACATCTGCTGGAACATCACGCTGATAAACAGCGGTATCGTGAACATTATAAGCGATTTTCCCGGGCTCCCTACTGTCAGATCCTTGTTCATTGACATTGCTTCTTTCTTCTGTATAATTGTATGGCGGTCTATGGGTGCCGCCTGTCGTATGAGATTATAACACGATTTTTCCAAAAAGTAAACTTTTATAGAATAGTTTCGTCGTTTTTTGGGCAGATTTTGCATGAATACGACAAAAAAGCACTAGACAAACTAAAGTTTTTGTGATATCCTATAAACGTAAACATAAGGGGATACCGCTGTATTCCCGGAATATAAAACTGTGAGGGTAAATCAATGAACAACATTCCTGAAATCAAACTCGGCATTGTTGCCGTATCCCGCGACTGTTTCCCCATCGCTTTATCTGAGAGCCGCCGCAAGGCTATCGTTTCCGCTTATGGCGAGGGTATCTACGAATGTCCCGTTACGGTTGAAAACGAACTTGATATGCTCAAGGCTGTCGAGGACGTAAAGAAGGCAGAGTGCAACGCATTAGTCGTTTTCCTTGGAAACTTCGGTCCTGAGACTCCTGAAACGCTTATCGCCAAGAACTTTGACGGTCCCTGTATGTTCGTTGCAGCAGCAGAGGGCGACGGCGACATGATCAACGGCAGAGGCGACGCTTACTGCGGTATGCTCAACTGCTCATACAACCTCGGTATGCGCCATCTCAAGGGCTTTATCCCCGAATATCCCGTCGGCACCGCTGACGACATCGTTAAGATGATCAAGGACTTCGTTCCCGTTGCAAGAGCTATCGTCGGCATCAAGAATCTGAAGATCATCACCTTCGGTCCCCGTCCGCAGGACTTCTTCGCCTGCAACGCTCCCATCAAGGGCTTATATGAGCTGGGCGTTGAGATTGAGGAGAACTCCGAGCTCGACCTGCTCGTTTCCTTCAAGGAGCACGAGAACGACCCCAGGATCGACGATGTATGCGCCGATATGGCAAAGGAAATGGGCGAGGGCAACTATTATTCCGACCTCAACAGACGTATGGCTCAGTTCGAGCTCACACTCTTAGACTGGGCAGAGAACCACAAGGGCTCCAAGAAGTACGTTGCATTTGCTGACAAGTGCTGGCCTGCATTCCCCTCTCAGTTCGGCTTTGAGCCCTGCTATGTAAACAGCCGCCTTGTAAGCCGCGGTATCCCCGTATCCTGCGAGGTAGATATCTACGGCGCATTAAGCGAATACATCGGTATCTGCATTTCCGCTGACGCAGTTACACTGCTTGACATCAACAACTCCGTTCCCAAGTACATCTATGACGAGGACATCAAGGGCAGGTACAACTACTCCCTTACAGATACATTCATGGGATTCCACTGTGGAAATACTCCTGAGTGCAAGATGTGCTCCACCCGTGCAGTCAAGTATCAGCTTATCCAGCACCGCTTACTGGAACCCGCTGGCAGCGACCCTGACTTCACAAGAGGCACCCTCGAGGGCGACATCGCAGCAAGCGACGTTACATTCTACCGCTTACAGTGCGACAGCGAGGGAACTCTCCGCGCATATATCGCAGAGGGCGAGATTCTTGACGTTCCTACACGCTCCTTCGGCGGTATCGGTATCTTCGCAATTCCTGAGATGGGACGCTTCTACCGTCACGTTTTAGTTGAAAAGCGTTATCCGCACCATGGCGCAGTTGCATTCGGTCACTACGGAAAGCTCCTGTTCGACCTCTTCCGCTACCTCGGAATCAGCGACATCGGATTCAACCAGCCCGCTGGTATGCTCTATCCGACCGAGAACCCCTTTGTAAAGTAATTACATACTGAATCAATATCCCGGCGCTGCTGATTCGGCGCCGGGATATTTTGACGGAAGCGCAAAGAATGTTGAATAATTCATGGGAACCTCTAAAAACCGGTTTGAAAAGTGAAAACGGGCAGAGTGTGCCGAATGAGATGAAATCCGGCGAAGTAAGGCTGTATGCCTTACGGGGAGGTGCAGCACGATGTTGCAGAGCGAAAGAAGCAGGCGTGTGCTATACATATTTTCATTCAAACAAGGTTTTTAGAGGTGACCTATATAAATATCATAATGCTTTTATTTGTACCATGTTTTAATGATATATCAAATATTTCAAATTAAGATTAGACTTTATTTTCGAAGTGTATTATAATATAGAGCGAAAAAGTATGCCATTTGAAACAAATCATTATCCGGGCACTTGGATAAAGGAGGTCTGCTATGAAGAACAATGGCTTTCACGGGCAGATGTCTGATAAATTCCGGTCGGCGGTGTTCATAATACTTTCCGGAGGATTTCAGGACGCTTATACATACTGCTGCCGTGACGGAGTATTCGCCAATGCGCAGACCGGAAACATAGTGCTGATGTCCTCGGCGCTGTTCCGCGGTGAGTGGGACAAGGTGGCAAAATATCTTGTGCCCGTTATTTCTTTTCTGATAGGGATAGCAGTAGCAGAACTGGTGCACGTTCACTACAAGCGGTATGAACGCATACACTGGCGGCAGATAGTTCTTATCGAGGAGATAGTCCTGCTGTTTATTGTCGGATTTATCCCCGAAACTATGAACGCCATTGCGAATGCGCTGGTTTCGTTCGTGTGCGCGCTTCAGGTGCAGACGTTCCACAAGATACACGGTCAGCCCTACGCCAGCACGATGTGCATAGGCAATATGCGCAGCGGTATGGAATCCCTGTGCGCCTATCTGCGCAGCCATGACCGCGGAACTCTTACAAGGTCGCTGACATATTTCGGAGTAATAGGAGTGTTCGCAGCCGGCGCAGGAATCGGTAGCGTTCTTTCCACGGCGATAGGTCATGGCGTCATATGGGTGTGCTGCGGGCTTCTTACGGTAAGCTTCTGCCTGATGTTCATTCATGAAAAACAAGAACAGTGACAATTACCGCTAAAAGCGGATAACATATATAGAAGATAGAAAGGAGAAAAATATGAGCAAAAGAAAACGTGTGGTATTCATAGTCGTATGGGTCGCACTGATGGCGGTCATTCTTGTCGCGGCGCTCCTCGTGGGCGGTACGGGCGAGTCTGAATCCATCAAGGTGGTAATGCGCGACGCAGTGCTGCACGGAACGAATAAGGTGAGCCTTTTCGGACTGAAGGACGTTAATCCGGCATATATTTCCTCGCTGGTGGTATGCGGAGTGCTGCTGGTTGCAGCGGCTCTGATCCGCATTTTCGCGATACCGAGGTTCAAGATGGTGCCGGGGAAGTTCCAGCTTGTGCTGGAGCAGCTCGTGGGATTCTTTGATAATCTCGCCAGGACCAGCAGTCCCCATAAGAACACATTCCTTGGAGCGTACGTATTCGCAGCCGGAGTGTATATCTTCGTTGGAACGCTGTTCGAGCTTTTCGGCATTCAGGCTCCCACCACAGTCGGAGGCACCATATCGCTGCCTGCTCCGCTGTCGGATATAAACGCGGCGATAATGCTCGGCTGCCTGTCGTATCTGGTGATACTCAGCGGCGGTATCGCTGGCGCAAAGATCAAGGGCGTCGGAAGAACGCTCAAGGAATTCTCACTGCCGATATCTATGAGCTTCCGTCTTTTCGGTGCACTGCTCAGCGGTCTGCTGGTAACGGAGCTTGTATACTACAACATCAGCCTGAGCTTTGTTCTCCCGGTTTTCGTGGGAATAATGTTCACGCTGCTGCACGCGCTTATTCAGGCGTATGTACTCACAATGCTGACGGCGATGTTCTACGGAGAGGTTTCAGAGCCTCCCGTCAAGGCAATAAAAAAGCGTATTTCTAAAGGTACAAACAAAGAATAAAATAAAACAAACAGTTATGGAGGAAACAACCATGAAGAGATCAGTTAAGAAGTTAGTAATATGCGGAATCGTTGCGCTGATGGTATGCGCACTTTGCAGCCTTGTAGCGTTTGCGGCTGCCGATAAGCCCGAGCCCGCTCCGCAGGACGGCGCCAGCGTTTCTCAGGAAGCGCAGACAAGCGATAATGATTCCACCGGCAGCAAGGCTATCGCGGCTGGTATCTGCGTAGGTATCGCTGCGTGCGGCGCCGGCATAGGCATGGGTCTTACGACCGCCAAGTCCTCTGAGGGTATCTCCCGCCAGCCCGAGGCTGCGGATAAGATCCGTACAAACATGATGCTTGGCCTGGTGTTCATCGAAACTGCGATCATTTATGCGCTGGTAGTTGCAATACTCATCATCTTCGTACTGTAAGGGGGTAATTTTATGGGAATCCCTCTTAATGTAGACTGGCAGCAGATACTGCTGCACCTGTTCAACTTCGTGATACTCGCCGGAGGTCTCTGGCTGCTGCTTTACAAGCCGGTCAAGAACTTCATGGCTAAGCGCGAGGCTTACTACAAGGACATGGATAAGACCGCCAGCGACAAGCTCGCCGCAGCAGAGGCAGAGCAGGAGAAGTACTCCGGGCTCATCGCCAGGGCGCAGGACGAAGCTGCCGAGCTGAAGAAGAAGGCTATGGCGGACGCTGACAATGCCGCTAAGGCTCATATTGCAGAGGCAGAGCAGGAGAAGCTCCGCATAATCGACGATGCAAGGAGAGCGGCTCAGGCAGAGAAGAACAAGGTTCTCCAGGAAACTAACGCCCAGATAGAGGAAATGGTATCAGCGGCGGTAGACAAGCTTCTTGTTCCTGCCGGCAGTGCGTATGACAGCTTTGAAGATTCCGGAAAGGAGTAATGACTGATGACAGAACACGAGATCAGAAAAGTCGAGGTCGAAGCGTTCATTTACAGCCGTGAAACTCCCACGGACGAACAGCTTAAAAAGGTTCAGGATTTTCTGGAAAAGAAGTACGGCGCAGCCGTTGCGGTTATCCCGAAGCAGGACGACAGCGTGCGCGACGGCTTCCGCATTGAGATAGGCACCTCCACATACAAGTGGAACCTTGACCGCATATTCGACTGGAGCGCCGAGGGCAGGGCAAAGCAGCTCAAGGAGAGCATTTCCGAGGCTATCCGCGGCAAGCAGGACGTTCTTCCGATGATACGTCAGGCTATCGAGGATTTCGAGCCTATTCCCAAGGACGAGGAAGTCGGCACGGTGCTGACAGTCGGCGACGGCATTGCTACCATCAGCGGACTGGAGGACGCCGAGTACGGCGAGATTCTGCTGTTTGAATCCGGAATAAAGGGCATGATACTCGACCTTAAAGAGGACGAGATAGGCTGCGTTATCTTCGGTGATGAAAGCGATATAACCGAGGGCAGCATAGTACGCCGCACCAGGAAAGTCGCTGGTATCCCGGTAGGCGAAGCGTTCATGGGACGCGTTATCAACGCCCTCGGCGAGCCGGTTGACGGAAAGGGACCGATAGCCCAGGAGGACTATTATCCTATCGAAAATCCCGCGCCCGGCATCATCGACCGCCAGCCGGTCAACCGCCCTATGGAAACTGGTCTGCTTTCGATAGACTCAATGTTCCCGATAGGCAGAGGTCAGCGTGAGCTGATAATCGGCGACCGACAGACCGGTAAGACAGCAATCGCGCTTGATACTATCCTGAACCAGAAGGGCAAGGGAGTTGTCTGCATCTACGTCGCGATAGGTCAGAAGGCTTCATCAGTCGCACAGCTTGCCGAGAACCTCCGCAGGCACGGCGCCATGGATTACACTATAATCGTAAACGCCACCGCCAGCGATTCCGCGACGCTGCAGTATATCGCGCCGTATTCCGGCTGTGCAATGGGCGAGTTCTTCATGAACCATGGCAGGGACGTGCTGATAGTTTACGACGACCTTTCCAAGCACGCAGTCGCGTACCGTACTCTCAGCCTTCTGCTGGAGCGCTCTCCGGGACGTGAGGCTTATCCGGGCGATGTATTCTACCTGCATTCACGTCTGCTGGAGCGTTCCGCGCACCTTTCCGACGCGCTCGGCGGCGGCAGCATGACTGCGCTCCCGATAGTAGAAACTCAGGCGGGCGACGTATCCGCGTATATTCCTACAAACATAATCTCCATCACGGACGGTCAGATATTCCTTGAAAGCGACCTGTTCCATTCCGGTCAGCGCCCTGCGGTAAACGTAGGTCTGTCGGTTTCCCGTGTAGGCGGCGCCGCACAGACAAAGGCGATGAAGAAGGCGACCGGCGCGATCCGTCTTGACCTCGCGCAGTACCGCGAGATGGAAGTATTCATGCAGTTCTCCAGCGATCTTGACGAGGCTACCAAGAAGCAGCTCCGTTACGGTCAGGGACTTATGAGACTGCTCCGTCAGAAGCAGTATAATCCCTATAAGCAGCACGAGCAGGTCATCCTGCTGACAGCCGCTATGGGACACATATTCCAGGATATCGCCGTGGATAAGATACCGCAGTTCAGCCGTGAGCTGCTGGATGCCGCGGCGGCGGAAATGCCCGACATCTGTGAAAAGATAGACCGCACGGGCGAGACCACCGAAGAGGAAAGAAACTCCATGCTGGAATTCGCAAAGCGCTTTCTGGAGCGTAACGGCGGTTAAGGCGGTGCGCTATGGCTAACACGAAAGAGATAAAGGACCGCATAAAAAGCGTCCGTGATACTCAGAAGATAACCAACGCGATGTACCTGATAGCTTCCACGAAAATGCGCAAGGCAAAGTCGGAGCTCGACCACACACGCCCCTATTTTGAGGCGATAAAGGGCGAGATAAAGCGTATCTTCCGTACCTCGAAAGAAGTGGAGAACCGCTTTTTCTACCCGGAGGACAGCCATCATCTGCTGACCGGCCCCTATGCCTGCCTTGTCATCACCGCAGACAAGGGACTTGCCGGAATGTACAACCAGAACGTTATCCGTGAGGCTGAGAAGCTCCTGAGCCAGCACCCTGACACGAAGCTTTTCGTTGTCGGCGAGTATGGCAGACAGTACTTTGCGCATCATGATATCCCGGTGGAGCGGAGCTTCCTTTATACGGCGCAGAATCCCACGATGCAGCGCGCCCGCGAGATAAGCTCGATACTTCTGGAAATATTCGAGCGCCAGGAGGTCTGCAAGATATTCGTGGTTTATACGGATATCAGGAATGGAATGTTCGAAGAGGCAAAGACGGAAAGACTTCTGCCGTTCCACCGCCGGACATTCGCGGACAACACCACTGAAAAGGCTATAACCAGACCGTTTGAGTTCACTCCGTCAGTGAACGCGGTTCTTGACACGCTGGTGCCGAGCTACGTTTCCGGCTATATTTACAGCGCGCTGGTAGACAGCTTCTGCGCAGAACAGAACGCGCGCATGACGGCGATGAATTCCGCAAACCAGAACGCGGAGAAGCTCCTCGGGGAATTATCGGTGCAGTATAACCGTTCAAGGCAGGCTGCGATAACTCAGGAGATAACCGAGATATCCTCCGGTGCAAAGGCGCAGAAGAGGAAGCTTGCAAAAAAGAAAAGTGAGGAGGCGTGCGGACATTGAGTACAGGTAAGATAACACAGATTTCAGGACCGGTCATAGACTGTAAATTCGCCCCGGGCGAACTGCCTAAGATAAAAGAAGCCCTGACAGTGAACGTCAGGGGAAAACAGCGCGTAATGGAAGTCGCACAGCACACAGGAAAGGACAGGGTCCGCTGCATACTGCTGGGCGCCAGTGAGAATATGGCAAGGGGTATGGAGGTCACTGCAACGGGAAAGGCGATAAGCGTCCCTGTCGGCGACCGTACCCTTGGACGTATGTTCAACGTTCTCGGCGACCCCATCGACGGCGAGGGAGAACTCGCTGACGGCGAGCGCTGGGAGATACACCGCAAGGCTCCCGGATTCGAGGAGCAGCAGCCGGTGGCACAGGTGCTCGAAACGGGCATCAAGGTAATAGACCTGCTGGAGCCGTACCCCAAGGGCGGTAAGATAGGTCTGTTCGGCGGTGCCGGCGTAGGAAAGACGGTGCTTATTCAGGAACTTATCCACAACGTTGCGATGGAGCACGGCGGTTATTCGGTATTCACCGGCGTCGGCGAGCGCAGCCGTGAGGGTAACGACCTGTGGAACGAAATGCGCGAGAGCGGAGTTTCCGACAAGACCGCGCTGGTATTCGGTCAGATGAACGAATCCCCGGGCGTGCGTATGCGCGTTGCGCTTTCCGGACTTACAATGGCGGAGTACTTCCGTGATGTTCAGAATAAGGACGTGCTTCTGTTCATAGACAACATATTCCGTTTCGTACAGGCAGGATCGGAGGTTTCCACGCTGCTGGGCAGAATGCCGTCCGCGGTTGGTTATCAGCCGACCCTTTCCGAGGAGATGGGCGCGCTTCAGGAGCGTATCACCTCCACAAGAAGCGGTTCTGTAACGTCTGTTCAGGCGGTTTACGTTCCTGCGGACGACCTGACCGACCCGGCTCCTGCGACAACGTTCACTCATCTGGACGCTACCACCGTTTTGAGCCGTAAGATAGCGGAGCAGGGTATTTACCCCGCAGTAGATCCGCTTGCATCCACATCGAGGATACTTGAGGCGGACATAGTTGGAAACGACCACTACGAAACCGCGAGAACCGTACAGGAAATACTCCAGAAGTACAACGAGCTTCAGGATATCATCGCGATACTGGGTATGGACGAGCTTTCCGACGAGGATAAGCAGGTAGTCACCCGTGCGAGAAAGATACAGCGTTTCCTTGCGCAGCCGACCCACGTTGCAGAGAAGTTCACAGGTATCCCGGGAATTTACGTTCCGCTGACCGAAACGATAAAGGGCTTCCAGGCGATAATCTCCGGCGACATGGATAAGTATCCGGAGGCTGCATTCTACAACGTAGGAACCATCGACGACGTAGTTGAAAAGGCTGCGAAGCTTTAAGCGGGGTGCGTCATGAATACATTCAAAACGCATATCCTTGCGGCGTCAAACACGTTCTATGAGGGCGAGTGCGAGTCGCTGATAGTTCCCACGGCTGACGGACAGTACGGAATACTTGCCGGGCACTGCGACATCATCAGCGCTGTAGTTCCGGGGATAATGACCTATCGTATTCCTGGAGAGCAGGATTGCATAGCGGCGGTGTCCTCCGGACTGGTGAAGGTCGAGGACGGCGAGGTGCTGGTGCTTGTGGATTCCGCAGAGCGTCCCGAGGAGATAGACGCCAACCGCGCCCGCGAGGAGGCTGCCGCCGCCAGGGAGGCTATACTCCAGAAGAGAAGCATACGCGAATTCAACGCGGCGCAGATGACCCTTGCAAGGGCTGCAACGCGCCTGAAAGCCAAGGGAAGCATAAACCAATAAATTGCATTGGACGACTGTATTCACATACATCGCGGAATGTTCAATGCGGTAGTGAATAAGGTCACCTCTAAAAACCGGTTTGAAAAGTGAAAACGGGTAGAGTGCGCCGAATGCGATGAAAGCCGACGAATTAAGGCTGTATGCCTTACGAGGAGGTGCAACACGATGTTGCAAAGCGAAATAACCGGGCGACGGCATGGACGCCGTCGCATCAGAAATTTCGCTCGTTGAAAGAAGCAGTCGGTGTGCTATACACATTTTCACTCGAACAAGGTTTTTAGAGGTGACCATAACTAAAACGGGCACCTTGCAGAAGGCGCCTGTTTTTTATGATTCAATCTTCCCGGGCTGTTGTCTTTCTATGACCGGGGAGAAATTCTCCATAGGTGATCTCTGAAAACCGTGATACGAGCAGATTTCTATGACTTATATCATCTGCTCGTGTCCTGCTTTTTCAGAGGGTACCAATAATAATTATATAAGGAATCATTTGCCTGCCGGTGCAAATTGAAATAGATAAAGCTGCAAAAGTGGATTGACTTTTTAAGTATTTTAGTATATAATGATTGAGAGAAAAAATGTCGTAAATTGGCTTATTGACTTGCATTACGGCGGAATGGTTTGGGAAAAGCATCAGCTTTTTTCTTGCATTGGAATCTGGAGAAATAAATGGAAAAGAAAATAAGAAGATTCAGACTTGATTTCAGGATAACGGTCACGTTATTTGTCATTCAGCTTATCGTTTTTTCGGTGCTGTTTTTATTTGTGAACAATTCTGTTTCGTCAGCTTCACAGCAGACCGCAGTAAACAATATGGAAACAGCGGCGAAGGATCGCTCGGAAATAATCAAAAACTACATCAGAAACACTGAGGATACTCTGACTGCGTATCTGAAATCACAGCAGATAAGTGACCTTCTTCAATCGCCGGACGATGCGGAAATCGCGGCGGCAGCCCAGAAATACACAGAGAATTTCAGCAGCGATATAGATTTCCTTGAGGGAATATATGCAAGCACATGGGATACCAAGGTGCGTACGCATACTTCAACGCAGGTCATAGGAAAGGTAACGCGCCCTGATGAAGAAAAGCTCAGCCAGCTTCACGAAGCCCTGCTTTCGGCTGACGGAGTGTATAATGCAGGTATTATTATCTCGCCTGCTACCGGAGAGCAGATAATATCCATGTACAAGGCTGTTTTCAATGAAAACGGAGATGTTATAGGTCTTGGCGGCGTCGGGATTCTTACAAGCGGACTCGTGGAAAAGCTGAACGAGCTTTCGCCCACTGGTCTGGAGAACGCTGAGTATTACCTTCTTGATGTGAACACCGGCAAGTACATATTCCACCCGGATCCTGAAAAAATCGCCACTATTGCTGAGGAATCCTACATCAGCGATATAATAAACAGCGTTAAGGGCGGGAGCACTGATGGCTCCCTGAATTATAGCAACGGCGGTTCATTTACCGCGGCGTATACAAGCATAGACGATCAGGGCTGGGTGTTTATATTTACGGATAAAACCTCCGAGGTGATGGCTTCCGCAAATTCGCTCAGATTAACCCTTATTATAATCTGCATTATAAGCATGGCAGTGCTCACGCTTTGGGTATATCTCGTGGTCCACAATCTTATGCTCCCGCTCAAGCGTGTTGAGAAAGCCGCAGAAAAGCTCGAGCATATAGAACTTGGCTCCGCAAACGAGGTAGAGGATCTTATGAAGAGCCCTGACGAGGTAGGCACCATTGCAACCGCCGTGGTCGATATGAGCCGGGCCCTTCAGAATGCGACTGCTGACGTAGCAAGAATACTGGGCGAGCTTGCCGAAGAAAACCTTACGGTAGACACCCGTGAGAATATGCAGTATTACACTGGTGATTTCTCACAGCTTGCGGATAGTCTGTTCACAATAAAGGAAAAGCTGTCTGAGGTTATCAGGGACATCTATAAAGCGGCGGAACGGGTAAGCTCAGGCTCTGGTCAGGTGGCGGCGGGCGCACTTACGCTGTCCCAGGGCTCGGCAGAACAGAGCGCCTCCGTTGAAGCGCTTGCAAAAAGTCTTTCAAACATTGAGGAGCAGATTCAGGAGAATGCGGATAACTGCCAGTCGGCGGACGGGCTGATGGAAAAGACCTCCAGCTTTGTTGATGAGGTCAACCAGAAAATGCAGGAGCTCACCAAGGCGATGGACGGCATAAGCGAGACATCGGGAAAGATAAGCGATATCATCTCAGTTATTGAGGATATTGCATTCCAGACGAACATACTTGCGCTCAACGCGGCTATTGAAGCCGCAAGGGCAGGGGAAGCCGGAAAGGGATTCGCGGTAGTCGCAGACGAGGTACGGACGCTCGCCGGCAAATCTCAGGAGGCTGTCGCCAATACGACCAGGCTGATAGAAAACTCCGTCAGCGCGGCTGCAAGCGGAGCCGAAGTTACCAGCCAGACAGCGGAAGCGATGAAGACCCTCAGCGAATACACTGCTTCAGTAAAGCAGATAGTTGACGGGATCACTGAATCCTGCAACCGTCAGAGGAACATGGTGGAGAGCATCAGCTCTGATGTTGCCAGGATATCCGGAGTGGTGCAGTCGAATTCCGCAACTGCGGAGCAGAGCGCGGCGGCTTCCGAGGAACTCTCCGGTCAGGCGGAAACTCTGAAACAGCTCGTTGGCAGATTCAAGCTGTAGGTCACCTCTAAAAAGCGAAGGTAACATCTAAAGCAGGACGCGAGCGGATCAGTCATAGAAATCCGCCGTGAAAGAGGTCTTTAGAAGAATAGAATAACCCCGCCGTTTCCACAGGAGAAAAGGCGGGGTTGAATTATGTCCTAATTATCGTCACGGAATTTACAGCCGTTTACGGGATCCATTTCATCAACTATCGCAAGGGATTCCACGCGTATCCCCTTGCTGCGGACGAGGTCTCCGCCCTGCTGGTACCCCTTTTCTATAACGATTCCGGCTCCGGCTGTCTTTGCGCCGCTGCTTTTCACGATGTCGATAAGTCCCAGGAGTGCGCAGCCGTTTGCAAGGAAGTCATCAATTATCAGGATATTGTCATCCGGCGACAGGAACGCTTTCTTCACGATAACATCATAAGTGCGCCCGTGGGTGAAGCTCTTTATCTTGGTGGAGTATACCTCGCCGTCGATGTTTATGCTCTGGGTCTTTTTCGCGAATACCACAGGGCAGTTGTTGAAGTACTGCGCCGTAATGCACGCGATCCCTATTCCGGAGGCCTCGATGGTGAGTATCTTGTTGATGCTTTTATCCGGGAACAGCCTGCGGAACTCCCTGCCAATTTCGTTTATCAGTGCAATATCCATCTGGTGATTTAGGAAGCTGTCCACTTTCAGGATGTTTCCCTCTTTTATAACGCCGTCTTTTCTTATCCTGTCTTTAAGAAGCTGCATTTTTCCGTCCTCCTCAGATAAGCTCTCTGCCCATCAGCACGCCCATTACGGAAGCCATCATAAGCCCGCGCGTCCAGCCGCTGGAATCACCGAGGCAGTGCAGCCCGTGAATATTCGTGTTGAAGTGCTCGTCCATTTTTATGCGGTTGCTGTAAAATTTGAGCTCCGGTGAATACAGGAGCGTTTCGCGGCTTGCAAAGCCTGGTACAACGCAGTCCATCGCCTTGATGAAGTTTATGATGTTGGTCATGGTGCGGTAGGGCATTGCTGCTGTGATGTCGCCTGCAACTGCGTCCGGGAGGGTGGGCTTTACGTTTGAGAATGAAAGTTCCTTTTCCCATGTGCGCTTTCCGTCGAGGATATCGCCGAAGCGCTGTACCATGATGTGTCCGTTTCCGAGCATATTGGTGAGCTCGCCGACCTTCTGCGCGTACTCTATCGGCTGGTTGAACGGCACGCTGAAATTGTGCGAGCAAAGTATGGCAAGGTTCGTGTTGTTGGATTTCAGATCCTTGTAGGAATGTCCGTTGACCACTGCGAGATCGTTGTCGTAGTTCTCCTGACTTACGAATCCGCCGGGGTTCTGGCAGAATGTACGCACCTTATTCTTGAATGGAAGCGGATAGCCTATGAGCTTGGACTCATAGAGGACGGCGTTGACCTCCTCCATGACTTCGTTGCGCACCTCCACGCGGACGCCGATGTCAACGGTGCCGGGCTGATGAGCTATGCTGTGGCTTTCGCAGGTATGTTCGAGCCAGTCGGCTCCCTTTCTGCCGGTCGCGACGACAACGCTGGACGCTTTCAGCTCGCGGCGGTCGTTTCCGTTGCAGTCAGTGATTATAACGCCGGTGCAGACATCTCCTTCAATGACGATATCCTCGCACCGCGTCTGGAACATGATGTCAACGCCGTGCTCCTGAAGGTGCTTTTCAATGCGGAGGTAGAGCTGGTGCGCCATTTCCGTGCCGAGGTGCCGGATAGGGCAGTCTACGAGCTTCAGGTTCGCGTTTATCGCTTTCTTGCGTATCTCGCGTATTTTGTCCGGGTCGCTTACGCCCTCAACGTGTGGGTCGGCGCCGAATTCAAGGTATATCTTGTCGGTGTAGTCGATGGTAGCCTGTGCGAGCTCCTCGCCGATGAGCTCCGGGAGGTTTCCGCCTACCTCGCTGGAGAGCGACAGCTTTCCGTCCGAGAATGCGCCGGCTCCTGAGAATCCGGTGGTTATATGGCAGTAGGGCTTGCAGTTCATGCAGACGTTGGTCTTGGACTTGGGACAGGCTCTCTTTTCAACCGGGAAGCCCTTCTCAATGATAAGCACCTTTTTTCTGGAGCCCTTGCGGAGCATTTCCAGCGCGGTAAATATTCCGGCAGGACCTGCGCCCACGATAATTACGTCATAATTCGCCATAGTGAACAACCTTTCTTCATACGAAAACACCTTAGAAACGTATCGGTTTTTTGACAAACCTATTAATTATATCATGGAGTTTCGTTTTTGTCAATAGGCAGCTGAAGATTTATTGCAGAAAAATGGAGCGGCGGTAAGCTGCTCCATAAATCGTATTTATTTTTTTGTGAGCACCGGAGATAATCCGATGATCCAGCCGTTTATTACGCCGTCGATTTCGGGATCCGCTCTCTCGCCGCAGTAATCCCATGTGCCGTTTTCAAAATCGGTTAACTCCGGAATGTTCAGCCTACTGTATATTCCCTCGGGAACATACGCCGCGCCGATCACCTTTCCGTTTTCGATATAAATCAACATCAAAGTGTTTTGCAGCTCAGGGAACGATTGCTCGAAATAAGCCAGCATTTCCTTTGAGCTGTCGCCGGACGCCGTACTTTCAAGGGTTTCCGGGTCGAAGTTGAACCCCCAGTGATCCTGACCGTCTGCCCAGTCGCTGGGATCGTTCATGGTGTATGAATAGAGCCGCCAGTTGCCATCGAAGGAATAAATCGAGACTGCATTTGAATCTGTCAAGAGAGCCGCGCCCTCCGCTTCCATCTTTGCAAGGAACTCAGAAGCCGTATCCTTTATCAGCGAAGCGACCTCGTTTGCGTGCTGTACGTTTTCCGCAGTGGCTTCAAGCTGAGGCGTGGGGAGTATACTGTCGCTCCAGCCATCTGATTCGTCCGTCCAGCTCCAGTCTGACTCGTCAGTCTGATCCCATTCGGATTCGTCTGTCCAGCTCCAGTCATTGCCGTCATCTTCGGGGTAGTCCCAGTAGTCGTCTGAATAATCGGAATTTATCTCCTGAAGCACCGTTGCCATATCGAAAATGGAGCTTACAAGCGTGTTCTTCTTCGAAAGTTCAGTGTAATAGGAAAGAATGTCGTTCTGGAATGCCGTGCTCTCGTCCTCTGTCATGGAATCCGGGTTGAGCAGCTTGTATTCGCTGCCGGGAACGGGCGCGACCTCGCCTGCCGCTTCGTCTATCTTCATACCGAGCGTGAACTTTCCGTATCCGCTCAGCTCAGCGCACAGGTTGTAGGAGATACCCTTGCCCTGCGCTCTGGAATCCAGCGTGAATGCTGAGTTGCTGAGCGCCTTTTCCGTTTCCGCGTTTCCGTCGCTCAGGAGCTTTGCTGTGTCGTCCGGGAATGTCAGCTTGTATGTGCCGACCGTGAACGGCATTCCGAAAACGTTTGCCGTGCCAACGCCGGAGTACTCCACATTGAACACTGCCGTTCCGTTATTCTCGGCGTATTCCATGAATGTGCCGAGTGAGCCGTGAAGCATTGCGGGGTTCATCTCAATTACCATGTTGCCGCTGTCCGCGGAGGTGCCTGTGGTATGCGCCGCGATATACAGCTCGTTGTCGCTGGTCTGCGCTATGAATTCGGAATTCTGCCCGTCAGTGAGCCATTCCATCGTTTCGCTGACATCGTCATTTGCGGTGAACACTGCCTTAATTCCGACAGGAGTGTTGCTCTTATTCACGAAGAATGTGAGCTCCGCAGCCGCCTTTACGGAGTTTCCACGGGCAGTGGCAACGCTTTCGGACATTTCCTTGTAAGCGTCCGCGAGCTCCTCGTCGCTTATCTGTGCGAGCGCCTTTATGTAACTGCCGAGCTCCTCGTCATTCTGCGCCGTGTCAATCACAAGCTGGAGCAGGTCGCATATATCGTCCTTGTCGAGCTTTATCTGCACGGTCATTCCGGTGAATTTCAGCGTGCCGAGCTGCTCGGAGCCGTCAACGCAGGTTATCTCATAGTTCCTGAACTGCTCCCTGAAGCCTGCCGCGAGGTTCCCATAGAATTTTGTCACATCGTACTGCGGTATCTCCTGAGCTTCCGTGTGCGCCGGAAGAGTGAGCTGGAATCCGGTGGTGCTCATTCCGGGGAATATCACGGTAGTCCTGCCGTCCTGCCCGTAACGCGTCTGGAGCTCACCGAGGGTATCTCCGCCGGAGGTCAGGCGCGCCGAGTATTCATAGGCGCCGCCGCTGTTTTTCTCCGCCGCCGTGAACTCAATGGAACCCAGTGACTTCATGAAATCGGTCATTTTGTCCCTGTATTCCTCTGCGTCGGCTTCAGCGATTGCCCGGTCTATTGCAGCCTGATCAAACTCCGCACCGCCGGAAAACGTAATGCTTACGCCGTCCATTCCGGTCATTCTGTTGGCGTAGTCAGCCGCGAAACGGAGCGCAGTTCCTGCCTGCTCCATCGGGTCGCTGCCGGTTACAACGCTGTCGAGCGCCCCGAGTTCTCCGTTTGCTGCGTTCTGCACTATGTCTCCCGCCTGCGAAGCGGCTCCGGAGCTCATCGCAGAGGCAGCCATATTCAGCGCCTGCTGTGAAGCCGCCTCAAATGCCGCGCTGTCGGCTCCTGTTATGGCATTCATCATCACGGAGTGCGCATAATTTGCGTCGCCCATGATCATTCGCGTTACTGCGGGCTTATTCAGGTTGTACACCAGCGCTCCCGCGCCGCCAAGAACTACGAGTGCTCCCGCCGCAATGCATATTCCGGGAACCAGCTTGCTGCGCTTTTTCTTTTCTGGAACCGGATCCGGGACCGTATAGCGTTCCGGCTGGATATCCTGCGGTATCCCTGACTGGGCGTTTGCCGCGCGATGGTATTCGTTCATGAGTGCCTCAGCGGGCGTGGGCTGAGGCTGCGCTCCCTGTGGAGCGTTGTTTGTTACCGCCTGAGATGCTGTCTGTTCCTGCGGTGTTGCTGTGGCTGGGCTGATCTCCGCGCCGCAGTTTCCACAGAAGCGTGCGCCCTCGGTAAGAATGCAGCCGCATTTCTGACAAAACATAATTGTTCTCCTTAAACCATACCGCACCGAAGTGCTTGTTTCCTATGTTTAAATTGTGTGAGGCGTTCTGTTAATACCCTGGTATTTAGTATATCATATTTGCTGAAATATGTCAATATGTGGCTTAAACTTACATATCTTTCAGAATGAGAATCGGTATAGGCGGACAATTGGGACGGTTGACGAACGGCATCTCAATTACGGTGAAGCGGCTGCTGTCAATGGTAGGGAGGTATTCAAGCAGCGCGTCGCGTTCCTCAAAGCCTGTTTCTCTGCCGTAGTAGATTATCAGGGTCATGACGCCGCCGCTTTTCAGCAGCTTCAGTCCCTTTTCTATCGCCGGAATGCTCGTGGATTTGTTGGTGAATACGTTATGGTCGCCCTTGGGCAGCCAGCCGAAGTTAAATGTAATGCAGGAAACAGTGTTTTCTTCCGCCGTTTCGTCCATTTCGCTGTGACTTTTCAGCAGCACGTCCGCGCGGCCGGACATTCCGTTTGCCGCAAGCAGCTCCCTTGTGCTGTCTACCGCGTCCTGCTGGATATCGAAAGCGGTGACGTGACCGGTTTCTCCGACCAGTTTCGCGAGGAAAAGCGTATCGTTTCCCCTGCCGGCGGTGGCGTCAATGCAGATGTCGCCGGGCTGTACCTTTTCGCTTATCACTCTGTGTATTATGTTGAGTGCGCTGAAATGTTTCCTTGGGTCCATGGTTTCCTCCGTTTTATTCGTGTTCTGTTAAATATGCCCTGAATATAAGCCCTGCGAGCTTTCCTGTCCAGGAAGCCATGAGCGCCTTGTATTCCGGCGGGGTGACTGATTTTCCGATTCCCATTACGTCGTATGTAACAGGTCCCTCCTTTATCAGCGTTCCCCAGTCCTCGAAGCCGTTTTTTAGGTAGAACCTGTGGCGGCTTTCGCGCTGGGGATAGTTCGCGGCGGTCCGGTCGAGCTGTTCACGGGCCAGGAACAGCCTCTTGTCCGGGTAGCGTTCCCGGAGGGCGGCGATGATTTTTCCGCCGGTTCCGCGTCCGCGCTGTTCCCCGGCAACTGCCAGGTAGAACAGGTACGCCATGTCGTCAAGCGTAACAACGTAGGCAAGTCCTGCGAATTTTCCATCGTCAAGGGCTTCCAGGGCGTCCGCGCGTCCCTGGGCGGCGCGGTGTTTCAGGAGAAGCCACGGCGCGCGTTCTTCTTTCGGGAATGCGGTCAGATAAAGCTGTTTGTACAGCGTGAGGTCTTTTTTAATGTATGGGGTAAGCGTAATCATACGATTCCTTTCAGAAGGTCACCTATAAAAAACTTGTTTGAGTGAAAATGTGTATAGAATACCGTCTGCTTTTTCAAACCGGTTTTTAGAGGTTCCCGGAAAACAAAGTATGGGAGAGGTACAGACAGACCCTCTCCCGGAAAATCAGCTTATTGCCACGCCGCGGAAGAAATGCCCGCGGTAGTAGTCAGTGGTTATGTTCACTTCCTTGACCTGAGTGCCTGGCATAAGGCAGGCGATCATCACTCCGTCGCCGGAGTAGATCCCGCCGAATTCAGCAACAGAGCCGCCCTCGGAGAAGAATACAAGGTCGCCTGGGACAAGCTCCGGGTATGAGATCTCAGTGCCCCACTCTGACTGTGCTGAAACTCCGCGCGGGCAGGTAATGTAGCCGTTTTCACGGAGCACATAATAAATGAAGCCGCTGTTGTCGAATCCCGTCTGCGGGGATTCACCGCCGTCCGCGAAGTCAGTTCCTATCAGCGAGCGGGCGAGGAGGATAACATCGCCGGCGGATTCGTTTTCGGCACGCTCCGGCTCGGAGGACTCCTGCGAAGGCTGCGTCACTGGCTGTGGCTGTATTTCCTCGGTGGGGGGGATCACCGGCACTGTATCGGGCGTTGTCACGGAAGTGGTGCTCTCTGTCTGGGAACTTTCCTCTTCGCGCTTGTTTTTGCTGATTGAAATGCCAACTGCAATTATGGCTACGGCTATGACGACGACCGACAGTACAAGGATAAGTGTATTCTTCAAAGCTGCACCCGCCTTTCCATTAGGTTTGTCCGATGTGGCTGTATAATTCGCCGATATGCAATTAAGTAGTCCACATTTATTATACTACAAACACAGCATGAAATTCAATAGCAAAACGGTTACAATATTCTTACAATACGGTTACAATTCTGTGAAAAGTAAAGTCCGGGCAGGACGTTATACCTTTTACAGTAATATATTCAGAACGTCAAGATACTGCCTTTCCGTTTCGGCGAACGGCTGAAAATCAAAACACGGCTCCGTGAGCTTTTCGGGAGCCCTGTCGTACAGCGGGAATCCGCCGAGCGCAAGAAATTCATGATACAGCATGGCGTCGTCTATCCGCGTGACCTCGCGCATTATCTCCTCGTTTTCCGGGTCAACGCCGAAGCGCCGGTAGATAGTGTCCTGAAGCCGTTTTTCTATCACGCGGTATTCCGGAAGCCCCAGCTTTACCGGACGTGTGATATCGGAGATATAAGCCTCGCTTGCGTCATGGAGCAGGCAGGCAAGCCGGGTCTCCCGGGGAAGTCCGGAAGCGGCCGCCTCCGCTTCGCAGGCAAGGCAGTGCTGCCCGACGGAATAGAAGCTCCTGAAATGGCCGTTTGCACGGCACAGCATGGAGAGCGCGTGAGCTATATCCTCCGGAGCTATGTTTTCCGGGAGTGGCTCCAGCGGCGAAAAGAAGATACCGCTCCATGTGCGGATAAATCGCTTGTCAGTCATGGTCACACCTCCGTGGGATCGTTTACAGAGTCATATGGTCATCTCTAAAAACCGTTTTGAAAAGTGAAAACTGGCAGAGTGCGCCGAAAGCGATGAAAGCCGACGAAGTAAGGCTGTATACCTTACGAGGAGGTGCAGCACGATGTTGCAGAGCGAAATAACCAGGCGGCGTGCTGTACGCATTTTCACTCAAACAAGGTTTTCATGTAAAAATGCCCCGCCCGCAGGAGAAGCGAACCGCGCGCTGTGCATAACGCAGGCGCGCGGAATTATCACATTGGCACTACCTGAACCGTGTCGTCGATTATGCAGACCTTTGACCTGCTGAATGTATCAGTGATATCCAGAGAAAGATAATTTATGCAGAAGTGGCTGCCAGGATATATCTTGCCGTTTACTATCGCGCAGAGGTCGTCGCGGTGCTTCAGGTCTGCCTCAAGCTGGGCGATATAAGCCTGTAAGTCCTTGCGGCGCACGGAGAAGTACACCTTATTCTGAGTTTCGGTTTTCATCTGGCGCGCCTGCACGTCTGTAAGCGTGCCTCCCTGTATCTTTTTGCGGTGCTTCAGGAATTCCACATTCTTGGAGGCCTGCTCGTATTTATCGGTTGCGGCAGCGAGTTCCTGCTCTGCCTCGGTTTTGCGGGCGCAGATAACGGAGCCGTCGCCGATGTTGATCTCGGTCGATGTGTATTTCTCGGAGCCTATCACTCCTGCGGTCACGTTCTTCATGGAGGTTATGACTCCGCCGGCGATAACTCCGGTCTTTCCCTTGGCATGGAGCTCTCCGTAGCAGAATACGTTGCAGAATGCGAACTGCGCGGATTCCACGGTGCCCTGCGCCTTTATTTCGGTATTCTCGCAGAAGCCTATTTTCACGTCGCCGCCTGCGTCCACCTTAGAGCCTATGGCGCCGCCGTTTATCACGATGTTTTCACCGGCTGAGAGCTCCGCGCTGAACGCCGTGCCCTCTATTTTCAGGGAGCGCCCCGCCTTTACCGAGAAGCCCTCCATTACGTTGCCCTTAATCAGCACATCCCCGAAGAAATCTATGTTTCCTATCGAGATGTCGAGGTCTGCCTTGACGGTGACGGTGCTTTCAACATTGAAGCAGCCGGTTCCGTAGACGATATGTCCGTCGCAGGCGGAAACGATGTTCCTGCCGTCCGCTGTGAGCAGGGTGTTCTTGCCGAGCGTCACGCTGGCGGGCTTTCCCGCCTCCGGCTTTATGGGTCTGCCGAATATGTTGAGTCCCGGCTCGCCTGGCGTGGGCAGCTTTATTTCGGCGATAACCGTGCCGCGCCTTATAGGAACGATGAGATTCAGCTCGCGGTAGTCCGCAACGCCGAACTCGTCGTGTTTGGGCTTCGGAAGGCGGTTCTTTTCAAACATGAAGCTTATCGAGCCGTTTTTTCCGCGCTTTGCCGGTACAGCCCTTGCAACGCAGATCGGGACCTCGAATATCTTTCCGTCCACCATTCCGTGAACTGCTTCCTCGTCTATTCCGGCGGTAACTCCGCGCCTTACCAGTTCGCCCATTGCCTGCGGGGCAGAAATATGAGCGCCGCTGCCATGCGGGGCGTGGAGTATCATGTTGGCTGTGGTGCCCTCCGGGTCGTAGCTGACCTCTACCCAGCCGTCCAGATTATCTTTGTGTTCTTCTTCCACTTTTGTTACATCTATTTCAGGTTCGTTAGCCATAATAACACCGCCATTTCAAATGTAGCCATGCCGCTGCTGCGGCAGAAAAAAATACCGAAGCCTGCTTTGTTCCGGCGGGCTTCAGCCGTGTTTCTGTTTTCGTATTTCAGAAGATAATACTCTTATATATTATTATAGCATATAGACGTGAAAACTTCAATACAAAATTGATATTTTTTTATACGAATCGGACATATAAACCACAGTGGATGTCGCCTGATCACATTATCTGGTTTTTTATGTATCGCCGAGGTCGCCGTGGTAAGATTTTGCGATGTTCCGGGAATATTTTCTGATAAAATTTCCGCAAACCTCTTGAAAACGTTTACAGGATATGATATAATACATATAAATTAAGCTGAATACACGCGGACGAGCGTAAAATCTGAAAGGAAGAACACCAATGGAACAGAAGATCTATGCAATCGAAATGGGCGCGGCAAAGTGCGCAGTAGACCTCGGCGACGGAAGCGAGCGCGGCGAGTACGTTAATCAGGATTATATCCTCCACAAAATGGGCAGACCGCACCGCGCGATAAGCCTGATGTACTGCTACTATCCGCTGGACAAGACATGGCCTGCGCGTGCGCGCGACGCATTCGCAGATCAGGAGGTAAGCTTCCAGTGGGACTATCCCTATGATGATTATTTCACCTATAAGGGCGGCATCGGCGGCACGACCGACGGCGAGCCTTTCATCTGCATGAAGGACGTGCGCCGTCACGGTCAGGACGTTATCCTCACCATGACCATCGACCCGAACCTCACTGACGACTACCTCGTCAAGATAGCTCAGGAGCTTCGCACATACGGCAGAATGCAGCTCCGCATCAACCATGAGGCAACCGGCAACTGGTTCAGCTTCACCAAGCGCGCTACATACCAGCAGATCGCGGATTTCTATGTGCGCTTCCACAACATTATCAAAAAGGAAGCTCCGAATGTTTCCACCATCCTCTGCATCGGCGGAGTTGAGCACCCTGAAAAGGGCGGCGAAATCGAGATGGAAAAGGAATTCGCAGACGCTGTAAGGGCAACCGATATATGGTCCGTTGACAAGTACATGAGCCTTCACTGGGGCTGGCCTTACGATGTGGCGGACGTTGGCGGCACCAGCTTCAGCAGAAGTAAGGTTGCAGACACCTACAACCTGACAAAGCTCTCCCAGAAGCGCTACAAGGAGCTCTGCGGCGGCGTATCTAAGCCCATGGTAATGAGCGAGTTCAACGCTGACGGCGATGTAACCGGTCCTTACGATCAGGCTGCGATGATCAGGGAATTCTGCGATATGCTGAAGAACGACCCGGAGCAGGGCTGGTTCAGCGGATTTACATTCTATCAGTTCCGCGACCGCGGCAGACTGGGACTTGAGATCGAGGATCCGAACAACAAGGACGTAGGAATTGAGCAGCCCGCGCTCCAGACCTACAAGGAGATAATCCACGACGAGTATTTCTATCCGTCCATGACTCAGGGCGCTGAGGCGCAGCTCCCCGTGAAGCTCCGCTGGGGCGGCAGCGAGGACGCTGACGGTATAGCTGTCCCGCTCCATTTCGACAAGAGCCCGGTATTCTGCGAGGCAACCTTTGACGAGCCGCTCAACCTTATGATGGAGCTCAACGGCAAGTGGTTCTACAAGAGCCCCGAAGCTAAGACAATCGACTTTATGCCGGCATTCTTTGAAAAGCCCCTCGACGGCGCGGCTGACCTGACCCTCAAGATCTTTGCTCCTCCCGCTTCCGGTGAGAACGACCCCTCTCAGGGCGATGACTGGCAGACAAACTACTACACCACCATTACAAAGCTGCCGAACATCCGTATCAGATTCGCTCCCATTATTGAAGGCTGATAAAAGCGAGAATAAACAGGGACGGTGCTCCGCCCCTGTTTTTGCGTGAATGTAAATTATTCCGGAGAATTTCTCCGGGCAGTTTTTCCGCTGTTTTTCGGACATCGGCGGCGCACAATATTTATTACCGCGCGTTGGCTGACATATAAAAAAAGCATAGCCGGAATCATTAGTCTATCACATCATTTTCACAATAGTATTGTATACTCATTGACAATGTGCCGGAAACACAGGAGGATTTGACATAATGACTCATTACAGAACAGACTTTGCGGCCCTTGAAAAGAGCCTGTCAGAAAAGCCGGCAGAGCCGGGAAAACTGATAACTCCCGACCCTACGCCGAATACTATCCGCCTGTGGGAATTTCTTAAATCATGCCGCGGTAAGAAATTTATCTCGGGTCAGCAGTATCTCTGGGAGGACGAGAAAGAGGACCTTGTCTACTGGAACGCCACAGGGAAGCTTCCCGCAATACGCGGCTATGATTTCATGGGAATAAGCGGGCTTGCGCGCGGTTATGACCAACTGGGCAGGGCGGTGGACTGGGCGCGCCGCACCGGAGGTATCCTCACCATGTGCTGGCACTGGAACGCTCCGGACGATATGAGCGACTTTTCTAAGCTCAGCTCGTTCTACTACAAGACCACCAACTATGACCGCAAAACCGGATTCGATCTGCTCCGCGCCGTTCAGGAGGGCACACCGGAGCATGATTTCATCATCTATGAGATAGATCTGGTTGCGGACGCCCTGAAAATGCTGGAGCATCAGGATATACCGGTGCTGTGGAGACCTCTCCACGAGGCTAACGGCGACTGGTTCTGGTGGGGAAACCGCGGAGGCACCTCAAAGCCGGAGCCACAGAGCGTTGCGGCTTACAAGAAGCTGTGGTACACGATATTTGACAGATTCATGAACTGCCACAAGCTGCGCAATCTTATATGGGTGTGGAACGGTCAGGCTCCGTTCATGGCGGTGAGCCCGAACAGCTACGACATCGCCGGCGACGACATCTATGACGAGAAGCCAACGCATCGTTCGCAGATAGAGCGCTACCGCAGCCTGGAGAGCTACACCTCCGGCAAGCTGCTGACGCTCTCCGAGTGCGGGATAATCCCCGACCCGGACGAAATGGAGAAAGACGGCGCAAACTGGCTCTGGTGGCTCCCGTGGTGGGGCTCGTTCGTGTATGATACGGACGATAACTGGCACCCGGTCCTTGACGAAAATGGAATGCCCGGACCGAATCCAAAGTATATGGACGACGCTTTCCTGAAGCGTGTGTTCAATGACCCCAGGGTAGTGACCCTTGAGGATCTCCCGTGGTATGACCGGGAGAAGAAGCCGCTGCCGTATTCGCTTACACAGTGGCTGAACAAAGAGAAAAAGCAAAGGTAAACAGGAAAGGAAACGATTATGAAGAAGTTTTTAGCAACAGCAGTGGCTCTTGCGGCTATTACAGCAGCATTCACCGGCTGCTCCAACAACAATAATTCCAGCAGCTCCACAAGCTCTGCAAATTCCACAAGCTCTGCGGCTGATTCCAGCACAACGAGCGGCACATCTCAGGCAGAGGCTCCCGCGGCTGAGCGCACCGTATCCGACCTCGCAGAGGCTGTAAACGGATGCGTTGAGTGGCCCGATATGGAGGAGATCTCCGACGGCGAGATCATCAAGACCCTTTTCAATCTTGACGTTGACCTGCTGGACGAGTATTATATATCCAACGCCATGATGAGCGTACACCTCAACGAGATAATCATTGCAAAGCCCAAGGCAGGCAATGAGGACGCTGTAAAGTCCCAGCTTGACGAGCACTTCGCTTATATCAAGGACGGCGCGGCATTCTATCCTGATCAGGAGATAGCGGCGGCAGGCGCGGTTGAGGGCGTTACCTCTGACGGATACTATTATATTATAGTACACCAGATCGGTTCTCAGATCGCTGATGTTATGGAGGCTTACAAGCCCGGCGATGAGATCACAAAGCTCGAGGTTCCGGAGCCCACTTATGAGGAGAATGTTCCTACCGATGAGATCGGCGCTCCTATTTACTTCGGCACCGGCGAGGGCGAGGTAGACATCAATGCTCCGACGGCTGGTTTTGGCGGCGATGGAATGGACGATAGCGCAACCGGCGTTAACTGATCCCTATTGAATGTGAAGACCCCCTGCTTACAGGGGACATCGAAGGGATAAAGTCGCAAATCCGCATTACAAAAGGACTTGTAGTGCCATACCCTGACCAAATAAAAAGGACGCTTTTCACTGAAATGCGTCCTTTTTTTATAGGCGACCTCTGAAAATCTGCTCGCGTCCCGGTTTTCAGAGGCTTCCAGATATTAAAACGGTATTGATTTTTAACACTCATGAAGCAAATTGCGACAATTAGGAATAAACCATTGACAATTCGAAGCCGAAATGGTATAATATTGTAATAAGGGAAATCTATAAAAACGGTTTGAAAAGGGAAATGAGCAGAGTGTGCTGAATTGCAGGGGAGTCCGATTAAGCAGGCGGTACGCTATATACATTTTTATTCACACGAGATTTTTGTAGGTGACCATACGGATTAAAAATGCGCTTTAATGTTCGAAGCTGTATCGTCTGCAGCGTGATCACCGGGAGGAAAAAGAATGAAACGATTTATCAGTATTTTCACGGCGGTTGCCGTCGCTTTAACTCTGATGATGTCCGTTATGCCGATGACGGTTTTTGCGGCATATAAGCTTACCAAAACTGACGGAAGTGCTATTCCGGCAATAATAGACGTTGGTGAAAGCTTTAAGATCAAGGTTGACGGTGCAGAAGTTTATTTTTATTCGGATAATAAAGATGTGGCGACAGTCGGCAAAAGAAACGGTGTGCTTACTGCGGTAGGTCCGGGAAGCGTGCAGATAAGGGGTGTGAATCAATCCACGGGAAAGACTATTGCCACAGATACGATTAAAGTTTGTCTGCGTGCGACAAGCGTCACGCCGTCTGAAAGTGAAATATACCTTACAGACATAGGAAGCACTGCGGAGATATCGGTGGCTCTGACTCCGTCAAATTCCACGGATATTATCAGATATTTCAGCGACAACAACGACGTTGCAACTGTTAACATGAAAACCGGTGTTGTGACCGCTGTGGGCGAGGGTACTGCAACCATTACGATTTATTCAAAAAGAACTGCTGCCTCATCCGCGGATGATGAGGGAACCCTGACAGCCACAGTCAGTGTGACAGTCGGAAAATTCCTGAGCAGCGTTTCAGCGCGCACAGACCAGACGATAGAGGTAAAGTTCACCCAGGAAGTCAGCAGCCTGACGGCTGACGAACTTATTCTGCAGGAGTCTTCTGCGACGAGTTGGATGAAAATCAAAAGCGTGACGAAGCTCAGTTCTGACACTTATCTGATACAAGTGGATCCGAACTATAAGATGTCGGATAAAAAATACACCCTTACGATGAAGAAAACCGGCAGCAAGCTGGAGTTTGACGGCACAACGAATACCTGCGAACACAACTGGCAGGAGACCGGGGAGATACCTCCGAACTGCACCAGCTGCAAGCAGATAATCATGGAATGCAGCCTGTGCCAGATGAAGAAAAATGTGCCGGACGAAACTGTAAAAGCGCTCGGACATAACAAAACTAAAATAGTAGTAGACACACAGCCAACTTGTAAGGAGTATGGACATCAGTATTATGTCTGCAATCGCTGCAATTTAGCCGTTGAGTCCAGAATAGAGAAGCTGAAGCACAATTACGTTGAAACCAGTCAGCACATTCCGGCTACCTGTGTGGAGCCTGAATATATCGTTATGAAGTGCTCCGTCTGTGACGCAATCGAGAAGATCCCGGTTGCAGGCGAACTCAGGGATCACAGCTTTGATGAAAACGGGATATGCACTGTTTGCGGAGTTTACCGTATTTCGAATGAAGACGAGCTTTTCAGGTTCTCCGAAGCCGTTAACGGCGGAAAAGTGAATATCAATGCGCTGATGACCGAAAATGTAATATGCACCCGCGCATGGACGCCCATAGGCACATACAATAAACGCTACAATGGAACATTCGACGGCTGCGGACACACGATAAGCGGACTGCATGCTGATATCAACGACAGCTGTGTAGGTCTGTTTGCGTTTATAGGCTCAGACGGCTCAGTTTCGCAAGTCGGTCTAATTGATTCGTCTGTCACGGGAAAAAATGAGGTCGGCGGTATCGCCGGGCGAAATTCAGGCACAATAAGCAACTGCTTCTCCATTGTGGAACTGAGAGGTACTGATTATATCGGCGGTATCTGCGGCACTAACTACGGGACTATCGAAAATTGCTACAGTCTCGTAAAAATGGCAGAAAAGAAAAGCGCAGGCGGCGTGTGTGGAAGTGAAACCTACACCAGCAAAATCACAAACTGCTATTATAACAGCGATATATACAGATTCAACAATGGCATCGGCACGGGCGTTTCCACGTTTGACATGATATCTGAAAATGCACTGACGCTGATGAAGCTTGACAATAAGATATGGGATGTCAGACCACACGACAGCACTACTTTATATTTTCCGGGTTTTAAGGGAACGTCCGTTTTCCCGGCTTATGAGTATGACGCAAGACTTACCATCGACTGCGCGGGGGCTGAACCGTTTACCGTTGCAGACGTACCGGCATTCACGCTTGACGCGCAGATAAAATTCGGCGAAAGCTTCGGTTATTTCTCGGTACTTTCCGATGGCAACGCTGATAAGCTGGAGCTTTATTCTGACAATGTGAAGCTTTCCGCAGTCGTGACATATGATTCAGACGGCGCTGAAGCCGAAGTCTCCGACAGGTTTGAACCCGGGGAGCGCTCGTTTGTTGTGAAGTTCACCGGAAATGCACTGTTTGACGGAAAAACTGCGGAAAAAACGGTCAATCTGGTTCCTGTCGAACTGACTGCTTCCGACTTTGTTTTCAGCGCTCCGATTCTTCCCGTTGAATACAGCGGTATGGCGCATACTGCAAGCGTAGTTCCTGCGGCCGGTGTGACCGGAGTCGGCAAGATAACGTTGAAGTATTTCGATGAGAACGGCGGCGAAACTCAGCCGATATTACCCGGCGTCTATACTGTAAAAATCGACGTTGAAGCCGGGAGCGTTTATCCCGCTGTTAATGGGCTTACCGATGAAAGCTGGAAATTCACCATCGGAAAGACGACCCTCACAGCAGATGATATCAGATTTACGCCGCCCGCAGAACTCAGCTACAGCGGCAGCGCAAAGGCGGCTTATGTGACATCAGACCGTCTTCCGGAGGAAGTAAACGAGCTTCTGGAAGTGAAGTACTTTGATGAAAACAACAACGAAGCAGAGCCGATAACTCCCGGCACCTACACCGTCAGCGTAAGCGTGAATGAATCCGGCAACATCGCCGGAACGACAGTTCCGTTTACCTCCGGCGACTGGAACTTTACTATCGTTAAGGCGGTAAAAGTCATCCCGGATGTGGAACTGCCCTATATATGGACGGATATAGGCAATAAGTCAGTGGAAATAAAAGGACTGCCTGACGATACCGGAGACATGGAAGAACCGATCGTTGTGATAGATGAGCCCGATCCAGATGTTTTCACTCCGGATTCTGTATCTTTCAGCAATGGTATCCTTAATTTCGATATCCCGACAACTGATTCATCATCTGTTGGAAAATCCTCGAAAATAACC
>CAKSPH010000005.1 GCA_934481355.1 uncultured Oscillospiraceae bacterium | reverse complement strand
GGCTGATTTTGCTATATGAGCAAATCGGGTATGTTATTGAAGATCTGACCGCAAAAACCGAAAAATCTCATGAGCCGGTACAGCGGCCGCGCTGAACGTACTTGCGGCTGGCTGTGACCGTCAAATCGGGACGCGCGAACAAGCGCGGCAAAACCTCCGATTTTTCTCAGCCGTCCGAAGGGGACGGCTGATTTTGCTATATGAGCAAATCGGGTATGTTATTGAAGATCTGACCGCAAAAACCGAAAAATCTCATGAGCCGATACAGCGGCCGCGCTGAACGTACTTGCGGCTGGCTGTGACCGTCAAATCGGGACGCGCGAACGAGCGCGGCAAAACCTCCGATTTTTCTCAGCCGTTGTAATGAGAATACTTTTCGAAATACGTTAAATAATAAACAATCGGACGGATATAAATGTAATCGCGAACAGTGTATTTCGGGTAAAAAATGTGTGAGTATGGTGAAAATTAACTAAAAGATTTCGGATAAATTGTCCAATATGTGCATTATGCCAAAAACGAATATATGTTATCCAAATTAAACATTTCACAATGAGTAAAAGTGGTGTTATAATACAATCAATAAAAACCGGACGGATTCTATTCGTTTTTCTGTCGGTTTTTCACAACATTTTTACAATGGAGGTACAAATCATTATGGCTAGATTTACTTTACCGAGAGATGTCTATCATGGCAAGGGCGCGCTTGAGAACCTTAAGGCTCTCAAGGGAAAGAAGGCTGTTATCGTTGTAGGCGGCGGCTCCATGAAGCGTTTCGGCTTCCTCGACAAGGCTGAGAATTATCTTAAGGAAGTCGGCTTCGAAGTAATGATCATCGATGGCGTTGAGCCCGATCCTTCTGTTACCACAGTAATGAACGGCGCACAGAAGATGCTCGAGTTCCAGCCTGACTGGATCGTAGCAATGGGCGGCGGTTCTCCTATTGACGCTGCCAAGGCAATGTGGATCAAGTATGAGTATCCGGAATGTACCTTTGAAGATATGTGCAAGGTATTCGGTATCCCTGAGCTGAGAAAGAAAGCGCACTTCTGTGCTATTCCTTCCACCTCCGGTACTGCTACCGAGGTTACTGCGTTCTCCATCATCACAGACTACGACAAGGGTATCAAGTATCCTATCGCTGACTTTGAGATCACACCTGATGTAGCTATCGTTGACTCTGACCTGGCTGAAACAATGCCCCAGAAGCTTACGGCACACACCGGTATGGACGCAATGACTCATGCTATCGAGGCTTATGTTTCCACCGCTCACTGCGACTTCACAGACGCTCTGGCTATCCACGCCATCGAAATGATCCAGGCGGATCTTGTTAAGTCCTACAATGGCGATATGGCAGCCCGTGCAAGAATGCACAATGCACAGTGCATGGCTGGTATGGCATTCTCCAACGCACTGCTTGGTATCGTTCACTCCATGGCTCACAAGACCGGCGCTATCTTCCAGGATTATGGCGCACACATCATTCACGGTGCCGCAAACGCTATGTATCTGCCGAAGGTTATCGCGTTCAACGCCAAGGATCCCGAGGCTAAGAAGCGTTACGGCGTCATCGCGGATTATATGCACCTCGACGGCGCTAATGATGACGAGAAGATTGCTTCTCTCATCAAGTATCTCCGCGGCATGAACGACGCTCTGAAGATCCCGCACTGCATCAAGAACTATGGCGCAGACAGCTATCCTACAGAGCAGGGCTTCGTTCCTGAGAACGTATTCCTTGAGAGACTGCCCTCTATCGCAGTAAACGCTATCGCGGACGCCTGCACGGGTTCCAACCCGCGTCAGCCCTCTCCCGAAGAGATGGAGAAGCTGCTCAAGTGCTGCTACTACGACACTGAGGTTGATTTCTGATAAACCATACATAATGCAAAATCCCCTCGGGAAACCGAGGGGATTTCCATATGTCAGAAGATTGATTTCTGCGCGTAATAAAGGCACTGTAAAATAACTCAACAACCAATCCGGCGGGGAAATGCAATGCACAGAATGTATTAAATTATGAATCAGGCAGCGGACCTGAAAGCCATTCCTTTCAGATTAAGGAAAAGTGACTTTAGTCCCCGGCGGCGCGCCGGATCGACCTGTCCTCCTGATCGTACCCCAAGTTCCTAAAAATGGCTGCGTTCTTTCTTTTGGGGATGCAGCCTTTTCTTTTGTTTTTTACAGTGCCTTTTTCTATTTGTTACAGAGAATAGTCTAGGTCAACGCCGCACAAAGACCATTTATTGGATTTTGTACAAGTCTTGCTTGCATCTTTTTCGTCATATTGCACAATTCGTCCTTGCAAGGCGTGGTCTCCCCCGGTGGGGGAGGTGTCAACGCAAGTTGACAGAGGGGTTGACCGACAGACCAGTCTTGCGGTGTCCTTGTTGTACAATCTGACAAAAAATCTGACTGGGCAATACGCGCACAATCTTTGTGCGGTATTGCCCTAAAAAACACTTGAACTAAAACGAAATTTGTGGTATACTAAAATAGAATAAATGTGTTTATCTGAATACAGGAGGGTAAATATGGATAAAAGAACCAGCAGACCTGTCGGTTCAATAAAAGTATCTGACAGCGTTATAGTGAAAATGGCTGAGCTCGCAGCGGCTGAGATAGACGGAGTATACTGCCGCGGACAGGCGCCCGCTCCCGCAGGAACCAAGGCAAAGATGTTAGGCCCGGTTCGCGCGAAGCTCGGGAATGAAACTGCTGAGATACACGCTGACATCGTTGTGATGGAGGGCTACAACGCAGTAAACGTAGCTGAAAAGGTACAGCAGAGCATAAAGTCAGCAATACAGAGCATGACAAATTTCACGGTGACAAAGGTTGACGTTAATGTTGCCGGAATCAAATTCAAGGAGAGCGCAGAATAAGCGCACAGGAGAGAAAATGGAAGAAAAGCTCACTAGAAGAGAAGTACGCGAGGGCGCGTTCATCATACTTTATCAGACAATGTTCGGTCAGTCTGTCAAGGATATAACCGAGGCAGACGAGGAAGCATTCGACCTCGCAAGGAACAATGAGACCGACGCGATAGTTCACGGAGTACTCGCCCATGACGAGGAGATCACCGGGATAATCGCAAAATACAGCACCACAAGATCGGTTGCGCGTATCTCAAAGGTGAATCTTGTTATCATGAAGATCGCGATTTATGAGATAAAGTACAACGACAAGGTTCCCGGCGCCGCTGCGATAAACGAAGCAGTAGAGCTCGGCAAGAAGTACGCATACAAGCAGGACTGCGGCTTCATCAACGGTGTACTTAACTCATATCTCGAGGAGTTCGAGAATGACAGGGACTAAACCTCCCATAGTCACAGTATCGCAGGTCAACCGTGTTGTCGGGATGATAATCGGCGGAGACCGGCGGCTTGCCGACGTTGCGGTCCGCGGGGAGATCTCGAATTTCACGCGGCACTATAAGACGGGACATCTGTATTTCACGCTGAAGGACGAGCAGACGCAGCTCCGTGCGGTGATGTTCGCCGGAAACGCGGCTCATCTGAATTTCGACCCGGAGGACGGAGACAAAGTTGTATGCTTCGGTGCCGTGACGGTCTATGAGCCGGGCGGGGTATACCAGATAAAGTGTCTTGATATGCAGCCGGACGGCGAGGGTGAGCAGGCACGCGCCTTAGAGGAGCTGAAAAAGCGCCTTGAATCGCAGGGGCTGTTCGGTCAGAAGCGCCCGCTTCCCGCCATGCCGAATCATATCGCAGTGGTTACTTCTGCGGGTGCGGCGGCTCTTCAGGACGTGATAAACATAATTTCACGCCGCTATCCGATAGCGAAGCTGACAGTCATTCCGGCGAAGGTACAGGGCGAGGGTGCTGACCTCTCCGTGGCGGCGGCGATAAACCGCGCCCAGAGTATCGGCGCTGACGTGCTGATATTCGGAAGGGGCGGCGGCTCGGCGGAGGATCTCAGCGCGTTCAACTCAGAGGTAGTCGCGCGGGCTGTGTACAACAGCCGTATCCCGACTATTTCAGCAGTTGGCCACCAGACGGATTACAGCGTCGCCGACCTTGCTGCGGACAGGAGGGCTCCTACCCCGTCAGCGGCAGCGGAGCTTGCGGTTCCGGACATTAGCGTTATATATGCGTCGATCGACGGAACTATGGAGCAGCTCCGCAGGGGCATTACGCGCAGGCTTGATGAAAGCAGCCGCGCGCTTGAATCGCAGATGGCGCTTATTACCGCGCTTTCCCCGAGAAGCCGGCTGAACAATTCTGAGCAGCGGCTGGACGAACTTTCCGCAAGGATAAGTACGGCGGTTCATACCAGGCTTGACCGCGCTGAGCGTTCGCTGATGTCGCAGGTGGACATGATATCCGCGCTGAATCCGCTGGGAGTTCTGGCGAGGGGCTATTCCCTCACGGACAGCGGGAGTGGAGTTGTTACGAGCGCTTCCCAGCTGAAGCCCGGCGATGAGATAACCGTGAGATTTGCAGACGGCTCAGCAAGGGCAAAGGTACTGGAAACAAAGCAGTGATCCCTTGGAGGTAAATATATGGATTTTGAAAAAGCTATGGGCAGACTGACGGAGATCTCCGCCAGAATGAACAGCAGCGAGCTTCCACTTGAAGAATCAATGAAGCTCTATGCGGAAGCCGTTCAGCTCACGAAGGAGTGCCGCGAATACATCGAAAAGGCGAAGCTCCGGGTCGAGCAGCTTGAAGCAGCCGAGTGACCGGAGGAAAAATGGATAAGCAGACAGTCAAAGAGCAGCTCCGCGACTATGCGGAAATGACAGAGCGCGCACTGGAACAGTATCTCCCGGAGCGTGAGTGCCTCCAGAAGAACGTGATTTTCGCGGCGCGCCACAGCCTGACAGCCGGCGGGAAAAGGCTCCGCCCAGCGCTGGTCATGGAGTTCACACGAGTGTGCGGCGGCGAGCCGGAATGCGCTCTCCCGGTGGCGTGCGCCATCGAGATGATGCATACGTTCTCGCTGATACATGACGACCTTCCGTGCATGGATAACGATGATATGCGCCGCGGGAAGCCGAGCTGTCACAAGGCGTTCGGTGAAGCGAATGCTCTGCTTGCAGGCGACGCGCTGGCGATCCTTCCGGCGGAGATCATTGCAAAGGCAGGGCTGAAAGGGAATATTTCACAGAACGCCGCGCTGAAGATAATTTCCCTGCTTGGCGAACAGGCGGGGATCTACGGAATGATAGGCGGGCAGGTCATCGACACGGAAAACGAGGGAAAACAGCTCCCTGAGAACGTTCTTCTGGAGATGTACCGCATGAAGACAGGCGCGCTTTTGGAATTCTGCTGCCGTGCAGGAGTTATCGCGGCGGGCGGCGGCGCTGAACTCCAGCTTGCTGCCGGGACATACGCAAGAAAACTGGGACTTGCGTTCCAGATAATCGACGATATTCTTGACGTTACAGCCGATGAGAAGCTTCTGGGAAAGCCGGTCGGCAGCGACAGAGAGAGAGGAAAATACACTTACGCTTCAATAGTCGGGCTGGAAAGAGCCCGCGCTGAGGCTGCGCAGCTCACCGAGGAGGCTGTGCAGGCGCTGACTGTCTTTGAGGACAGGGAGTTTTTGGTTGGACTCACGCAGCTCCTGCTGGAAAGAAATTATTGATCCCCGGAGGAAGTACGGAAAGATGAATATTTTTATGGCTAATCCCACGATAACAGTGGGGCTGATATCGTTTATTTCAGCGCAGATAATCAAGACCGCGCTCTATGCGATAAAGCAGAAGACCTTCAATCCGGAGCGTATCACGGGTGCGGGAGGAATGCCGTCGTCGCACTCGGCGCTGGTGGTTTCGGTGGCGCTGTATCTTCTCCGGCTGGAGGGTTACGGCAGCACAACATTTGCGCTTGCGATGATAATGCTGGGCGTGGTAATTTATGACGCGCTGAGCGTGCGCTATAACGCCGGACTCCACGGAAAGGAACTGAATCGTCTGCGCAGGGTCATTGACGAGATGGACGACGAGATATCCCGTCTGAGCGGCGAAGAGCGCGATGAAAAGCTGGACGAGATGTCCGACCGAAAGGAATTCAAGGAATTCCTCGGACACAAGCCCATCGAGGTCCTTGCCGGGGCGCTTCTGGGAATACTCATCGCGATGGTTTTCCCGCTGCCGGTAAAATAAAGCTCCTGCCAAGGGCGGCATTCGGAGGCAATAATGATATTAGACAATGAGATAAATCACGACAGGATCTCCGGCATGACTCTGCCGGAGCTGAAAGAGCTATGCCGTGAGCTGCGGCGCTGCATTCTGACCACAGTGACCGAGAACGGAGGGCACCTTGCATCCAACCTCGGGACTGTTGAGCTGACGACGGCGCTGCATTTTGTTTTTGATGTCAGGACTGACCGTATCATCTGGGATGTTGGACATCAGGCATACGCCCATAAACTTCTGACAGGGCGCTATTCGGATTTCGGGACGCTTCGCACTATGGGCGGTATCTCGGGATTCACGCGGCGCAGAGAATCCCCGGCGGACGCGTTTATTTCCGGGCACAGCAGCACATCTATTTCCGCAGCGTTCGGGATAGCCTCCGCTATGAGATTACAGGGGAGGCACGGCAGCGTTGCGGCGGTGATAGGCGACGGAGCCCTCACCGGGGGAATGGCTTATGAGGGCCTTAACAACGCCGGGAAGAGCCTTGCCCCGCTGGTTGTGATACTGAACGACAACGCGATGTCCATTTCCAAAAGCACCGGGGCGCTTGCAAGATATCTGGCGCATATCCGTTCCACAAGGAAATACTACTGCGCCAAGGAGCACGTCAAGTCGCTGCTTTCAGCCGTGCCGATAGTCGGCGACAAGCTGGAGCGCACCCTGCGCACTGCCAAGGGACTTATAAAGGACGCTATATACGACAGCAGCAATATGTTCGAGAATTTCGGATTCCAGTACATCGGGCCGGTAAACGGGCATAACCTTGAGGACCTTATAGAAGCCCTTTCTGTTGCCAAAATCATGCGCCGCCCGTGCGTGGTTCATGTGTTCACGAAAAAGGGAAAGGGCTGGCGCCCGGCGGAGGAAAACCCCGGCGAATACCATGCCGTTACAAAGAAAGGTTCATCGCCTGCGGCAGAAACATTCACGGACGCATTCGGAAAGGAACTGGAGCGCCTTGCCAGGGCTGACAGCCGTATCTGCGGAATAACCGCCGCCATGAAGTACGCCACGGGCATGAACTACTTCAAAAATTCCTGCGGCGAGCGCTTCTTTGACGTTGGGATCGCGGAACAGCACGCTGTTACATTCGCAGCAGGCCTTGCAGTGGAGGGAATGCTTCCTGTCTTTGCAGTGTATTCCACATTTTTGCAGCGCGGATTTGACCAGATAGTACATGACTGCGCCATTGAGAAAACTCATGTGGTCTTTGCGATAGACCGCGCAGGATTCACCGGCGAGGACGGCGAGACCCATCAGGGAATATTTGACGCGGCAATGCTGGCCTCCATACCGAATACAACGGTGTTTTCTCCGGCGAGCTGCGAGGAGCTCCGGCTGTGCCTGAGCGAAGCGCTCTACAACACTGATGGAATCGCGGCTGTGCGTTATCCCAAGGGCGGCGAGCCATCGGTGGAGACACAGCCGCAGCTTGAATACGACTACTCCGGCAGGCGCGGAAGAACCCTTGCGGTGAGCTACGGCAGGCTCTCGGCGGAAATGACGGCCTCCGCCCGGGAGACTTCCCAGCGCGGCGAGCCAGTGGACTGGCTCAGGCTGGTGAAAATCTCGCCGATTCCGGAGAAAGCGCTCGATAAAGCAAAGGGGTACGACCGTGTGGTGTTCTTCGAAGAGGGAATATTACAGGGCGGAATAGGCGAAAGATTCGGGGCGGCACTGCTGGAGCGCGGCTATTCAGGAGAATTCGAAGCCGCCGGGGTTGACAACAGCTTCGTCCCGGCAGGAACCTCGGCGCAGCAGCTTGAGATGTTCGGACTTGACCGTGCGTCAATGACCGCAAAACTTACGGAACATTCCGGAGGCAGCCATGCGACTTGACCTTTATCTCACGGAAAAACAGCTCTGCAAAAGCCGCACGGCGGCGCAGGCGCTCATAAAAAGCGGCGGCGTCCGGCTAAACGGAAAGGTCTGTCAGAAACCTTCGCAGGAGGTCGCAGACTCCGATAATGTCGGGATAATCGGCGAGCAGCTACGTTATGTTGGCAGGGGCGGACTGAAGCTGGAGGGCGCGATAGCTCGTTTCGGGCTGGAACTTTCCGGCGCGGAGTGCATAGACATCGGCTCGTCCACCGGCGGATTCACGGACTGTATGCTCCAGAACGGAGCCGCAAAGGTATATGCCGTTGACGTAGGCAGAGATCAGCTAGTCCAGAGCCTGCGCGACGACCCGCGGGTGGTTTCAATGGAGAAGACCGATATCCGTGACGCGGAGCTTACGCAGGTGGATTTCATCGGCACGGACGTGTCTTTCATCTCATTGCGGCTTATAATTCCGCATATTTACCGCCTGCTGAAATCAGGAGGAACTGCGGTTGCGCTGATTAAACCGCAGTTCGAGGCGGGGAGATCCAACCTAAGCAAAAACGGAATCGTCCGGGATGAAAAGATCCGGCTGAAAATATGCCGCGATATATCTGAATTCGCGGTGGAATGCGGCTTTGAGGTCATCGGAACCGCGCCGTCCCCGATAACCGGCGGCGATGGAAACGTTGAATACCTGCTGTGCCTGAAAAAGCACTGAACACGGAGGAAATTATGTCTGCTGAAAAAAAGGTAATGATATCATATAACCGCCGTGACGTGAAATCCGTCAGCATAGCGGAGGAGATCTGCGCGGAGCTCCGCTCGGCGGGATTTGTGCCGTATTCCCTGAAATACGACGATGGACAGACCGGAGGGCTCCGCGGCGCGGAATCCGCAGAAAGCGGCGAGGGGAGCGCCTGCATGATAACGGTAGGCGGCGACGGCTCAATAATCTCCCACGGAAAGCTTGCAGCGCAGTGGGGGATCCCGCTCCTTGGCGTGAATACCGGGCGCCTTGGCTTCATGGCGAACCTTGAACCAGCCGAAATTAAGCGTATCCCGGATATCCTGCGCAGCGAATTCAGAATCAGCCGCCGTATGATAATGGAGGCTTCCATAACCTACGCAAACGGCGATTCAATGAAGCAGAACACGCTGAACGACGTTGTAGTCTCCCGGGACAGCAAGTCAAAGCTGCCGGAATTCTGCGTTTACTGCGGAGATACCGAGGTGTCAAGGCTCCGGGCGGACGGCGCGATTTTCAGCACACCGACCGGCTCCACGGCGTATTCGCTTTCAGCCGGAGGTCCTATAATCGACCCGGCGCTCCACTGCATTGAGTACACGGCGCTCTGCCCGCACTCCCTGTTTTCACGCCCGATGATTTTTTCGGCTGAAAAGGAGGTCACGCTGCGGGTAAAGTCATACCAGAACAGCCGCGTTTCCGTCAGCTTTGACGGCGACAGCGGATATCCCTTTGACGAGGGCGATGTGCTGACGCTCCGTATGGGCGGTCCTGACCTACAGCTTATCGAGATAGGCGAGGGCTTCTTCGGCTCGGTCAACCGCAAGCTGATGAAGCCGCTGCGCTGAGGTGTATTATGGTACAGAATTACAATGATTTCTGCGAAGAACTGCTCCGGGCGGGATTTTCCCTCGGCGGCGGCAGTGACAAGGGAATATACGCGATAGTCCCGTTCGACTGGACGGAGCAGCCCGCCGGAACTTCAGTACGCTGGCATACCGGCGAGCCGGAAACCGACCCGTGGGAGTGGCGTATGCGCGTTTTAGAGGAGCGCGGCGACATCGCCTATGCAAAGCTGTTCTTCCGCGGGAGCGGCTACATCACGCAGGAGTGGTATCCGTATTTCCTTTCGGTGCGCCGTCAGGGAATGTCCTTTGAGGAAGCATGGGAGGCCGGCAGGATCTCCGAGCTTTCCCGCAGGATTTATAACGCGGTCAGCGAAAACGGAAGAGTCCCGATGCACGATATAAAGCGGATCGCGGGGCTTTCCGGGGAGACTTCGGCGCATATCGAAAAGGCGATGACAGACCTCCAGACGGGAATGTTCCTGACGATTTGCGGCAGACAGCAGAAACGCAACGCTTTCGGGGAGCTTTACGGCTGGAGCAGCACGGTGTTCTGCACTCCGGAGGAATTCTGGCATACGGACAGTTTCCCGGAGATACCGCCGGAAGAATCGGCTGAGAAGATACGCGCGCGGGTTCTGGAGCTTAATCCGGCAGCGCAGGAGCGGAAGATAAAGAAGTTCATCTACGGTTGAGAGGTGCGGCATGGACAAGAAACAGCGGCAGCGGCTGATACTAAAGATAATCTCCTCCCAAGAGGTCGAAACGCAGGAGCAGCTCGGCGAGCTTCTTGAGGAAGCTGGCTGCCAGACTACTCAGGCAACGATTTCACGGGATATGCGGGAGCTTAAAGTACGCAAGGGTCTGTCGGAGGACGGCGTTAACTGCTATTATTCGCCGGACTGCGAGAATCCGCCGGAGTACAGCAGCGTATTTGCGCAGGCTGTGCTGTCGCTGGATTATGCCATGAACACGGTGGTGATAAAGTGCCGGTCCGGGCTTGCGAATGCGGCGTGCGTTGTGCTTGACGAGCAGGATTTCGGATTTGTCGTCGGCACCATAGCCGGAGACGATACGATTTTCGTCCTGACCAGAACGGAAAACCATGCTGTGCAGCTTCTGGAGCTGCTCAGGAAGATGATGACGAGATAAGGAGAATGTCGCTTGTTACGGGAGCTTTCTATTGAGAATCTGGCTGTAATTGAAAAGGCGTCTGTCGAATTCGGCAGCAGCTTCAATGTTTTTACCGGTGAGACCGGCGCCGGAAAGAGCGTCATAATCGGCGGAATAAACGCAGTGCTCGGCGGCAGGACCACCAAGGATATAGTCCGCAGCGGCGCGCCGAAAGCGGTCATTTCCGCGCTGTTTGACGATATTTCAGAGCGCGTCCGCAGCAAGCTGACGGAGCTTGGATTCTCTGCTGAGGACGGCGAGCTGGTGCTCATGCGCGAGATAACCTCAGACGGAAGAAGCAGCGCCCGGATAAACGGCAGGGCGGCTACCGCAGCCATGCTGCGCGAGGTCGGAGAACTGCTGGTGGATATCCACGGGCAGCACGAAAATCGTATCCTGATGAACACCGACAACCAGCGGCAGATCCTTGACAGTTACGCGGGGATATCTCAGGAGCTGGAGGGATACCGCGGGGAATTCCGCAGGTTTTCGAAGCTTTCCCGCAGACTGAAAGAAATGCGCGAGGAGAACAACACCCGTGAAATGCGTATGGCGCATCTCTCCGCAATATGCGAGGAGCTTGAGGAACTCGGGCTTGACTACGGCGAGGGCGACCGCCTTGAAGAGGAGCTTCACAGGATACGCAGCACCGCCCAGATTCAGGGAGCGCTGCTCACCGCGAACAATATGCTCAACGGCGAGGAAAATCCCGGGGCGATTGACCTTGTGCGCCAGTCCATGAATGCGTTCGCGCAGGCGGGGGCGGTGCTCCCTGAGGCGGACGCGCTCTACAAGCGGCTTGAGGAGATACTCCCGGAACTGGAGGACATCAGCAGCGAGGCGGCTTCAATGGCGTTCAGCTCAGACGACAGCGAGGAGCGTGAGGCAGATATCGCGGACAGGGTCTCCGCGATGAAACACGCCTGCCGCAAATACAACATGGACGCAGACCAGCTTGTTGACTATCTGGAGGAATGCCGCCGGGAAATGGCGCAGCTCACTGGGCTTGACGGGGATATCGAAAAGCTTTCACAGGAACGCCATGAGCTTGCAGGGAAAGTCAAGGCAATGGCGGAGGAAATAAGCGAAAAGCGGAAAACGGCTTCCGAGAAGCTTTCTGCGGAGATATGCGAAGTGCTGCGATTCCTGAATATGCCGAACGTAACTCTGAAATTCGACGTCCGCCCCGAAAAGATAACCATAAACGGAATGGACGAGGTGGAGATACTTATTTCCGCGAATGCCGGCGAGGAGATGAAGCCGCTCAACAAGACCGCAAGCGGCGGCGAACTTTCCCGGGTGATGCTTGCGATAAAGAGCGTCATGGCGGAGGGCGACGATATCCCGACGATGATTTTCGATGAGGTAGACGCAGGAATAAGCGGAAGAACAGCCGCCAAGGTAGGCGTAAAGCTCGCCCAGACTGCGGAAAAACGTCAGGTGCTGTGCATAACCCATCTTGCGCAGATAGCGGCGCTGGCACAGACGCATATGCTTATTGAAAAGCAGACTGAGAACTCCCGCACCTACACGCGGATATTCCCGCTGGATCATGAGGGCAGAAAGCAGGAGCTTGCCCGCATAATGGACGGAGGACTTACCGAAAGCGGACTCAAAGCCGCAGAGGAAATGCTCAGCAGAAAGGCGGAAGAATGAACGTCTGGTATATGCTGTTGATCTACGCTGCGGCGATACTGCTGGTGCTTGCATTTCTGGCGGTTTCTGTCGCTGCCATGATGAACGCAGTCGTAAAGCAGAAAGCAGTCGGAAGGCGGCTTGCTTTGCTCATTGCGGCGGTCGTTCTTGCGGGTGTTGTTCTTCTGTTCACTTCGTCGCACAAGACCTACTACCGCTTCAATGACTGGCTGATAAAGAGCGGTACCGCTTCTGATGTCATTGAGCGTTTCGGCAAGCCTGATATCGGCACATACGCCGAGGGAAAGCCCGGCAGGATAGGCTACTATATCTACACGGACAATGGTCCGGTAATGCCGGATCATCTGGAGCATTTCTACTTCATTGCCTTTGACGAGCAGGGAAAAGTGACTGAGGTGAGCGACAGCGTCCGCCCCGGCGGCTGACGGAGGGCGTTTCATGAAAAAATCCGTATTTAAGCAGGTCATGGAAAATGGTACTCTGCTGTTTCTGGCGCTGTCGGCGTTATCACTGACAGGCTGGCTGATACTTGGGTACGGCGTGCTGCTTACGCTGTTTATCACGTTTGCAACATTCCTGTATCATCTGGCAATTCGGCTGGCGATAGGCGGAATACTGAACAGGCTCACGGCAGGCGGTGTGGATTACAAATCGGCGTGGTTCAGGCAGAGCCGGTTTGAAGCCGGACTTTACCGCCGGCTGAAGGTTCACAAATGGAAACTGAAGCTTCCCACATACGTCCCGGAAAAATTCTCACTTAAACAGAACACTCCGGAGCAGGTGGCTTCAAATATGTGCTGCGCTGAGCTCGTTCATGAGATAAATGCCGCGGTGAGCTTTGTTCCGGTGGTGCTGAGCATAGTAATTCCTGCCCTTCGCGATACCATCATAGTATTTGTGCTGACGTCCGTGGCGGCGGCTCTGTTCGACCTGATGTTCGTGATGATCCAGCGATACAACCGCCCGAGAATTTTGCAAATGGCGGAGCGCAGGAACAAGGTAAGGAACGGCTGAATAATCGGAATGTGAAAGGTCAGAATACAGTTATCGGTAAGTTGAAAGGAAGTATCATCATGAATCAGCAGATCACAGATTTCATATATTCTCATCGTGAGGACATGATGGAGATAATAAGGCAGCTTGTGGAGATACCCAGCGTAAAGGGAACTCCGGAACCGGGCGCTCCCTTTGGGGCGGAGCCTCGCAGGGCTCTTGACAAAATGCTGGAGATATGCCGCAGATACGGATTTGTCACTGGCTGCCACGATGACGTTATGGGAACCGCAGATTATGACCCCGCCGGAAAAATCGGGCTGGGAATACTCTGCCACCTGGACGTTGTCCCGGCGGAGCCGCGCAACTGGAGCTATCCTCCGTTCCGGCTCACCCGCCGCGAGGGTAAGCTATTTGGCAGGGGAGTTATAGACGACAAGGGACCCTGCGCCGCAGCGCTGTGCGCACTCTGGTGCGTTAAGGAACTGGGAATCCCGCTGAAAAAGGGCGTAAGGCTGCTTTTCGGCACCGATGAGGAGAACGGCTCCGAGGATCTTGAAATCTACCGCCGCAGGAATAGCCTTCCGCCGATGGTGTTTACCCCGGACGGCAGCTTCCCGGTCATAAACATTGAAAAGGGAATGATACGCGCGGATATCTGCGGCGAGTACATTCCCGGCTCTGTGCTGAGTTTCACCGGCGGAAGCATTCCGAATGCAGTTCCCGACAAGGCTGAGGCGGTCATAAGCGGATTATCCTACGAGGAGATCCGCGCTGTAATTCCGGTGAATACCACCGGAGCCATCCTAACTTTAGACAGGAACCCCGACGGAACGGTAACGCTGCACAGTTCCGGAAGATCTGCGCACGCTTCCACTCCGCAGACGGGTATAAACGCGGTGACAGCGCTTATTTCCGTTCTTAACAAGCTACCGTTTGCTGACGGAGAGCAGCGTGAGATATTCCGCGGACTTGAAAGAATGTTCCCGTTCGGCGAGACCGACGGACGCTCCGCCGCACTGAAAATTGAGGACAAGGAATCCGGCGCACTTACGCTTACGTTCAGCAAGTTTGCGATGAATGAAGGAAAAATCAGCGGCTGCATAGATATCCGCTATCCGGTGAGCGCTCAGCTCGGCGATGTTGTGAAGCGGCTTTCTGCGGCACTTGAAAACGCGGGCGTTCACTACGGCCGGAACATGGAGGAAGAACCGCACTGCGTGCCCGAGGACAGCGAGTTCGTTCAGAAGCTGCTCAGGGTTTACAGCGAGGTCGAGGGCGAGCCGGGCCGCTGCATAGCGATAGGCGGAGGGACCTACGTCCACACCGTTGAGGGCGGCGTTGCATTCGGTGTTGAGCGCGGGGACACCGACTATCATATGCATGGCAACGATGAGTTCATAACCGAGAACGAGCTCCTGCGTGACGCAGTTCTGTTTGCCTGCGCGATAGCGGATATATGCGGATAATGCCAATAAGCCTGAAAAATGGAGCGGCTCATCGCCGCTCCGTTTTGTTATTCTGCCGGCATTTTCCTGATACCGAACATAGCTCTGAGTATCCCGGCGAACAGCTTCGGACTTTTTAGCACAACGATTTTCATTATGTAGCTCCTTTCACAGTTTAAGCAGGAAGATCCCGATTACGATCAGCAGGAACGCTACCACGAACAGCAGCACCTTCAGCGAGAAGAACGAAATACACATCAGTGCGCCGAGAAAAGCCGCGACCGCAAGTACTATGCCGAAGCCGCAGTTCTTACGGCGCTTTCTGTTTTTTCTCACGCTGACACCCCCCGATCTCTTTCCTGCCCTACTATATTCCCCGGGGAGTGATAAGGTTACAGATTTATTTCAATTTCCCATGAATAGTTACGGCAAGGTTGCCTACAGTTATGTAATTATTTTGACTTTTAACTCTCCCTATGCGATACTGAGTTACAGAAAAAGAATGAGCGGCATCGGCTGATGTTTCTGGGGCAAAAGCCGTCCAAGCCTTGATTTAGATGTTGTGTCCCTTAGGCATAATTATGTCTGAGGGACATTTTGCACAAATAAAACGGCTAAATTTTGTTAATTCAGCTAATTTACAAAATGACCAGAATTACTTAAAATATAAGTATGGATAAAATTATGATTTCCAAGCTGAAAGGATATAGATATGACTAAAAAAGCTGTGACCATGAGCGATATTGCCAAGGAAATGAATGTCAGCACCGTTACTGTTTCCAAGGCGCTCGGCGACCGCGACGGCGTAAGCGCGGAGCTCCGCGACCGTATCAAGCGCAAGGCTACGGAAATGGGCTACCGTGTTCATGCAGGCACCCACGGCGCCAGGGATGGCCTTACCTACAACATAGGCATTATCGTTGCCAAGCACTTTATAAGCGACGCAAGCTCGTTTTACTGGATAGTTTACCGTTATATCGTGGAGCTCCTTCAGAAGCAGAATTACTATGGTATGCTGGAGGTAGTCAGCGACAAGGGCGTAAACGGTGTTCCGGAGGAAGTGCCGAATTCCGTGCTTGATCACAAGGTGGATGGACTTATCGTGCTGGGTCAGCTTTCCGAGGCATACATCGACGGCCTTATGAGCCATGAGCTTCCCACGGTTTTCCTTGATTTCTACGGAAGCCGTGAGGACGCTGACGCCGTGCTTTCTGACAGCTTTTACGGGGCATATATGCTCACCAGTCACCTTATCGAAAACGGACACCGCCGTATAGGTTTCCTCGGCAGCATAAGCTCCACAAGCAGCATTCAGGACAGATATCTTGGCTATTACAAGGCCCTTCTGGAGAACCGTATACCGCTCCGTCAGGATTGGGTCATCAGCGACCGCTCAAATGAGAGCGACATATTCCCGGAATTCAAGCTTCCCGCTGATATGCCGACCGCATTCGTGTGCAACTGCGATGAATCCGCATACAAGCTGGTAAATCAGCTTAAAGCGGCAGGTTATTCCATTCCGGACGATATCTCTGTCGTTGGCTACGACAACCATATATACTCCACGATATGCACCCCGAGGCTTACGACTATCGATGTAAACAGCCGTGTAATGAGCGCGGAGGCTGTTGAGATAATCCTCCACAAGATACGCGATGTGAACTACCGCCGCGGAAGAACCCTTGTTACCGGAAAGCTCATCCGCCGCGAGAGCGTAAAGAACCTCAACGTCTGAATATAAAAATCTCTCCACTGGATTTCCAATGGAGAGATTTCTTTATATTTAAGAGAACCTCTAAAAATCGGTATGAAAAGCAAAAACGGACAGGGTACGCCGGATTCTTGGAAAGCCGACCAAGTAAGGCTGTACGCTTTTCAAGAAGGTGCAACACGATGCTGCGAGCAAAATAACCGAATGACGGCATGAACACCGTCACATCAGAAATTTTGCTTGTTGACAGAATACGTTGCGCACTGTACATTTTTTCTCACATGAGTTTTTTAGAGTTGACCTTAAGCTGTTCAGTGCTGATATCCCTGCCGAATATGTGCAAAATTCCGTCATCGACCGAGTACAGAATGCCTTTCCGGCTGCCGTCTGGCTGTTCAAGGGCAAACACAGTCTGATTCCCGAAGCAGAGCGCAAGGTAATCTGTGACAGCAGTTGCAAGCCATGCGCCGTATATCGCGGAAAGTGCGAGAACTATTCCGGCAACAAGCCTTTTCATCCGGTGCTTTGGCTGGAAGCCTCCCGACCAGCGCCCGAGAATTTTACGGAGAAGCTTTGACAGTGCCGTCAGTACCAGTATTGCACCCGGGATAAGCCCCGCCATGCAGAGCCACTCCTGCCATGTCAGACTGATAATATAGAACAGCGGGCTGATTATCCAGCAGGCAAAGCAGAATGCCGCGCCGACCACGATAAGCATTGCGATGTGCCATTTCCTGAACGGCTTGCAGACTCCCCACAGAACGCCGTAGCAGACGGCTCCGGTGAGATATACTGCCATTACGGAAAGCCGCTCCTGCGGTATAGCAAAGATATGCTGAAGAATGAGAAGCGCCGATATTCCGAGCACGACCGTAAGTCCGCCCGGAAGCGCCTTTTTAAGGATGTTTGCAATAAAACTGCCGCTTACACGCTCGTGATTAGGCTCAAGAGCCAGCAGAAATGACGGAGCTCCGATGAACAGCGCGCTGATGAGCGTTAGCTGGATCGGCTGGAACGGATAAGCCGCAGGAGCAAACAGAAACAGCAGCGCCAGCAGGAACGAGAATATAGTTTTTACAAGGAACAGGGTCGCCGAGCGCTGAATATTGTTTATACAGCGGCGTCCTTCCTGCACGGCGAGCGGCATGGAGGAAAAGTCCGAATCCAGAAGAACGAGCTGTGAAACGCAGCGTGCTGCGTCGCTTCCGGACTGCATTGCGACGGAGCAGTCTGCTTCGCGCAGCGCCAGAACGTCGTTCACGCCGTCTCCCGTCATTGCGACCTTGTGCCCCTGCGACTGGAGCGCCCTTACTAGCGCCAGTTTCCTTGCGGGGGTCACTCTGCCGAAAACCGTGTATTTACCGGCGGCTTCATTTATTTCATCGTCCGAAAGCAGGGAAGCGTCCACGCAGCTTTCCGCCCCGGGAAGTCCGGCTTTTGACGCGACGTTTGATACAGTCACCGGGTCGTCGCCGGAGATAACCTTTAGCGTAACTCCCTGCTCCCGGAAATAAGCCAGCGTTGAGGGTGCGCTTTCGCGTATTTCGTCCGACAGTATCACGAGAGCCTTAGGTGCGAGCCCGGCGGGAAGCGCCTTTCCCGGCAGTCCGGATTCGCTCTGTGCCAGAAGCAGCACACGCTGACCCTTTGCTGCGTATTCACCGCATATTCCGCTCAGCTTCGCATATTCCTCCGGCGACAGTATGAAGCTTGGCGCGCCCAGAATCAGCGTTCCGTATTTTTCGAGCTGTGCGCCGCTCCACTTTCTCGCGGAGGAAAACGGTTCAGTCTTTATGCACTTCACAGGCTCCTTGGCGGGGAACTTCCGGAAAATGGCGGCGGCGGTCTGGTTTTCTTCGCCCATTGCCGACGCAAAGGCGGAGAGCGCGGCTTCGGCGCTGAAACCGGGATCCAGCCTGCGGACTTCCGTGACCTGCATATTTCCGGTGGTTATCGTCCCGGTCTTGTCGAGACAGAGGACGTCCACCCGGGCAAGACTTTCAACGCAGTACAGATCCTGACAGAGGGTCTGCCTTTTTCCGAGCCGTATGGAGCTTACCGCGAGGGCGACGCTGGTCAGCAGCACAAGCCCCTCGGGGATCATTCCGATCGCCGCCGCAGAAGTGCTGGTAACACTGTACTGAAGTCCCTGCCGGGTCACGAAAAGAGCCTTTGTGAACAGCACCAGCGCGAAAGGCAGTATACACACGGAAATCGTGGAGATTATCTTATTTATCGCGCTCATCATCTCTGATAGGCGCTTTTTCGGCTTTTTCGCACTGCTGGCAATTTTGTTTGCGTAGGCTTCCGCGCCGACGGCGGTGACTTCCGCTTTTCCCTTTCCGGCGATCACAAAGCTGCCGGAGTACAACGCGTCTCCGGGGCGCTTGGTCACTGTGTCGCTTTCGCCGGTGAGCAGGCTTTCGTCCGCTTCGAGCTCGCCCTCTGCAAGAACAGCGTCGGCACAGAGCTGTCTTCCTGTCGAAAGAAGCATGATGTCCCCCGGGACTATTTCAGATACCGGGAGAACTTGTTCTGTTCCGTCACGCAGAAGATGGGCTTTCGGCGCGGAAATAAGCGAAAGACGGTCAATGGTGCGCTTGGAGCGTATCTCCTGAATTATGCCTATTGCCGTGTTGCACAGAACAACTCCCATGAACAGCATATTCCGGTAGGCTCCCACCAGAAAGACTATCGCTGCGATTATTATATTTATAAGGTTGAACAGCGTGAAAATATTGTCGTAGAATATCCTGCCGACGCTCTTGGTTTTTACTGCAAAGTTTCCGTTGGATTCGCCGCGGGATATTTTTTCGTCCGCTTCAGCCTGCGTAAGACCGCGTTTTGTATCTGTCAAATCCTGCCGCCTCCCGTATATCAGATATCTGGTAACCTCTAAAAACCTCCTTCACGGCGGATTTCTATGACTTATATCATCTGCTTCGTTGTCAAACCTTGAAATACATACAGTATTACTGCGGTTTGACGCCTGGCATCTGATATAAGTCATATACGAAATCTGCTCGTGTCCCGGTTTTTAGAGGTTACAATATAATATAGTATATCCAGATAAACGGTGTTTGTCAAGCAAGGGAACCGTATATCACAGAAAAAACACAAAGCAGGCCGCCGATAAACATTACCGGCAGCCTGCTTTTATTTAAGGGGGAAGATGGACTGTAAAATTATTCAGCGAGCTTGGCGCCAAGAGCCTTGCAGTCTGCGAGCGCACCGTCGTCGGGAGTTTCATTCACGATAAGCCCTTCGCCGTTTACGAGCTCTGCGCCATCGGCGGTAACGCGGTCAGCCCACTGGCGCATCCAATCGCCGTCGCCCCAGCCGTAGGAGCCGAAAAGCGCTACCTTCTTGCCGGAGAGCTTGCTCTCGTTGTCGGTGAAGAACGGCTCGAATTCGCCCTCCTCGAGATTTTCAGCGCCCATTGCGGGGCAGCCGAATGCAAGTCTGTCGTAATCTGCCACATCGCCGGAGAAATCGGAGACAGAGAAAAGCTCAGCGCCTGCGCCCTCTGCAACAGCCTTTGCCATAGCCTCGGTGTTTCCTGTGCCGCTCCAGTAGATAACAGCAATTTTCATAGTAGTTGTCCTCCTTATGATATCTTCAGAGCGCGGTATATGTCCTCGCCCTGCTCTAATCTTCCGCAGAGATATTCTCTGCACCTGTCGTATGCCGCAAATTTCCGCCTTGCGGATTCCACGCAGCCGTAGACTTTCCAGCACCCGCACAGCTTGTAGTTGCACCCGCCGTTTTCAACGAATCCCCGCACGTCCTCGACCGGATAATCGAGGAAAAGCCCGATCTCATGCGGGAAATCTTCGCAGGAGGTACGTTCCGAAAGCCGTTCAAGGCACTGTTCTATAGTCATGTCGTCCGTGTAGCCGTATTCGCGAAGAAGTCCGCGGGTTTCCGGCTCTGACAGCCGCTTTGCGAGCTTTCCCGCATTATATACAAGGATAAGCGATCGTTCGCGGCAGGCGCATTCCTTGCGCAGCACCTTTATCCGGAGTCCCTTTATAGCGGCGCGGCGGTTGAATATGCGCGCGTTGCCGTCTATGTCGAACTCCCGGCGCGAAAGTGTGAGAAGGCTTGCGCACTTTATTCCCAGCAGTGACGGCGCCGTATAGAAGGCGAGCTTCTTTTCAAAGCGCCTGCATTCTTCTGTGGACATGATCCTTCTCCTTATTCTGCACATATTATGTGGATTTACTCATTGCGTTAGTTGTGACTAATGCGTGTGCAAAAGATTTTGCGGAATTTTCCGCAAATTGGTTAGTTTTCTCTAACCGGTATATACATAATATCATATAATCGGCGATTTGTCAAGAGGAAAGGCGAAAAAATTTAAGACCGATGTAACGCAGCAACTCATAATTCTGGTATAAATTAGCTGAAAAAAGCAGGCGTTTTAGGTAAAACTTTTTCTTCAAGCCCCCTTGAAATCTGAAAGGAATTATGCTATAATAATTTTGATTGATGAGCAAAGCACGTTACTTTGAATAGTCGAAATCCGAAAATCATCAGGAGGTATTCATCATGGCAGATATTCAGAAGCTCTATGACCAGTGGATGGAGAAGGCAGTTGCCGACCCTGACCTCAAGACTGAGCTGGAGAGCATAAAGACCGACGAGGACGGCAAGAACGACCGTTTCTACCGCGATCTCGAATTTGGTACCGGCGGACTGCGCGGCGTTATCGGCGCAGGCACCAACAGAATGAACATTTACACCGTAAAGAAGGCTACCCAGGGTCTTGCTGAGTATATCCTCGCAAGCGGCGAGAAGAAGTCCGTGGCTATCTCCTATGACAGCCGCATCAAGTCCGACTACTTCTCCAGGGGCGCGGCAGAGGTGCTCGCTGCAAATGGTATCAGGGTACATATCTATAAGGAGCTCATGCCTACCCCCATGCTTTCATGGGCTGTAAGAGCGCTGGACTGCGGTGCAGGTATCATGGTTACTGCTAGCCACAACCCTGCAAAGTACAACGGTTACAAGGTATACGGCAACGATGGCTGCCAGCTCACGCTTGAGGCTGCCGAGGCGGTTCTCTCCAGGATCAACGCTATTGACATCTTTGACGGCGTTAAGTCCATGGATTTCGACAAGGCAGTTGCTGACGGCATGATCAGCTTCATCGGCGACGATGTTATCGACGCTTACATGGCAAAGGTCAGGGAGCAGGGACTCCACATTGACCTTGTTGCTGACAGTGGTCTGAAGGTAGTTTACACCCCCCTCAACGGCACCGGAAACAAGCCCGTTCGCCGTATCCTTAAGGAGATCGGCATTAAGAATGTCGTTGTAGTTCCCGAGCAGGAGAACCCCGATGGTCACTTCCCGACCTGCCCTTATCCGAACCCCGAGATAAAGGAAGCGCTCGCGTGCGGTCTGAAGCTCTGCGAGACCGAGAAGCCCGACCTGCTTCTGGCTACCGACCCTGACTGCGACCGCGTAGGCATCGCAGTTCCTGACGGCGACCACTACGAGCTGTTCACCGGCAATGAAGTCGGCGCGCTGCTTCTCGAATACATCTGCAAGGAGCGCATTGCTCTCGGCACAATGCCCAAGAACCCTGTTGCGGTAAAGACCATCGTAACAACCGATATCACAAAGGCTATCTGCGCCAAGTACGGAGTTGAGCTCCGCGAGGTGCTCACAGGCTTCAAGTTCATCGGCGAGCAGATCGGCTTCCTCGAGGAGAAGGGCGAGGAGAACCGCTACATCTTCGGCTTTGAGGAGAGCTACGGCTATCTGGCTGGCGGTTATGTACGCGACAAGGACGCTGTTGTGGCTTCCATGCTCATCTGCGAGATGGCTGCGTTCTACCGCACAAAGGGGATTTCCCTCATCGAAGCCAGAAAGAGAATGTACGCTGAGTATGGCGTTTACTTCAACAAGCTGGATACTTTCACCTGCGAGGGCGAAAGCGGCATGGAGCGCATGAGCGAGATCATGTCCGACCTCAGAAAGAACGGCCCGAAGGCAATTGGCGGGCTTGACGTAGTTGCAACCGCCGATTACGAGGCTTCCGTAAAGACCTACACCGACGGCAGGACCGAGCAGATAACCCTGCCGAAGTCCAACGTTATCACATTCTTCCTTACGGATAACGCAAGCGTAGTTATCAGACCCTCAGGCACTGAGCCGAAGATCAAGGTATACTACACCACAACAGGCGCCCAGAAGGCTGACGCTGTTGCACTCCAGGAGAAGCTGTCCGCTGATTTCACAAAGATCCTCGGCTTCTGATTGGAATATAGTTCCACATAGAACGAAAATTTTTCAGGAAATTTTCAAAAACCCCTTGCAATTGTGAGAGAGTTGTGGTATACTATATAATTGTTAATGACTATGCCATAGTCTGAACCGCTGATGGTAAGCAAACCAGGGTTTGGCATATACGGATTGAGGTGAAATTCATGAAGGAAGGTATTCATCCCGCATACGAGGCTACTGTTATCAGATGCGCTTGCGGCAATGAAATCGCTACACGCTCTACCAAGAAGGACATCAGAGTAGAAATCTGCTCTAAGTGCCATCCGTTCTTCACCGGTAAGCAGAAGCTGGTAGATTCCGGCGGACGTGTTGACAGATTTAAGAAGCGCTACAATATGGGCAAGTAATTGTTCACACGGTAGGTTTAAAGTAGTTAAAAACACACGCTCGATTTTCCTGCGTGTGTTTTTGCGTTTAGGGAGGTACTATGGAATACAAGACCATCGCGCGTCGGTGCGAGGCGCGGTTTATAGAGAAAAAGTCAGAGTTCATCGGGTACCTCTGTCCGGTGCAGACCGAGGAGCAGGCGGTGGCGTTCATCGAGGAGATACGCGCCATGCACCGAAAGGCAACGCACAATTGCTACGCGTATATCCTGAGGGAGAATAACACCGCGCGGCACTCCGACGACGGCGAACCGGGAGGCACCGCCGGAGTCCCGATTTACGAGGTGCTCCGCCGGGAGGGGCTGACGGATGTCTGCTGCGTGGTAACGCGGTATTTCGGCGGTATTCTTCTGGGAGCGGGAGGGCTTGTACGGGCGTACACCAAGGGTGCCAGGGACGCGGTGGACGCGGCTCAGATAAAATGCATGGCGGCGGCGGTGAAGATCCTTGTGACGGTGGATTACGGGCTCTACGGCAGGCTGGCACAGATTTTCGCCGAGCATGACGCGCGGGTCGCGGACGAGAAATTCGCCGATAATGTTCAGATAACACTGTTTATCCGCGAAGAGAATGCCAGGGCACTCGCGGACAAGCTGGTGGATTCCTGCAACGGAAACATCAAAGTGGAAGAAGTTGAAAAATTAAACTTTGATTTTGCATAAAACACCGGAGAAAAAAACAAATTATTTGTGCAAGTCCAACAAACTTATCGAAAATAAAAAGGAAAACGGGCGTAATATCTGTATATAATAACAGAGGGAGAATTATGCCCTTTTTTGGCGTTTACAGCGTTCGCATATTGAGTGCGCCTTTACAAATACTTACCTCAGCGCCGTATTCAGGAGAATGGGAGGGATAAAATGGCTTTACCGGAGGGGTTCATACAGGAACTTCGGGACAACAATGAAATTGTGTCCGTGATTGAAAATTATGTCGAGCTGAAGCGCTCCGGAAGCACATATTCCTGCCGGTGTCCGTTCCATTCGGAGAGAACGCCGTCGTTTCACGTTTATCCGAATACGCAGAGCTACTACTGCTTCGGCTGCGGCGCGGGCGGAGATGTCATCACCTTTATCCGTACCATTGAGAATCTCGACTACATCGAGGCTGTGCGTTTCCTGGCGCAGCGCTCCGGAATGGCTATGCCGGAGGACAGGGACGATGACTCCGCCAGAAAGCGCAAGCGGCTGTACGAAATGAACCGTGAAGCAGGGAAGTTCTTCCACAGACAGCTTTTCTCCCCTGAGGGCGCAGACGGATGGAATTACATCACCGGGCGTCAGCTCACCGAACACACTATCCGGCACTTCGGCATAGGGTACGCGGTCAACGACTACCACAAGCTCCATTATTATATGAGAAATCTCGGGTTTTCCGAGGACGAGCTTATCGACGGTTCGCTTCTGGTGCGGAACAACAACCGCGTCTACGACAAGTTCGTGAATCGCGTGATGTTCCCGATTTTCGACACCCGGGGGAATATCATCGCGTTCGGCGGGCGGGCGCTTGCCTCTGACGCTCCCGCGAAGTATCTCAACAGCTCCGAAACCTACGTCTTTCAGAAGCGCGACAACCTGTTCGCCCTCAATTACGCGAAGAATTCCAAGGCGGATTACTTCATACTCTGCGAGGGTTACATGGACGTTATTTCCATGCACCAGGCAGGATTCGACAGCGCCGTGGCTACTCTCGGAACCGCAATAACCGCGACTCAGGCGCGGCTTATCGGCCGCATGGGCAAATCCGAGGTCATTCTGTCCTATGATTCGGACGGACCAGGGCAGAAAGCTGCTTCCCGCGGAATAAACCTGCTCAGCGAAGCGGGAGTCAAGGCGCGCGTCCTCCAGATGACCGGAGCCAAGGACCCGGACGAGTACATCAAGAAATTCGGTGCGGAAGCGTTCGCACACCTGATCGAAAGCTCCGGCGGCGCGATAGATTACGAGATGGGGAAGCTCGCTTCAGGTCTTGACCTCAACAAAGAGGAGGATAGGGCGGCATATTTGAAAAAGGCAGTGGTTTTCCTTGCGCAGATACATAACTCCCTTGAAAGGGCAGTCTATATCTCAAAAGCTGCGGAAACCGCCCGTGTGCCGTCTGAAACTGTGAGCTTCGCGGTTAAGAGCGAAATTAACCGCCAGAAGAAAAAATCCGACCGCGAGCAGCTCAGGGAGCTGATCTCCCCGCGCGTAAAGGACAAGATAAACCCTGAATCCGCAAAGCTCCCGAGGGAGGAAAAAGCGGAGCGCGGGATCCTGTGCTTCGCGTTCCATAATCAGGACAAGCTTCCCTCAGTGCGGAAAAAGCTCACAGTCGGCTTTGCTACTGAGTTCAACCGCCGCGTGTTCGAGTTCATGGAGGAGAAGAACAACGCCGGGGTGATATTCACCGGAAGTATGTTCAACGAGGGCTTTTCAACCGAGGAAGTCGGGCGTATCTATGGAATACTGAATGATTTTTCGCAGTTCGCGCACAGCGGGGACATTGCTGAAGATTATATAAAGGTGCTCAACGAGTACCATGATAATATAAAACAGAGAGATGCAGCAAGTATGTCGGACGACGACCTGCTCATGCTGGCACAAAAGTTAAAGGAGAAGAAAAGCTGATGACAGAGAACAACGGAAGCATAGCGACCCTTCACGAGCTGCTTACCCAGGGAAAGCAGAAGGGCTGCCTCACCACCAAGGAGATAACGGACGTCCTGGAGGAACTGAACTTTGACGCCGAGCAGATAAACGGTCTTTACGAGGATCTTGAGAGCCTCAATATCCGCATCGTTGACGACTATACGGCTGACCTCGATATTGAGAACCTCATCGATCTTGCGGAAACGGAGAACGCAGACGAAAGCTACGACACCGACGGAATGCTGGCGGATGATTCCGTAAAACTATATCTCAAGGAGATAGGACGTATCCCGCTGCTCACCACTGAAGAGGAGATAAAGCTTGCAGAGCGCATGGCAAACGGCGACGCGTCCGCAAAGAAGCGTCTTAGCGAAGCAAACCTCCGTCTTGTTGTTAGTATCGCGAAGAAGTACGTCCGCCGCGGAATGCAGTTCCTTGACCTTATTCAGGAGGGCAACCTCGGACTTATCAAGGCAGTAGATAAATTCGACTACACCAAGGGATTCAAGTTCTCCACCTATGCAACATGGTGGATAAGACAGTCCATAACCCGTGCGATAGCCGATCAGGCGAGAACTATCCGTATCCCGGTTCACATGGTCGAAACCATCACCAAGGTAAAGAAGATGCAGAGCCAGCTCCTTCATGAGAACGGCTACGAGCCCACTGAGGACGAGATTGCAGAGAAGCTCAATATGCCACTGGACAAGGTTCGCGAGATAATCCGCATCGCACAGGACCCCGTTTCTCTCGAAACGCCTATCGGCGAGGAGGAGGACAGCCACCTCGGCGACTTTATTCCTGACGAGGACGCACCTGCTCCGGCAGACGAAGCTTGCAACAGCGTACTGAAGCAGACCCTGAGCGATGTGCTGGATACCCTCACCGACCGCGAGAAGCGCGTAATTATCCTGAGATACGGACTTATCGACGGCAGACAGAGAACTCTTGAAGAGGTTGGTCAGGAATTTCAGGTAACCCGTGAGAGAATCCGCCAGATAGAGACAAAGGCGCTCCGTAAGCTCCGACACCCTACACGCAGCAAGAAGCTTAAGGACTTCCTTGAGTGATATAACATACATAAGGCAACCAGAACCCTCGCGTTCACCGGAGGAAAGGAAACAGAATGAGCAACGAAAAAGTGATAGGAGAGCTTCTTAATCACGGAAAACAGAATGGCCGCCTTACAACCAAGGAGATAACCGACGCCATTGAGGAAATGGACATTGACGCCGATCAGATCAACAAGCTGTATGACGACCTTGAAAGCAATAATATAGAGATAGTTGACGATATAGCCCCCGGAGACCTTGATACAGCGCTGGATATGTCCACCGGAGACGATGACAGCGACTACTCCGCAGAAGGGATAGCTGCCGACGACCCGGTAAAAATACACCTAAAAGAAATAGGAAAGATCCCGCTGCTGACCACAGAGGAGGAAATACAGCTCGCCGAGAGGATAAACGCCGGCGACCAGGATGCGCGCAACCGCCTTATCGAAGCTAATCTCAGGCTTGTGGTGAGCATTGCCAAGCACTTTGTCGGCAGGGGAATGCCGTTCCTCGACCTTATTCAGGAGGGCTACATCGGTCTGATAAAGGCAGTTGAGAAGTTCGACCATACAAAGGGCTACAAGTTTTCAACTTATGCAACATGGTGGATAAGGCAGTCCATATCCCGCGCAATCGCTGATCAGGCGAGGACTATCCGTATCCCGGTGCATATGGTGGAAACCATCGCCAAGGTAAAGAAAGCGCAGAACCAGCTTCTGCACAAGAACGGGCATGAGCCGACCATTGAGGAGGTCGCTCAGGAGCTCAATATGACTCCGGAGCGCGTGCGCGAGGTCATACGCATCGCTCAGGACCCTGTTTCGCTGGAAGCGCCAGTCGGAGAAGAAGAGGACAGCTACCTCGGGGATTTTATCCCGGACGAGGACGCTCCCGCGCCTATCGACAGCGCAATGCAGTCCGTATTCAAGGACGAGCTGAACAAGGCTCTTGATACACTACCTGAAAGAGAGCGCGACGTGCTGAAATTCCGCTACGGCGTAGGCAGCGACCGCGCTCACACCCTTGAAGAGGTGGGAAAGCAGTTCAACGTTACCCGTGAGCGTATTCGCCAGATAGAGGCAAAGGCGCTCAGGAAGCTCCGTCAGCAGTCGCGAAGCAAGAATCTCCGTATGTTTCTGGAATAAAAATGATCCCCGGGCTTATGTCCGGGGATTTATCATTATTTAAGTCCTGCGAGTATGTCGTTGGTTTTGAGATCATCGCGGTTATTTCCGGGAACGGGCGCCGGAGTAGTGGTGTACATATTACCCGATTTAATGAGTGCAGTTATTGCAAGGAACTCTGTTCCCAGACGGTTTGCTATCTCGTTTTCAGGGAACATACACATATGTGTTGCACAAAGGGCGCTTATTCCGTAGGTGTAGGTCCACATATGCTGGAAGAGCACAGTTGCCTGCTCCCGGGATAAATCGTAGTCGCGCTGAATCACATCAATACACAGCGGTTCATATTCGCCGAGACTCCCGAAGAACGACCCGGGAATCTCGTTCGGATTGGTTTCCGTCATGAAAATAAGCTGGAACAGTTTCGGTTCGCGTATTGCAAATCGAACCATTCGGGTTCCCGCTTCCTTGAAAGCAGGGGTGAAGTTCACGATTTCGCGGATATAGTTGTTAAAGCGTTCCATTGCAGCGGCGCGCACTTCGCTCACTACCTCGTCCATGCTGTTGAAAACAGTGAAAATAGGACGCGCGGAGCTTCCCATCCATTCACCCAGATTCCGGGTGGTAAGGTGCTCAATGCCTTCTTTGCTGACGAGCTCCACCGCGGAAGCAACGATCTCTTCTCTTGTAAACTTGGGTTTTGGCGGCATATAGGCCTCCTCGTGTTTTCAGTAAGCTGATCTCAGCCATTACCGGATATTTGCGGCAGTTCAGCCTGCCTGAACTGATCAGAAATAAAGTGGGTATTTCTGAACACAATTCATTATATCATTGCTGCTAGTATTTGTCAATAGGTTTATTTTAATAATTTGAACAAAATCCTGGCGCCGACACTATAACGAATGTCGGCGCATTTTATTATATGCGAACCTCTAAAAACCGGTGTGAAAAGCAAAGATGGGCAGGGTGTGCACTGCACATTTTCGCTCACATGAGGTTTTTAGAGGCGACCATATGTTATTTTGACTTTGCTCAGCAGCGTGCGCCGTAAGCGCGGAATTTGCAGGTGTCCTTTGCGTTGCAGTCCTCGCAGCTTTTGCGCTTCTTGTCAAGCTCTCCGCGGTAAAGTCCTATCACGCCGATTATCGTCTTGCGCGGGGTGAGCATTTTGGTTGCAGTGCAGCATACTCCGATCTTCCTTACAGCGTCCACGGAAGCGATAAGCATGGGGGCACAGTCCAGAGGGAAGTCGCCGTAGCCCGCGCCGTAGCACCATGTGGTGGAGTATCCTGGCATATTCGCGAGGATATCCTGGCGGGCGTTTTCGTTTACCTGTTCAATGAGCGCATTACCGAGCGCGTCAGAAATCAATGCTTTCATCGAGTCGGAAACATCAAGCTTTTTCAGATATCTGTCAGCGTCTGAGGAAAGCGTGGAGCATACCACAGCCGCCTTGTCGCAGCCGCGCAGATGCTCTGCGATGTCTTTTCCCTCCAGCGCAAAATCGCAGTCTGACAGGTACAGTCCGCGCTCGTTGCGCAGAATATTGAATACTCTCCAGACGAACTGAGGGCGCGCTTCCTTAAGTAGTTCCTGTTCGCATTCGTCGATAACCGCGCTGATACGGGCGTCTGGCTCCTCGGTATAGCCCATGTAGCGCAGCGCCTCAGCTCTGTTTATACGGGTTATTTCAGTTGTCACAGCGTATCACCTTTTCTATACTTTCACTGATTTTTCTTGCGATATAAGGATTGTTCATTGTGTAGAGATGAATACCATCAACTCCCTGTGCGACAAGGTCGATTATCTGATCGACTGCATACGCTATTCCGGCGTCGCGCATTGCTTCGGGATTGTCTCCGTAGCGGTTTATCATCTTTGTGAACTTCAGCGGGAGGCTGGCTCCGCACATCGTTACCATTCTCTGAATCTGCTTTGCGTTAACGCAGGGCATGATACCTGCTTCTATCGGGACGTTTATCCCGGCGATACGAGCCTTTTCCAGAAAGCTGATGAAGGAGCTGTTATCGAAGAAAAGCTGCGAAATCAGGTGTGAAGCGCCTGCGTCCACTTTCTTTTTCAGGTTGACGATATCGTCTACTGCACTTGCTGCCTCAGGGTGAACCTCCGGGTAGCAGCCGCCCGAAAAAGACAGTTCGGAGCGTGGCTTCATGTATTCTATGAGATCGCTTGCGTGGAGAAATTCATGCTTCGGAGGAATATTCGGGTTGATGTCCCCGCGGAGCGCAAGCACATTTTCAATGCCGCGCTCCCTGAATTCCTGTATTTTCTCATCAATGTCCGCGTGGGTGGAGTTCACGCAGGTGAGGTGCGCGATGGACTCTGTGTGGCAATGCTCCTTTATGCGGCATACAAGGTCGGTAGTGGAGGCTCCTGCAGCGCTGCCGCCCGCTCCGTAGGTCACGCTGATGAAATCCGGACGGAGGTCGCCTAACTGGTCGAGCGTGTCGTAGATGACAGAAACATCGTTGTCCTTTTTCGGAGGGAAAACCTCGAAAGAGAACACGGTCCTGCCCTGTTTGAAGAGTTCAGGTATTTTCATATTGTGTAGATCCTTTAGTTTTCAGAAAGATACTTTTTGAGAGCCTCTGCGATCTGTGCAGGGCATGATGTGGGCTTGCTTCCGCAGGTTATGCCCTCAAGGCGGGCGATGACGTCCTCAGCTTTCATTCCGTTGACGAGGGAGGAAATACCTTTTAGGTTTCCGTTGCAGCCGCCGATAACTTCAAGCGACTTGATAACTCCGTCCTCGATCTCAAAAACCATCTTGCGGGAGCATACGCCCCGTGGTATATATTCAAAAGTCATTTTGTACCTCCTGTCAGTTGGTCGGATCTGAGCCACTCGTCCGCGACCGCTTCAGCCACAGCCTGAGCCACGGATTTATCCAGCGCGCTCGGGATTATATAGTCGGTGGACAGCTTGTCGTCCGTTACAAGGCCTGCGATAGCATAAGCCGCAGCAAGCTTCATTTCCTCTGTGATAGCCTTTGCGCGTACCTTGAGCGCTCCCTTGAAGATACCGGGGAATACCAGAACGTTGTTTATCTGGTTCGGGAAGTCGCTTCTGCCGGTGCCGACTATGTATGCTCCGCTCTGCTTTGCGAGGTCGTATGTGATTTCCGGCTCTGGGTTTGCCATCGGGAAGAGCACGGGCTTTTCAGCCATGGACTTCACCATCTCGGGAGTTACAAGATTCGGTTTGGAAACGCCTACGAATGCGTCCGCACCCCTGAGGGCGTCGGCGAGATTACCCTTGATGTTGTTCTTGTTTGTGAGCCTGGCTATCTCGGCGTGAGCGGGGTTGTCGTAGTGGTCGTCGCGGTTGATTATGCCGCAGAGGTCAACCATTATGAGGTTGCCAACGCCGAGCTTCAGCAGGAACTTTCCGATTGCGATTCCTGCGGAGCCTGCGCCGTTTATAACTGCCGTGATGTCGGAAAGCTTCTTTCCGGCGAGCTTTATCGCGTTTATCATAGCGGCGCCGACAACTATTGCGGTGCCGTGCTGGTCGTCGTGGAAAACAGGGATATCCAGCTTTTCCTTAAGCTTAGCCTCTATCTCGAAGCAGCGGGGCGCGGAAATATCCTCGAGGTTGATACCGCCGAAGCTGTCAGAGATGAGTTCGATGGTGCGTACTATCTCGTCCGGGTCCTTGCTTTTTATGCAGAGAGGGAATGCGTCAACGCCGCCGAATTCCTTGAACAGACAGCACTTGCCCTCCATTACGGGCATTCCTGCAAGTCCGCCGATGTCGCCGAGTCCGAGGACTGCGGTTCCGTCAGTGATTACAGCAACGAGGTTGCTGCGGCGGGTGAGCTTGTAGGAAAGCTCGGGATCCCTGGCTATTTCAAGGCAGGGCTGTGCAACGCCGGGAGTGTAGGCGAGGGACAGATCCTCGCGGGTTTCAATTTTCGCGCGGGAAACTACTTCAAGCTTGCCGCCCCATTCATAGTGCTTCTGGAGTGCTTTTTCTTTGATATCCATGCTTTTGTCCTTCTTTGTATGTATTAATTCAGGCTTTGCCCTTATGATTGATGATTTTGTTCAGAACCGGCTCCGGGGTGAGGTTGGAGCCTATCTGTATCGCGTAGTGGTTGTAGAATCCGTGAAAATCAGATCCGCCGGTGGTCAGCAGACCGTTTGCTTCCGCGATTGTGAGCAGATCTTTCTGATAGGATTGGTCGGCGCTCTGATGCCAGACCTCCACGCCGTCTATCTCGTGCTTTGAGGCGAGCTCTTCAAGCAGGTCGGTACTGTCGTAGACTTTCGGGTGCGCCATGACTGAGATTCCGCCGGAAGCGCGTATCAGCGTAGTGACGAAATGAACGTCCGGGTAGAAATCAGCCTCGGAAGCAACCTCCTCCGCACAGATACCGTCCTTTACATCAAAAATGGAGTCGTACACATCGCCGTAAAGCTCGGTGGTGTAGCCGTAGTCCATAAGCGCGTGCATTATGTGGCACTTGTAGATAGCCTTGCTGCCTGCGGAGTAGCGCAGAATGCTCTCCAGCGTGATGGGGTACTTATCCAGGACCTTTACCGCCATGCGCTTGCCAAGCTCCATTCTTCCAGTGGAGGTGCGCAGGCACAAACCTTCCAGACGGTCGGGCTTTGCGGGCATATAGCACATGATATGTACTTTTTTCTTTCTGTCACTGTCGAACGCGGAGAACTCCACGGCGGGAATAACGGTCACGTTATACCGCTTTCCGAGCACCGCAGAGCGCGACAGCGAAGCAAGGCTGTCGTGGTCGGTTATGGCAAGACAGCGGACATCGTTCCTGTCTGCCTGACGGATAACATCGGATATCCCGAGGGAGCCGTCGGATATAGTTGTGTGGCAATGTAGATCTGCTTTCATTAAGTCACCTCGTCTGTTTATGGAACCGGCGGACCGGTATGGGGACATTGGACTTGCTTTATGCACATACGCTATTAAATATTATATCACTTTTCGCAATTTAATGCAAGTGTTTTTTTATCATTTTACCAAATTATTGCGCAAAAGCGCAGCGCATTGTTTTTCTGGGCGGATTCTGGCGGGAGCTGTGCTTCCGTGTCTCCGGCGGACGAAAAAATCCGCTGTAAAATGGGTGTTTATGCTACTTGCTTTTTTTTTCGGATTGTGATATACTAAAAAAGATAATGCAGTTTTATGCTCTTTTCAGGGCATGACTGTGGTAAACAGGAGAGGCATAGATGGCAAAGGAAAACAATTACAACGATCTGGTATCGCTGAAGGGTCCTGACCAGGTGCGCCTGCGTCCGGGGGTAATTTTCGGCTCCGACAGCGTGGACGGCTGCCGGCACTCGGTTTTTGAGATCATCTCGAACTCGATAGACGAGGCGCGTGAGGGCTACGGCAAGCGGATAATCATCACGCTCCATGCGGATAAGTCGATAACCGTAGAGGACTTCGGACGCGGTATCCCGATAGATTTCAACAAGGCCGAGGATAAGTACAACTGGGAGCTTGCATTCTGCACGCTGTACGCAGGCAGCAAGTACAACAACAATTCCGGCGGAAACTATTCGTTTGCTCTCGGTCTGAACGGACTGGGACTCTGTGCAACGCAGTTCTCCAGCGAATACATGGAGGTAGAGAGCCGCCGGGGGCAGTGGAATTTCTCGCTGCGCTTTGAGAAGGGCTTCAACGTGACCCCTGACGAGCGCGGATTCAGAAAATCCCGCGGGGATGGCTCCACAGGCACCAAAATCACCTGGAAGCCCGATCTGGAGGTTTTCACGGATATCGACATCGGCGCGGATTATCTCGCGGATATCCTGCGCAGGCAGGCGATAGTCAACGACGGCGTTGAGCTGGTCTTAAAGGACGAGCACGAGGACGGCACATTTACCGAGCAGATATTCTGCTATGAAAACGGAATCAGGGACTACCTGCTGGAGGTGGTCGGCGACAAGTCCATGACGACCCCGCAGTGCTGGACGGCGGAGCGCCAGGGCCGCGACCGCGATGACAAGGACGAGTACAAGCTGAAAATGAACGTTGCATTCACATTCAGCAAGGAAGTCCAGTTCATCGAGCACTACCACAATTCAAGCTGGCTGGAGCACGGCGGAAGCCCGCAGAAAGCGCTCCAGAAAGCGTTCCTGTCCCAGATAGACGGCTACCTGAAAAACGGGAACAAGTACAACAAGGGCGAAAAGGGCATAAAGTGGGAGGACGTTGAGGACTGTCTCGTGTTCATTTCCAACAACTTCTCGACTCAGGCAAGCTACGAAAACCAGACGAAAAAGGCGATAAACAACGAGTTCATTACCGAGGCAATGACCGAGTGGCTGAAGCATCAGCTTGAGGTGTATTTCCTTGAAAACCCGGACGAAGCCGTAAAGATAGGCACGCAGGTGCTGATAAACAAGCGTTCACGCGAGAACGCCGACAAGGTGCGCCAGAGCACGCTACAGAAGCTGACGGGCAGCATCGACCTCACAAATCGTATAGACAAGTTCGTGGACTGCCGCAGCAAGGACGTTTCCCGCCGGGAGGTCTACATTGTGGAGGGCGACTCGGCGCTGGGTTCCGTAAAGCTCGCCCGGGACGCGGAGTTTCAGGCGGTCATTCCAGTGCGCGGAAAGATACTGAACTGCCTTAAAGCAAGCTACGACAAGATATTCAAGAGCGAGATAATCACGAATCTCATAAAGGTGCTCGGCTGCGGAGTAGAGGTAAAGACCAAGGCGAACAAACAGCTTTCAACATTCAACCTTGATAACCTCCGCTGGAATAAGATCGTTATATGCACTGATGCCGACGAGGACGGATTCCAGATACGCACGCTCATCCTGACGATGATACAGGAGCTCTGCCCCACGCTTATCGAAAAGGGATATGTCTACATCGCGGAATCCCCGCTGTACGAGATAACCACCAGGGAGCGCACCTACTTCGCCTACACAGAGCCTGAGAAAGCCAAGATACTCGGCCTGATAGGCGAGAACAAGTACACCATTCAGCGAAGCAAAGGTCTCGGTGAGAACGACCCCGACATGATGAGCCTCACCACCATGAATCCGGAAACGCGCCGCCTGATAAAGGTGAATCCCACGGACGCTGAAGCGACCCGCGAGATGTTCGACGTGCTCCTCGGCAACAATCTGGAGGGGCGCAAGCGCTTCATCAGGGAAAACGGAAGTAAGTACCTTGCCGCCGCCGATATAAGCTGATCCGGATACTGATTCACAATTAAGACAACAGAGGAAGTATAGATTTTGAAGAAAAACACTCCAAAAAAGCAGCCGAAGCGCTTCAGCTCCTCAATGTCGGGAGCATATATCGAGGGCAGCGGCATAGTCGAACAGAAAGATATAGTCAGCACGCTGGAAGAGAACTATATGCCCTACGCAATGAGCGTTATAGTCAGCCGTGCGCTCCCGGAGATAGACGGCTTCAAGCCCTCCCACCGGAAGCTGCTGTATACGATGTACAAGATGGGGCTCCTTACCGGAAACCGCACCAAATCCGCGAATATCGTGGGTCAGACCATGCGGCTGAATCCCCACGGCGACGCGGCTATTTACGAAACCATGGTAAGACTAGCCCGTGGAAACGAGGCGCTTCTCCACCCTTACGTTGACAGCAAGGGCAACTTCGGCAAGGCGTATTCCCGGGACATGGCTTACGCGGCTTCGCGATACACCGAAGCGAAGCTGGAGCCGATAAGCGGCGAGCTGTTCGCCGAGATAGACAAGGACGCCGTGGACATGGTGCCGAACTACGACAACACCATGCTGGAGCCCAGCCTTTTCCCGGTGAGATACCCGGCGGTGCTGGTGAACAACAACTTCGGACTTGCGGTATCCATGGCGAGCAATATCTGCTCGTTCAACCTCAGCGAGATATGCGAGACCACCATCGCGCTGATGAAGGATCCGGAGCATGACGCGCTTTCTACGCTGAAAGGCCCGGATTTCCCTGGCGGCGGTTACATCGTCTATGACGAAGCCGAGATGAACAGGATCTACCGTACCGGAATGGGCGCCGTAAAGGTCAGGGCGGTGTATAACTACGACCCGGATTCCCGTTGCATCGAGGTAACTCAGATACCGCCGACCACCACTATCGAGGCGATAATCGACAAGGTGGTGGAGCTGGTAAAGGACGGAAAGCTGAAAGAAATATCCGACGTCCGGGACGAAACCGACCTCTCCGGTCTGCGGCTTGCATTCGACCTGAAAAAGGGTCAGGACCCCGACGCGGTTATGAACAAGCTGTTCAGGCTTACGCCGCTCCAGGATAATTTTAACTGCAACTTCAACGTACTGATAAACGGAAGCCCGCGCGTAATGGGCGTGTACGGGATACTGAACGAGTGGACTATATTCCGCCGCGGATGCGTAAAGCGCCGGGTGGCGTTCGACCTGAAAAAGAAAAAAGAGAAGCTCCACCTGCTGAACGGTCTGAAAAAGATACTGCTCGACATCGACTATGCGATAAAGCTTATCCGCGAGACCGACGAGGAAGCCGAGGTAGTTCCGAACCTTATGATAGGCTTCGGTATAGACGAGGTTCAGGCGGAATATGTTGCAGAAATAAAGCTGCGCCACATCAACCGTGAATATATCCTCAAACGCACGCAGGAGATCGCAGACCTCGAAAAGGAGATCGCGGACATGGAGGATATCCTCGGGAATGAAAAGCGCGTCAACAAGCTGATAATAGACGAGCTGCGCGACATCTCAAAGAAATACGGTCAGCCGCGCCGCACCATGTTCCTCTATGACGTTGAGGAATCCGCAGATATCGCGGAGGAGCCGGTGAAGCTCGGTCCGGTGAACATCTTCCTGACCCGCGAGGGATATTTTAAGAAGATAACGCCGCAGTCGCTGCGCATGAGCAATCAGCACAAGCTGAAAGAGAACGACGAGGTGATTCTCGCCCGGGAGGTCAGCGGAAACGCAGAGCTGCTGTTCTTTACGGACAGGCATCAGGTCTACAAGACGCGCTGCACCGATTTCGACGAGACCAAGGCAAGCGCCATGGGCGACTATATCCCGGCGAAGCTCGGATTTGACGACGGCGAGAGCATACGATTCCTTGCGGTGACGGAGGATTACAGCGAAACGCTGGTGATGTTCTTCCGCAACGGAAAGTGCGCGAAGGTGCCGCTTTCAAGCTATGAGACCAAGACGAAGCGCCGCAAGCTCTCCGGAGCCTACTCCGACCTGTCGGAGCTTGTGGGAATGTTCCTGATAAAGGGCGAGTCGGACTTTGTGCTGAAATCAACGGCGGGAAAGGCGCTGGTGTTCAATACCGCGCTGGTGCTGCCAAAGGCTGCGCGTGATACTCATGGAGTTCAGGTAATGCGCCTTACCAAAGCGGAGCTTTCCGGAGCCTATCCGGCTGAAAACAGCGGCGTAAAGGATATCGAAGCGCTGCGCGTAAAGACTATTCCCTCTGCGGGGACGGCGACAGACGAGGACATTGATCAGCTTACGCTGATGTGATATTGGAGGACATAAAATGCTTACAGATATTGAAATAGCACAGCAGGCAAAGATGAAGAAAATAACTGAGATCGCAGCAAATCTCGGTATTGAGGAAGAAGAGCTGGAGCCATACGGACACTACAAGGCGAAGCTATCCCAGAAGCTGTTCAACAGGCTTGCAGACAAGCCGGACGGGAAGCTGATACTCGTGACCGCCATCAACCCCACCCCCGCAGGCGAGGGCAAGACCACCACATCGGTAGGTCTCTGCGAGGCAATGAACAAGACCGGCAGAAAGGCGATTCTCGCACTTCGTGAGCCGTCTCTCGGCCCGGTATTCGGCATCAAGGGCGGCGCGGCAGGCGGCGGTTATTCTCAGGTAGTCCCCATGGAGGACATCAACCTGCACTTCACCGGAGATATGCACGCTATCACAGCGGCTAACAACCTGCTCGCAGCGCTGATGGACAACCATATCCAGCAGGGGAACGCGCTGGGGATAGACGTCCGCAGGATCCTGTTCAAGCGCGTCCTGGACATGAACGACAGAGCCCTGCGCAACTGCGTTATCGGCATGGGCGGCAAGGTCAACGGAATCCCCCGGGAGGATCACTTCCAGATTACCGTTGCCAGCGAGATAATGGCTATCCTCTGCCTGGCGGCTGACCTGGAGGATCTGAAGGAGCGCCTTGGCAATATTTTGGTTGCCTACACCTATTCCGGCGAACCGGTGTTCGCGCGCGACCTCCACGCTGTGGGCGCTATGACCGCGCTGCTTAAGGACGCCATCAACCCGAACCTCGTGCAGACTCTCGAAGGCAACCCCGCGCTTATCCACGGCGGCCCCTTCGCGAATATCGCTCACGGCTGCAACTCCGTGAGAGCGACCAAGCTTGCAATGAAGCTCAGCGACTACACCATTACCGAGGCGGGCTTCGGCTCCGACCTCGGAGCGGAGAAGTTCTTTGACATCAAGTGCCGTTTCGCAGGCTTAAAGCCCGACTGCACCGTGCTGGTGGCGACTATCCGCGCGCTGAAGTACAACGGCGGCGTTGCAAAGCCCGACCTCACCAGGGAGAACGTTGAAGCCCTTGAAAAGGGAATCGTGAACCTCGGCGTTCACATCGAGAATCTCAAAAAGTTCGGCGTTCCGGTAGTTGTTGCCATCAACCATTTCTATACCGATACAGACGCTGAAATTGCCGTAGTCAGGGATTACTGCGAGAAGCACGGCGCAAAGGTCGCTTTCTCCGATGTATTCCTCAAGGGCGGCGAGGGCGGGATCGAGCTCGCAAACGCAGTCGTAGAGACCATTGAGAGCACCAGGAGCGAGTACAGGCCGCTCTATGACGAGAAGCTCACCGTTAAGGAGAAGCTGGATATCATCGCAAGGGAGATTTACCGCGCTGACGGCGTGGATTTCACTCCCAGGGCTGCAAAGGCGCTCAAGGAGATAGAAGCGCTCGGTCTGGACAGAGTTCCGGTGTGCGTTGCAAAGACGCAGTATTCCCTCTCTGACGACCCCGCGAAGCTCGGCAAGCCGGAGCATTTCAGGATAACCGTCAGCGATGTGAGGGCTTCCGCAGGCGCTGGATTCGTGGTAGTCTATACCGGCGACGTGATGGTAATGCCGGGTCTGCCGAAGGTCCCTGCCGCTGACAACATCGACGTTGACGCAGACGGAAAGATCACAGGTCTGTTCTGATGGAAGAATACGTTGAGTACACCTCGAACAGCCCGGAGGACACCGCGCGTATAGCCGCTGAGATCGCAACCCAGCTCCGGGCGGGGGATATAATCCTCTATGAGGGAGACATGGGCGCCGGAAAGACCACCTTTACCAAGGGGATTGCCGCGGTTCTCGGCATAACCGATCCGGTGACCAGCCCGACTTTTGCGCTGGTGAACGAGTACACCGAGGGCAGACTGCCGCTGTTCCACTTTGACCTATACCGGATAGACAGCTACGACGACCTGTATGCCATCGGATTTCTGGATTACCTTGACCGGGGCGGAATAATCGCAGCGGAATGGAGCGAGAACATCGAGGGGCTGGAGCAGGAGCTTTCCGGCGACAGCGCCCGCGCCATACTGAAGATACGCATTGAGAAATCCGGCGAGAGCGAGCGGCGCATAAAGGTCAGCGGACATATCGTCTGCCCGCTGTGCGGCAGTAACGAGGTCTCCCGCTCCACTGTAAGGCAGACCGGGGAAACCGTCCGTATCTGCGAGGGCTGCGGCGCGCTCTGGACGGAGCCGCGCATTTCCGCAGAAAACGCGGACACGTTCACGCACTATATGGAAAGCCGCGGCATGAAGCCCTACTGGAATGAGCTTGAAAACAAGACGTATCTGTGATACGCTGAGGGAGTGATAAGATGATTTTAGGCATAGACAGCTCCGCGATAAGCGCTGGCTGCGCGCTGATGGACGATTCCGGGAGGATAATCGCAGATCAGTTTCTGAACACGAAGCACACGCATTCCCAGACGCTTCTCCCGATGATAGAGAGCATGATGAAGTGCGCGGGAGTTACCATCACCGATCTTGACGCGGCGGCCGTGACTGTGGGTCCGGGTTCTTTCACCGGGCTCCGCATAGGCGTTTCCACCGTCAAGGGAATGTGCTACGGAGCAGGCAAGAAATGTATCCCTGTTTCCTCGCTGGAGGCTATTGCATACAATTTCCCGGGTATTGACGGCACGATAGCCTGTTGTATGGACGCACGCTGCGGGCAGGTCTACAATGCCGTTTTCCGCAGCGAGGGCGGAGTTATAACCCGCCTGTGCGCCGACCGCGCGATCCGTCTGGAGGAGCTCGCCAGGGAGCTTGAATCCATGTCGGGCAGGATAATTCTCGCAGGTGACGGCGCGGAGCTTGCGCATAAGTCCACGGAGGAAAAATACGAGCTTGCGCCCTATCAGTTGAGATTCCAGCGCGGCAGCGGAGTCTGCCTTGCGGCGCAGGGCAGGGAGCTCATCGACCCGGCGGCGCTCATGCCGAGCTATCTCAGGCTGCCTCAGGCAGAGCGCGAGAGACTGGCGCGCGAGGGAAAGCCCGTAACTGAATAAACTGTTTTGAACTACTGACACAAGGAGAATTTGTTTGACTAACTTTACAATGGAGATTGTTCGCTGACCGGGAGGTCTGCGGACAGCATTCCTCCCGGCGTTCTGAATTAACTTCGGACGAACGTATGGAGGACACGAAATGAACCGTGAAAATAAGAGAAAGCTCTACGAAAAGGGATATTATAAGACTCACCCGTGCAATGACGTATTCACCTGCCGCGTATGCGGGAGAACCGTTGTGCCGGAGGGCGCGGGAAGCAGCCACAGGAATCACTGCCCGAACTGTCTTTCCAGCCTGCACGTTGATAACGAGCCGGGCGACCGCGCTTCCGACTGCGGAGGGATAATGGAGCCTGTTGCAGTCTGGGTCAGGAAAAGCGGCGAGTGGGCGATAATACACCGCTGCCGGCGCTGCGGAGCGTTTTCAGGCAACCGCACAGCCGCTGACGATAATCCCATGAAGCTGATGAGCATAGCGCTGAAACCGCTGTGCGAGCCGCCTTTCCCGATAGAGCGGATAGAAGAGCTCACCGCGCTTATGGGAGGTCAGGGCTCACTGAAATAAACGGTAAAATATTGAAAAGGGCGCTGCGCTTGCGGCGCTCTTTTTTTGAAATAATCAAAAAAGCTATTGACCAAAGCAAAGATTTGTTGTATAATGATAATATATTCTTTTGAAAAGAGGTATCAGTGATGATAGCTATCGGTTCAGATCACGCCGGCTATGCGCTCAAGTGCGAGATCATCAGGCACCTTGAAGAAAAGGGCGTTCAGTTCATCGACTGCGGCTGTAATGGCGAGAGCGTTGATTATCCGGATATCGCCGAAAAAACCTGCGCAAAGGTGGTTTCCGGCGAAGCTGACAAGGGCATTCTTATCTGTGGCACCGGCGTCGGCATTTCCATCTCCGCAAACAAGATAAAGGGAATACGCGCGGCGCTCTGCGGCGACTGGTATTCCGCAAAATACACCCGCCTGCACAACGATGCGAACGTGCTGTGCATGGGCGGCAGAGTTATCGGTGCAGGCCTTGCGGCAGAGATAACCGATATATTCCTTGAAACCGAATTTGAGGGCGGACGCCATGCGCGCCGCGTTGAAAAGATAATGAAGCTGGAGGAAAAGTAATAATGAGTAACGTAATCGTCTGCGATCACCCGCTGGTTCAGCATAAGATTTCCCTTCTGCGAGATAAGAACACCGGCGCGAAGGAGTTCCGCGAACTGGTTCAGGAGATAGCAATGTTCATGTGCTATGAGGCAACACGCGATCTCCCTTTAAAGCAGGTTCAGATCGAGACTCCGCTGGGTCTGGCTGACTCCAACATCATCAGCGGCAGAAAGGTCGCGTTCGTTCCGATAATGAGAGCTGGTCTTGGCATGATGGAGGGCGCCCTGGCGCTGGTTCCTGCGGCTAAGGTGGGTCACATCGGACTTTATCGCGACGAGGTAAACGGCAACACCACGCACGAATATTACTGCAAGCTTCCGTTTGATATCGCAAACCGCGAGGTCATCATTCTTGATCCTATGCTTGCAACCGGCGGTTCCGCCATCAAGGCTATCAACATCGTAAAGAATGCAGGCGCAAAGCAGATCAAGTTCATGTGCATCATTACCTGCCCGGAGGGCGTCAAGGCAGTCCAGGCGGCTCACCCTGACGTTGACATCATCACCGGCGCTATCGACAAGGGGCTTAACGAGAACCTCTACATCGTTCCCGGCATCGGCGACTGCGGCGACAGACTCTACGGCACCAAGTAATTTATGGGAACCTTTAAAAATCGGTTTGAAAAGTGAAAATGGGTAGAGTGCGCCGAATGCGATGAAAGCCGACGAAGTAAGGCTGTATGCCTTACGAGGAGGTTTTCTGAAGCAGGCGGTGTGCTATACACATTTTCACTCAAACAAGGTTTTTAGAGGTGACCTTATACAGATATAGAAAAGCGTCCTGAATGGGGAATATACACCGCCTGCCGTACCATGTTCGGCAGGTCTGATGTGTCCCGTTCGGGATTTTTTTTGCGCATTTTTCATGAAAATGCGTTACATGGCATAGCTGCGCGGTTTGCGCCTGTCAACGGTAATTCCGCACAAATTTTCGTGTTTCTTTTCTACTATTTAAAAATAGCATATCCCCGATAATGGGTTGACTTATACAAGAAAAAGTGCTATTATAGATATAATGCTACTAGATATAGAATATGAAGCGCTATATATGGAATACTAATCATATTGCATTGCTAAACGAAAGGAATGTCAGAGGATAATGATACGGGTCATAAAGAAAGACAACACCAAGGAAGAATTCAACGTTCAGAAGGTGGTGAATGCGGTAAATAAATCAGCCACCAGGGTGATGTACACCTTTAAGCCCGAGGAAATTGACTTTATCTGCAAGTTTGTTAAAGAAAAGGCGGAGGCTCTCGGAACTGAGGAAATAACCATCGCGCAGATGCACAACATAGTCGAGGGCGCGCTGGAGGCGACAAATCCCGCCGTTGCAAAGAGCTACAAGGACTACCGCAACTATAAGCAAGATTTCGTAAGTATGCTGGACGAGGTTTACAAGAAGAGCCAGTCCATCATGTATATCGGCGACAAGGAGAACTCCAATACAGATTCTGCGCTGGTTTCCACCAAGAGAAGCCTGATTTTCAACGAGCTCAACAAGGAGCTTTATCAGAAGTTCTTTATGACCACCGAGGAGCTTCAGGCGTGCCGGGATGGCTACATCTACGTACACGACATGAGCGCCCGCCGGGACACGATGAACTGCTGCCTGTTCGATGTAAAGAGTGTGCTTGAGGGCGGCTTTGAGATGGGAAATCTCTGGTACAACGAGCCAAAGACCCTTGCGGTAGCATTCGATGTCATCGGAGATATCACGCTGTCCGCAGCCAGCCAGCAGTACGGAGGCTTCACCGTGCCGAGCGTTGATCTCCTTCTGGAGCCGTACGCAGAGAAATCCTACAAGAAGCAGTACGACCGTTATAAGAGCCTTGGACTCTCCGATGAGATTTCAGAGCGCGAGGCGATGGCTGATGTCAAGGTGGATTTTGAGCAGGGCTTCCAGGGCTGGGAGTACAAGTTCAATTCTGTAAGCTCCAGCCGCGGAGATTATCCGTTCATCACCATGACCGCCGGCACCGGCACCGGAAGATTCGCAAAGATGGCGAGCATTACCATGCTGGACGTCCGCCGTAAGGGTCAGGGCAAGAAGAACTGCAAGAAACCTGTGCTCTTCCCGAAAATCGTTTTCCTTTATGACGAGAATCTCCACGGCCCGGGAAAGCCTCTGGAGGACGTGTTCAGAGCCGGTATCGAGTGCAGCCAGAAGGCGATGTATCCCGACTGGCTGAGCCTTTCCGGAGACGGCTACGTTGCCTCCGTTTACAAGAAGTACGGCAGGATAATCAGCCCTATGGGCTGCCGCGCGTTCCTTTCTCCGTGGTTTGAGAGGGGCGGCATGGAGCCCGCTGACGAGAATGACAAGCCGGTCTTTGTAGGAAGATTCAACATCGGCGCGGTATCGCTCCATCTGCCGATGATCTACGCAAAGGCCCAGCAGGAGAGCCGGGATTTCTTTGAGGTACTGGACTATTACCTTAACCTCATCAGAAAGATACACATACGCACCTACGATTATCTCGGCGAGATGAAGGCAAGCACCAATCCGCTGGCATACTGCGAGGGGGGATTCCTTGGCGGACACCTTGGTATCCACGACAAGATAAAGCCGCTGCTGAAATCCGCGACCGCTTCCTTTGGAATCACGGCGCTCAACGAGCTTGAGGAGCTTGCAGACAAGAAGTCTCTTGTTGAGGATGGCAGCTTCTCTCTCAAGGTCATGGAATTCATCAACAAGCGTATCAACGATTTTAAGAAAGAGGACGGACACCTCTATGCGATATATGGCACTCCCGCAGAGAATCTATGCGGACTTCAGATAAAGCAGTTCCGGAAGAAATATGGTATAGTCGAGAACGTATCCGACCGCGAGTATGTAAGCAACAGTTTCCACTGTCATGTCACTGAGGATATCACGCCAATACAGAAGCAGGACAAGGAGCAGCGTTTCTGGGATATGTTCAACGGCGGAAAGATACAGTACGTCCGCTATCCCATTGACTACAACAAGGGCGCCGTGGAGACGCTGGTGCGCCGCGCGATGAAAAAGGGATTCTATGAGGGTGTAAATCTCTCGCTTGCTTACTGCGACGACTGTGGATATCAGCAGCTTGAAATGGACGTATGCCCCAGGTGCGGCAGCAGCAATCTCACCAAGATAGACCGAATGAACGGCTACCTGAGCTATTCAAGAGTAAAGGGCGACACGCGCCTTAACGCTGCGAAAATGGCTGAGATCGCAGACAGAAAGAGTATGTAAAATGAAAGTGAACCAGTAATATGCGCTACCATAATATAACGACTGACGATATGCTGAACGGCGACGGACTCCGCACCGTTCTCTGGGTTGCAGGCTGCGAGCACCGCTGCCGCGGCTGTCATAACCCGATAACATGGGACATTGACGGCGGGATACCATTTGACGAAGCGGCTGAGCGGGAGCTTTTTGAAAAACTCTCGGCGGATTATATCAGCGGAATAACGTTCAGCGGCGGAGACCCGCTTCACACGCATAACCGCATGGAAATAACACGTCTTGCGAAGAAAGTCCGCGAAACGCTTCCGGAAAAGACGATATGGCTGTATACAGGCTATCTTTGGGAGAATATTCAGGATCTTGAGATAATACCCTATCTTGATGTTGTCGTTGACGGTCCCTATGTTGAGGCAGTACGCGACCCAAAGCTTCACTGGAAGGGAAGCTCAAATCAGCGTGTTATTGACGTTCAGGAAACACTCAGGCTTGGCAAGGTAGTACTTTTTGATTAAGGGAGGCACCATGAAAAGAATAGCAAAATTCGAGAAAGTAAGTATAAAGCAGTTCAGAGAGGGCTGCGACCGTCCGGATGCCGAGGAGATATACAACGGCATAAAGCTGCCGCACCGTGCGACAGCAGGCTCTGCGGGATATGATTTCTATGCGCCGTATGCGATAACCCTCGCCCCTGGAGAAACCGCGAAGGTTCCCACTGGAATCCGGGCGCTGATAGAGCATGGCTGGGTCCTGAAAATCTATCCGAGGAGCGGGCTTGGTTTCAAGTACCGTCTTCAGCTCAACAACACGGTCGGGATAATCGACAGCGATTATTCAGATTCCGACAACGAGGGGCACATTTTCATCAAGATAACCAATGACTCCAACGAGGGCAAGACGCTTGAGATCCCCGCAGGAACAGGCTTCGCGCAGGGTATATTCACGGAGTATGGAATCACCGTTGACGACGACGCAGACGGCGTCAGAAACGGCGGGTTTGGATCTACAACCAATAAATAAGAAAAGGAGGCTGTAAAAAGCCTCCTATAATTTTATTGTTCGCTGTTCTGCTGCTTCTCGTAGTAAGAAATGTACCTTTCTGCAATGGGGAGCAGCTTTTCTTCTGCCGTTTCGCGGTTGGCGGCGACATTCTTGAAATATGAGTAAACCTCTTTGCTGGTGACGCGCGAAATTCTGTTTGCGATGTACTCATGCGTTGCATACAGCTCCGGATTATCGAGTATATTCAGCGAGAAGTCTATGAACTTCTTAGGATTTGAATACTGCAGGAAGTTGCAGGCGGTCACTATGCTGGAATAGAAGTTCGGAGAAATAATTATCTCGCCGTTGCACTCGGTCTCTCCGGCGAGCAGCGCGTCAAGCTGCTGCTGCGTGAGTTTCTGCACTGCAAAGACTGATTCCATCATTTCGCAGTCCGGCATCTGTTCACAAGTTTCCAGAACCGGACGGGCTATCAGCTTGTTGCTGAATGTCTTTTTCCGGACAGTGCTCAGCTTCTTTACAAGCGACTTGTAATGGTCGGGTTTGTACTCCGTGCGTGTTTCTACAAGGAGCTTCAGCATATCGCGCGGCATAAGTTCCAGCGGGATCTTTGTGGAAGCGCTGCGGAATCCGGTTATACCTTCCGGCTCCGGTATCTCAACCGGCTTCGGCTGCGGTGCGGTTTCCTGCTCTGCGTTCTCCGGAGCGTCTGCCGGAGCTTCCGTGTTTTCTGCCGGAGCCGGAGCGGCGGCAGGCGGCATGAAAATATCGGTATATGGTTCGGTTATCTTTTCAATGACGGCGCACCTGAACGGGAGCTTTTTGTCAACGCAGGAAACGGCGCCGTGATGTCCCTTTAACAGCACGGAGTGAAGTCCGGACAGATGATACACGATGCCCTGAATAGTACGTGATTTGATTGCCTCATTGGTCGTGCTGAGTATCTTGGAGTCGTAGGTATCAAGCGGAGCTCCCGGTATAAGGAAACAGGGACGATAGGTTTTGTCTTTTCCTATGGTGCGGTCGTGCTCGGCAGTTCCGTGTATTTCGTGCGTAAGGTTATACGCACCCCAGAAGAAATTGCCCGCTCCGTCCGTGGGGTAGTAGTCGCTTATGTAGACCGTGTAAACGCCCTCGGGGAGCAGCGCAAATACGTCATGCAGACCTGCGGTGAGCGAATCTCCGCGGTTCAGTTTTGTAAGGCTCTCCGAAAGCTTATCATGGATATCTTCGTCCATGAACGAGTATCCGCCGCACAGTGAGATCAGCTTGTCGGAATTCTTGCTGCCGTGGTTGGGACAGAGTATCTCTATTGCCGGATTGTTTCCGATGTAGAACAGCCTGGTCTGTGCTGATGTGTCTCCGCGCTTTGCTCCGTATCCTGCGGAGCAGGTGCCGATAACGGCGCTTCCTCCGCGCACTGAAACGAGCAGGACGGAAGTACCGTTTATGTCAACGTGTTCGCTTTTAATCTCAACGCCCACTTTACCGAACCTCCCTTATCTCTGCTCTAGCCTGAGCGAGATTATATCGTAGATCCCGCCGAGGCACTTCTTTTCAAATGCGCATTTTGGAACAAATACCGACGCCATGCCGTCCTTGAACAGGACGAACATCTTGTCGGATTCGATGAAGTAGTCAAAACTGTTCCACGGTATAAGCTCCTGACTGTCGGAGATGCAGGTCTCGCACGCAGAGAATCCCAGCGGACTGATGATAAACGTGATCAGCTCCTGTGAAGCCGGGTCGCAGCCAGCCGCTGCAGTGTACTTCCTGCGCGCATTGAGGTAGCATATCAGATAAATCAGCAGTGTGACAATTCCGCCACCGATGATTGAGATAGGGATAAAGTACAGAATATTTTCACGGGTTATTCCGAAGATCAAATGAAGCCCCAAAAAAATCACCAGCATCATCATGATTGCAAGAAGCCACAGCACTTTCATCAGCTTGTAGTTCATCAGCATGATGAAAGTGGAAGCCGCGTCGTTTTCATCTATTTCGCAGGCGCCGGTGTAGCAGTCCCTGCCGGGGTCGGTCTCTATGTATTCTCCTTTCAGCGGAAGAATACGGCGCTGGTGCTCGTAAACAAAGCCTCCGGATTTCTGGAAGCATTCTATTATTGCTATTGCGCGGAAATAGTCGTCTGTGTGTGCAAACTGATTCTTTGGGATAACAAAGTCGCAGTGTTCAGTTTTAATGGTGAGGCTGCGCCTGTCCTCAATGACGCTCTGTACCTGATCCCAGCTATAGATGACCGGGACAGGGGCGCTGCCGTAAACGGCAAATACCTCGCCGATGACATAAGTGATGCTGCTGCCGTCGTCATACACTCTGACCGGCTTTAAATCGCAGAAAGCCATAATCTACCCTCCGGGTGCCCTCGTTTCGTCCATGAATGAAGGCTATATGATATAATATTATTATATCATATATTTGAAATAAAATAAAGGGGGTTAACATAAAAAATCCAGTTTTTTTGCATAATAATTTACGGACAGAACGCATAAAAAACATTCTGTCCGTGCAGGTTTTAATAGTTGAATTCAAGAGCCTTGCCCTTTTCGGTTTCAAGCTGCATTTCCTGAATACCGTCCCTGGTCGGAACTTTGAGAATGCACTTTCCACCGAGCTTCGGCATAATGCGGAGTTTTGTGACTCTGCCGTTTTCCCATGCCGCATCCACAACGAATCCGCCGCGTGCGCACAGTCCGGTGAACTTACCGGACCGCCAGTCGTCGGGCAGTGCGGGGAGCAGCACAATGGCTCCTTCATGGCTTTGCAGAAGCATTTCCGCGATTCCTGCGGAGGCTCCGAAATTGCCGTCTATCTGGAAAGGCGGGTGGAAATCCCACAGGTTCCTGAATGTGCAGGTTTCAAGCAGTCCTCTCAGGAGCTTATAGGTGCGGTTGCCGTCGCCGGTCCTTGCCCAGAGATTTATCTTGTAGGCTCTCGCCCAGCCGGTGGATTCATCGCCCCGGTCGTTCATCGTGGCGATGGCCGCCTGCATGAGCTCCGGACGCGAGTGATTTATCTGCTTTCCGGGATAAAGTCCCATCAGGTGGGAAATGTGGCGGTGATTCTTCTGAACCTTGCTGCGGTCGAAATCCGGCTCGTCCTCCTCGTACCACTCCTTGAGAAGCCCGGTTTTTCCGATATAATACGGTTTGAGCTTTGGCAGTATCTCGCGGACTTTTCCTGCAAGTTCCGGGTCGGTGTTGAGCTCCGCAGAGGCTTTCAGGAAGTCTATGAAGAGCTGCTCAATGAGGCTCTGCTCATAAGTATTGCCGATGGTCGCGGGACCGTGTTCCGGAGAATATGTCGGCGAGGACACCATTCTGTCCTGATTCTTGTCGTAAATCAGCCACTGAACGTAGAACTGTACGCTCTCCCGCATGATGGGGTATATTTTATCGCGCAGATAGTCTTTGTTGCCGGTAAATTCATAGTGCTCCCAGATATTCTGCATGAGCCACGCGACAGCCGCCGTAGACCAGCCCCAGTAGAATTCCCAGCCGGGAGCCGTCCAGCCGAACGGCGAGCACTGGGTGTGTGCTGTCCAGCCGTTTTCGGGCTTGTCCGGAGTGCTTTCGATACCGTAGTATTCCCTGGCAGTGATACGTCCCGGTTCGCGCAGGGAGTCAAGGAAATCCGTCAGCGGCGGCACTGTTTCTGCGAGGTTTGTGTTATATGCACCCCAGTAGTTCATCTGGAGGTTTACGTTTATGTGATAGTCGCAGCACCATGGCGGAGTGTTGCTCTCGTTCCACACGCCCTGAAGGTTTGCGGGCAGCGACCCTGCCCTTGAGGAGGAAATCAGCAGATATCTCCCGTAGCTGAAATAGAGCGTTTCAAGGCGGTTCATTGCGTCGCGGTCTCCGGTGCGGTAGGCCTCCAGAAGCTTGTCGGCAGGAAGTTCCTTTTCACTGTCGCCGAGGGAGAGCGTAACACGGCTGAACATCGCGGAATAATCGGCGTAGTGCTCCTCGTAGAGCGCGTCCCAGCCGAGCCTTTCCGCAGTATGGAGCAACGGCATGGTGACGGAAGCCGGAGCGGTATCCGTACGGTATTTCGGGAACTTCATGTCGTAGTCAGTGGCGGCGCAGAAGTATATTACGGCTTCGGAGGCGTCGGAAACGCGGAGTTTCTCGCCATCCGGGGAAACGGCTCCGTCAGAGAATACGCGGAATCTCGCGTCATAGCGCATTCCGTTGTCCTCAGCTGTACCGGAGCATATAAGCGTGCTGTTGTCAGCCGTGATCGTGCCGTTGTGGGTCTTTTCAAGTGAAATGGTAAAATTGAGCGCGCCCTTCGCGGAAGCGGTGAATCTGAACGCGATGACCCTTGCAGGATAGCTTGCGAAAGCTTCTCTGCTGAACTTCACTCCGCCGCAGGAAAATTCGCATGAATAAAGCGACTTGTCGAGGTCAAGGGTTCTGCGGTAGCCGACCGCGTCAGTTTCGGGGAGATCGAAATCCAGCACCATATCGCAGAGAAGAAGATAGCTGCCGAAATCCCCGTCGCCGGTGAGCATGGGAAGGAGCTCCTCGGCTTTCTTGTTTTCTCCGGCGGCGAGGTATTCCTGAACCTGCTTCACATATTTATAGCGGTCCCGGTGGTTGCCTCCGTAGTAGCCGGGGCGGTTGGCGCAGGGACCGCCTGCCCAGAATGTCTTTTCGTTCAGCACAACTCGTTCGGTCTTTATCCCTCCGAACATACTTGCACCCATATATCCGTTGCCTATCGGCAGACAGGTCTGCTCCCACAGGCTGAAATCGCCGGGTTCGTCAAAAAATATCTGGTTGGTCTTGCTCATTTTAGTTCCTTTCATGTATCAATGGATAAAATCTGATACATTTCAAATTATAACACGTTTTTGGTGCATTGTCAATTATTTTGTTACTCAGACGGCGGGTCAAGCTCGGATATGATGACATCGGTCAGTCTGGAAATAACATCGAATTCCTCGGAGGCGTCCGTATCTCTTCCGGCGGTGCTGAGCGCGACCGTATGGAAAGCCCCCTGTATCATGAAGGAAAGCACGATATCATTGTGCTTGGTTTTCAGCCGCGGGAATTCCGCATAAAGCCGCGCCTTTATCCTTTCCTCTGTCTTGGTGGGGAAATTCGTGTGACGCGAGCCGCTGAAAAGGCTGTTGAGCGTTTTTCGGTTCTCCATGAATGCGTGAAAGATCTCGTGCGAGTATTTCTTTGGGTCGTCAAAGAATTTGTTCAGCCCCTGTATTCCGGAAAGAATGTCGTCGATTGCTTCGTCCTCCATCTCATCAGTAAGGGAATATATGTCAGAGTAATGCAGGTAGAACGTAGCCTTGTTGATCTCCGCCAGCCTTGATAGCTCGGTGACGGTTATTTTTTCAACAGGCTTCTTTTTCCGAAGCTCCAGAAATGCGGATTTTATCGCAGCCTTGGTTTTCTGAATTCGCAGATCCATACTTTCCTCCGTTACTAGACAAATACTAAAAATAGTCTTATAATAGACCAATGGTTGTTTTTGTCGCTTGAACAAATGCAGTAGATTATATATAATATAATTAGTATTAGGTAAATAAGCTTTCAGATATACTACATATTTATATATATTATAGCGAAAAAAGCAGAGGTTGTCAACCTATATTTTACATTTTTACACGGTACGGAGGGAATAGCTTGAACATTCGGGATTTCATAGCCGGAGATTGCTTTGACGCCTACAAATGGCTCGGGGCTCATTATGACGGAAAGGGAACGTGGTTCCGCGTGTATGCGCCCAATGCCGAGGGAGTATCGGTCATCGGCGATTTTAACGGCTGGAACGACTGGTACATGAACCGCACCTGCGGCGGAAAGTTCTGGGAACTGTACATAGACGGCGCGAAGCCCGGTCAGATGTACAAATACAAGGTGCTGCACGGTGGAAATGTTGTGGAGCGATGCGATCCTGTCGGCTTCGGAATGGAGCTCCGCCCGAAATTCGCGTCCATTATCCGCGACATGGAGTACCATTTCCACGACCTTGAATGGATGCAGAATCGCCATACATGGCACGGCGACGCATTAAATATTTACGAGGTTCATCTCGGAAGCTGGCGCACGGACCCGGATGATGAAAACGGCTGGTATAAGTACGAGGAGATAGCTCCGCGCCTTGTAAAGTACTGCAAGGAGCACGGCTACAACTGCATCGAGCTCATGCCGCTGAACGAATATCCCTGCGATGAAAGCTGGGGTTATCAGGCGACCGGATTCTATTCCCCGACCTCGCGTTACGGCACTGCGGAGGGGCTCAAGAAGCTGGTTGACTGCTGTCACGCCTCCGGGATCGCGGTGCTGATGGATTATGTTCCGGTGCATTTTGCGGTGGACGGATATGCACTTGCCCGGTTTGACGGTACGCCGACCTACGAATCGGAGTTCAAGGACATTGCGTTCAGCGAGTGGGGAAGCTGTAATTTTGACTTCACTAAGGGTCCAGTGTGCAGCTTTCTGAAATCAGCGGCTAACTACTGGCTTACGGAATACCACTTTGACGGTCTGCGCATGGACGCAATAAGCCGCGTCATCTATTACATGGGCGACCCGAGCCGCGGCGAGAACGTCTGCGGCGTAAGATTCCTGAAATCGCTCAACAGGGGACTTAAATGGATAAATCCGTCTGCAATACTCTGCGCGGAGGATTCCACCGATTACCCGATGGTGACTAAGCCCGTGGATCAGGGCGGTCTTGGCTTCGACTACAAGTGGGACATGGGCTGGATGAACGACACGCTGAACTATTTCCGGACGCCGCCGGACGAGCGTGTTGACCACTACCACAAGCTGACGTTCTCAATGATGTATTTTTACAGCGAGAAGTATATCCTCCCGCTGTCGCATGACGAGAATGTCCACGGCAAGGCTACCATTATCCAGAAGATGTATGGCGGCTACGAGGACAAGTTCCCGCAGGCGAGGGCGCTGTATATGTATATGTACGCCCACCCCGGCAAGAAGCTGAACTTCATGGGCAGCGAGCTTGCGCAGTTCCGCGAGTGGGATGAAAAGCGCGAGCAGGACTGGGATATCCTGAAATATCCGATGCACGACGGTTTCATGCACTTTATGAAGAAGTTGTGCAATATGTATATGCAGTATCCGGCGCTTTCCCGCTGGGACGACACCACGGATGGATTCCGCTGGCTGGATTGCAGCAGCCCGCTGAAGCGCTGCTATACCATGCTCCGCTGCTGCCCCGGCGAGAAATCTATTGTCTGCGTGATGAATTTCTCCGACCGGCTTCAGGAGGACTACAAGCTTGAAATCGGCGCGGGAATGCGGCTTAAGCTCCTGCTGGATTCTACCGAGGACAGATACGGCGGCTGCGCACCGCATTATCCCGGGACTATGACGGCTTGCTCCGACGGCTGCGTGAAGCTCAGTGTGCCGAGATATTCGGCGGCATATTATGAGCTTGTGAAGGTTCCCGCAGGTCAGACAACTCAGAAGCGCCCGAGAAAGAAAAAGCGCTGAATCGTTTAAAAGCCCCGCGTTAAGCCAGATAACGCGGGGTTTAAAATTTTTTTGATTTTTTTCGAGAAAATGCTTGACAAAATAAAAAAGATGTGCTATAATAAACAAGTCGTTGAGAGCACGACAAAAAACAAAGCTCCAATAACTTAGAAATGGACAGGTGGCTGAGCTGGTCTAAGGCGCACGATTGGAAATCGTGTAACGATTAAACCCGTTCGAGGGTTCGAATCCCTCCCTGTCCGCCAATTATAACCCGCACATATATGTGCGGGTTATATACATTTTAAGACATTTTTTACATATGGTCACCTCTAAAAACCTCATGCGAGCGAAAATGTGCAGTGCGCACCATCTTCGTCGTCAAACCTCCTCGTAAGGCATACAGCCTTACTTCGTCGGCTTTCCTAGAAGCTGGCACACCCTGCCCATTTTTGCTTTTCACACCGGTTTTTAGAGGTTACCATATTAAAATATGGATATGGAGGAAGTCATGGCTAGATTTGAATTTACGAAGGACCTTGAAACAGGCAACGCACTTATTGACAGGGAACACCGCGAGCTTCTCGCGGCGGCTAACAAGCTTATGGACGCCTGCTCATCCGGCAATGGACGCGGCCAGATGGGGGAAACGGTAAAGTTTCTGAATGATTATGTGGAGCGCCATTTCGCCGATGAGGAGAGACTCCAGAAGCAGAGCGGCTATCCGGGCTATGAGAGCCACCATGCTTTCCACGAGAAGTACAAGCAGACGCTGAAGGAGATCACCGCCGGGATATCCGATTCAGGCGTTTCCATTGCGGATCTTGCGAAGCTCAACGGACACATCGGACTTCTGGTAACGCATATCCGTACCGAGGACAAGAAACTTGGCGCTTTCCTTAACAAGTAAATATAAAAGTGCTGCTTTCGGGCAGCATTTTTATTATAAGAATTTTCTATTGATAGAGGCAATAGCCATAGATTCTCTTGACAGCGGCGGGATATGGTGCTATAATTGAAGCATATTACTTGTTGCAGAGAGGTAACGTATGACTTTACAGCAGATGAAATATGTTCTTGCCATCGCCGATGAAGGCTCAATGAACAAAGCCGCTGAAAGGCTTTTTGTTTCCCAGCCGTCGCTGACCAGCGCGGTCAGGGAGCTCGAAAAGGAAGCGGGAATACAGATATTCGTCAGGGGCAGCCACGGTGTAACAGTCACTGCGGAGGGTTCGGATTTTCTGATGTATGTACGGCAGGTGTGCCAGCAGTACGACATTCTCCGGCAGAAATACGGCGGCTCGGGCAATGTGAAGCGAAAATTCGGCGTATCGACTCAGCACTATTCATTCGCTGTCAAGGCATTCGTTGAAATGGTGAAGCGCTTCGGCACGCTGAATTTTGAATTTGCCATTCGCGAGACCCGTACAATGGACGTGCTGAACGATGTCGGAAGTTTCCGCAGTGAGATAGGAATAATCTATCAGTGCGATTATAACCGCAGAATAATTGAGCGTCTTCTGCGTGAGCAGGAGCTTGAATTCGTTCCGCTTATAGACTGCCGCGCATATGTTTACCTCTGGAAGCACCACCCGCTTGCCGGTGAAAGCTCCATAGGCATAGAGCAGCTTGCTGATTATCCATGCATGGTTTTCGAGCAGGGCGACGGGGCGTCCGGCTTCCTTGCGGAGGAGATACTCACGGACAACGACTATCCCCGAATGATACGCAGCAATGACCGTGCAACTCAGCTCAACCTGATGATCGGCCTGAATGGCTACACGCTCTGTTCCGGAATAATCTGCGAGGAGCTCAACGGGAGTGACTTCCGCGCAGTGCCGTTCCGCGAGGACGAGCACAACCGCAACACGATAATGGAGATAGGCTATATAGTCAAGAAGCACAATATGCTCAGCGATATCGGAGATGTGTACATCAGCGAGGTGCGCCGGTACCTGAGCCAGTGCGGCGAACTCAAGGAGGACAAGAGATGAGCCATATTTTTGAGTACGGCGATGTTCTGAAGCTGAAAGCCGCCTGTGCTGAGCATTATCCGGATCATGTGCATTTTCACGATGGCTGCGGCGGACAGTATTTTTCGCTTGACGAGAAAAATGACAGCCTGCGGGAATTTATATGTGATTACTTCTCCGGCATGGGATTCCGTGCGGATTTCATGGACGGCGGCCTGATTTTCACGGTGTCAAAGAAATAATTGCAAAAACATCTGACAGATGTTCATTATTTGGGATTTCTGCCGATATATATTATGAAAGCATACGGATATGCCGGTGCTAAAAATCATTTTTCTATTGACTTGACGAGGAAAATAATATATAATAATACTGTATACAATTCGTATATCCGGAGGTATTGGTATGAAGTTATTGAAGAAAATTACTGCTGTGCTGGCGGCGTTTGCGCTTATGTTCACGCTGACGGATACGGCTATGCTTGGGGAACTGATCAGTGAAGCCGGCAGAGCGTCTGCGGCGGATATAATTCCTATTTCTGAAATTACGCTGGACAGCGTTCCGGCTTCACCAGAGGCGGGAAAGAGCTTCTGGGGGACTTCTGCCATAAAGACCAACAGAGAAACGGCTATCCGTGAGAAAAAGGTAACATGGTACCTTGATGACGGAAGCAATACCGTTGTTACAGGAAATGCTGGTTACAACAAGAAATACCGTGTTGAAATATCCCTCAGAATAGATATAACCAACTATTCTGTTGAGAAAAATGCAAAAGTCTTTTATTACATAGGCTCTGCACCGCAGGCAATGACCACCCGTACAGAGGGAGATCAGTACATAATCGCGGAGATGTCCTTTGATGCGACGCGCCTTCCTAATACGGTAAGCGCAGAGTTTGTTGCGACCACGACTATCCCGGAGGGCAGCAAGGAAATAACCATCGATCCGTTTCCCTGCCACACAACAGACGCTGAGATTTTAAGAAAACTTCCTGATACGGCGCTTGTCCGTACCGAGGATTCCACATATTCGTTTGAGTCCAAGATAACATGGAAAACCGCGCTCAATACATTTGATTATGCAACCTCAAGCACATACAATCCTAACGATGTTGCACAGCAGAACTTCAAAATACGCGGTACTTTGTCAGTCCCGTCAGGCTCACTGGTAGAGGATACCACGACCAAGTACAACGTTTTTGTAAATGTGACCGTTCTTGCGGCTGATCAGCTTGCAAAGCCGACAACTACTACCGCCGAGGGTGAATACAGAACTGGTATTACCGTAAAACTCGGTTCTTCCGAAACTATCTACTATACCATAAGTGAGAATGAGAACGGTCCTGACCCGCAGGGCGGCGTTGAAACCTCAACTAACTTCAAGTATAACGGCGGCATCAACCTTGCCGGCGTTGTCGGAACCACCAAGACCTATTACATCAAGGCGGTGGCATACAACGAGCGCTTCAATACCAGTGCTGTGTCTATGTTTAAATATTCCATCACGCTGGAGCCGTCAAACCTGACTAACATTCCCGAAGTTCATCTTGAGATAGAGGCTCCGGTCGGCGGTGAGACTTTCAACACGGTCGCAACGCTTGTTACTCCGTCCTCTGACCCTGAGAGATATGGCATAGCGCTTGTTTCCGCAGTTGCGTGGATCGGTTCGAATTCCAACGGCAAGGCGGATTATAATACCAGCTATTCGGTAAGCGTTCAGCTCACCGCTAAGAATATGTATGCGTTCTTCTCAACGCAGGCGTTTGTAAACGGCAATTCCGCGAAGTGCATGACCAACTCCACCGGTACGCTGACAGTTACATACACATTCCCGGGAAAGACCGAGAAACTGGACGATTACAAAATCATCGAACCCAAGGCAGTCTATGCCATGAACGGTACCTCGATATCTGATATCGGCAAACTTCTGCCAGCGCTTGTATCCGTTGAAGCGCCTACCGGAACCCCGCTTGAGGACGGCTGTTCAGTTACATGGGATCTTACCTCGGCAAATGATGTATACAACCCGAAAATGGGAGCTGCGCAGCAGTTCAAGCTCAAGGGAAAGGTCACACTGCCTGATTATATCGACACCACCAAGAACGGCGACACAGTTGAAATTGTCGTGAATGTCGGCGAGGCGGGAACTGTGACTCCTCCGTGGGCTGACCCGCTGGACTCAACCGAGGGGAAGGTCGCATTCTATGAGGAAACCAAAGTATACCTCAAGACTATCCCGGAGTACGCGACAATTTATTACACCATCGGCAACGATTCTAGCATTGCGGCTCCTACCGTGACAGGCGGCACTGCATTCTCTTCGTCTGCTCCGATAAAGCTTTCCGGTATTCCGGGCGAAACTGTTGATTATTACATAAAGGCGATCGCAACGGCTCCCGGAATGAAGGAGAGTTCCGTAAGCACCTTCGTATATACGGTAAAGATTCCTAAGCCGACCGCTGAGAAGCCTACCGCGAATATCGCTTCCGGCACATATCAGTACAAGCTGAATGTCGCGCTGAATACATCCTCTGTAGGCGCAGATGTGTATTATTCCATGGATCCCTCGGCAAAGAAGGAGAGCTATACCAAGTATACAGGAGTTATCACGCTTACCACGGATCCCAACACAAGCAAAACATTCAGGATCTATTGCTATGCTAAGGATACCACCGGCAGAATGTTTGATTCCGATGTAGTGTCGTATACATATACGATCAATATTCCTAAGGATAAGGCGCTTTCTCCTTATCCCAGCAAAAATGCCGGAACCTATGAGGATACCGTTAAGCTGACTCTGTCATGTGATACCAAGAACGCAGAGATATACTATACACTTGACAGCAATCTTGCAATATCTAAGTATAAAAAGTACACGGCTAATACTATCATCACGCTGAAAAAGGATAAGTATACATCAGATGTGTATACGATATATACATATGCGAAATCAACTGATCCTAACGTTGATGACAGCCCCGTTGCAGAATACAAGTATACGGTAGGCGTGGATTATGGAGTCAAATCCATTGAGCTTGAAAAGCGTCCGCTTAAATATTCATATTACCTCGGCGAATTAATAAATGTTACAGGCGGCCAGATAAAGGTAACATACGAGGATGGCAAGACTGAGAGTATCCTTATAGATGAAGATATGATCGAGGAATTCGACAGCTGGGTTCTTGGTCAGCAGACGGTTATTGTGAACTTCCATGGTGCTACTACAAGCTTCAATATCGTTGTCCGCAAAAAGGACGACGGTACAAGCAGCGACACAACCAAGGACGACAACAAGACCGACGATGGCAAGAAGGACGATTCCACAAAGACGGACGACACGAACAAGGATGACAGCTCCGCTTCCACTGATGATACAACTGTTTCTCCTCCCACAATGAAGGGGAGTGCAGTAAAGGGCTGGGATCAGCTTCTGCTTAAGGTCAAGGCGGCAAAGGCAGAGTCCAGATTAGTGATATATCTGAACGGCAATACTTCCGTTCCGGCTGATATAATCAATGCTGCGACCTCCAGAAAAGCAACCCTTGAATTTGTGGTAAATGATATGCTGAGCTGGGTGATTGACGCAGGTTCCCTGAAAAATACTGTCGGAGCCGTCAGCGTTGGACTGAAGAGCACAGATGTGTATATTCCGTCAGTGCTTGTAGATACGGCAGGCGAGAGCGAAGTTGTCAGGATCCACACATACGGTGAAAATAAAGTTGGCGCGGTGCTCTATATCAAGACAGGCTGCAAGGAAAAGAACCGCTTTATAAATATGTTCGTTTACAATGAGGAAACATATCTTCTTGATTTTGTTTCTACCTCGAAGGTTGCTCCAAGCACTGGAATAGCACAGGCGAAGCCTACACGCAGCGGAGACTATGTGGTTATGCTGGATACCAGGACAAGACTTCCGGGCGACGCAGATAACAGTACACGTATTGACGCCAAGGACGCTTCGGCGATTCTTAAGATGTGCATAGGGCGCTATGAATTAGATGACACTTGTGACTTCAACGGGGACGGATTCGTGAATGCGCTTGATTCAGCAGCGATTCTGAAATCCATCGTTGGACTTCTGTGATAAAAAGGCACGGGACTTCAAAGTTTCGTGCCTTTTCCTATTGGTCAGTCTAAAACCCTTGTGTGAGCGAAAATGTACAGTGCGCACCGTTTTCTCCGCCAAACCTCTCCGTAAGGCATACAGCCTTACTTCATCGGCTTCCCACAGAATCTGGCGCACCCGTACGTTTTTGTTTTTCACACCGGTTTTTATATGGTAACCTCTAAAAACCGGGACACGAGCAGATTTCGTATATGACTTATATCAGATGCAAGGCACCAAACCGCAGTAATACTGTATGTATTTCAAGGTTTGGTAACGCAGCAGATGATATAAGTCATAGAAATCTGCCGTGAAGGAGGTTTTTAGAGGTTACCATATGTTCCCTATTGATTTTTAAGAGGATATGTGGTAAAATATAAACAAAACCTACCGAAATACTGGGAAAGGAATCAGATGGACTTCGAAAAACTTGAAAAGAATATATGTGATGTAATTTATGAGGCGCAGCTTAAAATGGGCTTTTCCAGCCATACAATGAGCATGAATTATCCGCTGGACTCCCTGAATAGGCTGCTGGGCACAAGTGCTGACATAGAAGAAATGCTGGAACAGCTCGAAAAATTTGCAGACTATGCCGAGGAGCGTTTGGGCAGAATCGAGTTTGAAAAGCAGTACGGCGGCAAGAATATACGCCTGAGTATACAATCCAAAGGCGTTGATTATATCCGTGAACACGCAGACAAATGCAGTTTCCTGCCGGAATTTGTTGAGCTCATGTGGAAGAACACCACAACACTTGATGATATCACTTCGTTGTTCCGGAAGTACTCAGACAAGGTACACATTGAAGAATCCGGCAATGACGAGTTTGATTATCTGATTTATTTTGAGGATGGGAAACCGGATGAGTATATCTATTGTTTTGCCGACGAGGGTGTGCGAATGACTTATCACCGCTTTACCAGGGAGGACTACGAGTCGTTCGGATTCTGAACTATAAAAAAGGCGCGGTTTCCGCGCCTTTTTCTATTCTGTTTTTTCCTCGTGATGTCGGTTGTTGTATTTGAACATTGCGAAAGCCGCCGCAATGATTATTGCGTAGCCGATAAAGCTGAAAATATCCGGAATCTGACCGAACACAATGAAACCAAGTCCCGCCGCGAAAATTATCTGAGAATAATCGTAGATGGAGACTTCCTTTGCAGGTGCGTAGGAATACGCGGTGGTAATGCAGAATTGTGCGATAGCCGCGCTAGTTCCTGCACCGATAAGCATGAGGAACTGATACCATGAAAGCGGCTTGAAATCGAACATCATAAGCGGCAGAGCCACCAGAGAGGAGAACGCCGAGAAGAAGAACACTATGTAATATCCCTTTGCGCCGTGATTGGTTGCACGCCTTACAAATGTGTAGGCGGCGCCGGCACACATTCCTCCGAAGAATCCGGCTATGGAGGCAATCAGGTCGGCATTCTGGAAAGTCGGCTTGATCACGAACAGCGCACCGATGAATGCAGTAATGATTATTGCCCATTGGATCTTGTTTGCGCGTTCTTTCAGCAGAAACGCAGAAAACAGTATTACGAAGAACGGCGACATTTTGTTCAGCAGTGAGGCGTCCGAGAGCGGCAGACGGTCTATTGCGTAGAAGTTAAGGATAACGCCGCTGTAACCGAACACCGCGCGCAGCAGAATATCCAGCCTTGCGCCCTTCGGTGGGATGACGGAGCAGCGGTTCTTTATCATTACTCCCGTTGCGATGAATACCGCGACAAGGTTCCGGAAGAACGTCTTTTCTATCGTGGGAACATCTCCTGAAAGCCGCACGAACATATTCATCAGCGCAAAGAAAAACGCGGAAACTATCAGGCAGATGATTGCCTTGTGCAGGCGCTTGAGTTTCATTTCACTGCCCCTTTTCGATTCCGTCCAGCAGCCGGATATATTCACCGAGCACACTCTGAAAGTGGATACCGTAGAATCTTCTGTCGGGAGCCTCAGCAGTGCATTCAACGGCGGCATATGTGAACTTTGTCGCGATCTCAAGGGACCTGGCGTAGTCGGCGCCGCGCAGATACGCTCCCAGCAGTGCGGAAGCAAACACATCTCCGGTGCCCGAGCAGGAAACGTCTTTTTTCGTGGTGAGATACTCCGTGAACTTTCCGTCACAGCAGCCGACTGCACCAAGCTGTCCCTTTTCTGAGAATCCGGTGATAACCGCGAATTTTACTCCCATGCCGCAGAGTTCGGTCAGCATTTCCTTTACCTCGTTCAGAGTGGGGCAGGGATTGAAGCTCCTGCCGGTAAGCAGACAGGCTTCAGTAATATTAGGGGTGATGATATCCGCTCCGCGGATAAAATTTCTCATGTGTTCCGGGTAATCGTCGGTGAGCGCGGCATACATTCTGCCATTGTCGCCCATTACCGGGTCAATGAACAAAGGCGCTCCGGGCCGCCGGAATTCCCTGATAAATTCTTCGATGTGATGGATTTGTCCGACCGAGGCGATGTAGCCCGTGTATATCCCGTCAAACCCGATATGTTCGCGTTTAAGCTGCCTGCCGATAGGCTCCAGCTCATTGGTAAGGTCTATGCTGTAAAAGGTCGGGAATCCTGTGTGGTTCGACAAAAGAGCCGTTGGGATCCCGCAGCACTCCACCCCAGCCGCTGAAAGCACCGGAATGGCGGCGGTCAGCGAGCAGCTTCCCACGCAGGAAAAATCCTGTATTGTGACTATTCTTTTCATCTGGTGTTTCCTTTGTTCCTGAGATTTATTCGGCGTTTTTCTGATTTTTGAGCCACTTGCACAGTTCGCGCGTGAGCGCCGGTATTTCAAGCGGCTTTGAAACGTGTCCGTTCATGCCGTGTTCCTTTGATTTCTTTATATCTTCTATGAAAGCATTCGCGGTCATTGCGATTATCGGCACTGAAGCAGCGTCCTCGCGCGGCAGGGCGCGTATTTTGTCGGAGGCGCCATAACCGTCGAGCACAGGCATCTGAATATCCATGAAAACCATGCTGTAATATCCTGCGGCGGAATTTCTGAACATCTCGACAGCCTCCGCACCGTTGTGCGCGATATCTGTGACAATGTTGGCTTCCGCGAAAAACTCAGAGGCTATCTCGGCATTGAATTCAAGGTCCTCTGCGAGGAGAACCCTCGTTCCGCCGAAATCGAAATCCGACATACGGATCCTTTTAGACTTTGCGGGAGCGTCCGCAGGCTTTGCGTCAACCCTTGCTCCCTCTTTCAGGCAGATCGTTATTTCAAACCGGGAACCCTTTCCAATGGCGCTGCTGATACCGATATCGCCGTTCATCATGCGCGCGATATTCAGCGCTATCGGCATTCCGAGACCTGTGCCCTGTATGCCGCTTATCCGGAAATCGTCCGCACGGACGAACGGGTCGAATATGTGCTCCTTGAATTCCGGCTTCATGCCGATGCCGTTGTCCTGCACCGTGAACAGATAGCGGTGTATTCCGCTGTGGTCGGGGGAGAGTTCGATGGTGCTGAAACGTATTTCACCGCCGTCCGGGGTGTACTTGACCGCATTGCTGAGAATGTTGGTCAGAAGCTGACGGAGCTTTGCCTTGTCTCCGGCAACATTGAAATTCATTCCGGAATCTATGCTGACGATGAGCTTGTGATGTTTTGCGTCCGCGATGGGTTTTATGATGCTGACGGTTTCGTCAAGGAATATCTTAAGGTTGAACGGCTCCATGGCGAGAGTGGTCTTTCCGCTTTCTATCGCTGAAAGATCAAGTACGTTGTTGATTATTTCCAGAAGGTGGCGTCCGGAAGTCTGAATTTTATCAAGGCAGTCGTTGACGCGCGCCGGGTCGCCGATGTGCTCCTGGGCTATCGCGGACATTCCGAGTATAGAATTCAGGGGCGTGCGGATATCATGGCTCATCTGACTCATGAACAGAGTCTTGGCGGAGTTTGCGTGCTGCGCCTGCGTGAACGCGTCGCGCAGCGCCTGCTCAACCTGAACTGAACGGTTGTGCTCGTCCGTGATGTTCCGGACGTAGGTAAGCCCCCAGAGGTCGCCTGTTTCTATATCCTGCGTAAGTATGACAGCTTCCCGGAAGAAGCCGGTTCTGCCGTTCACGGCTAATTCGTATTCCGTGTCGAAGCTGCGGCGGTGGCTGTCGTACATATCGCAGAGCGTTTCCGTACAGAATGTTCTCCGGAACACGTCTGCCGCGGACTTGTCAGTAAACAGGTCCGCCTTGCGGCTTATGTATTCGTTGTATGAGCACGGAAGCTCCAGCCCCAGAAGCGGAAGAATAGGATCTACGCCTTCCTGCTCGATAACTTCATCGTATATCGTGTCGCGTGTTATATTATAAGTGTATACTGCGATCGCGTTTGAGAGAATAGCCTGACGATACTGGCTCTCCGAGCGGAGCGCCCTTTCAAGTCTCTGCTGATATCGGAGTTCCCGGAGTTTTTCTGCGGTTATGGGCTGTATCGTAAGTATGGCCATGCTGGGTTCGCCGTTTTCGTCCGTATCGGACATGAACGACTGTATGCGTATCCATTCCGTTTCATCTCCGTGGCGCTGGCATATTTCGATCTCTATCATCTTTTCGCCTGCTGCAAAGCGTTTTTTCATGTTTTCCATGTCTAAATTGTAGAGGATCGCGTTGCGGTCGCTCTGGCTGCATTCACAGTTGTCCGCGAACTGATGCATTGCCTCGTTGAATATGCCTATCTCGCTGAAATGCTCTGCGTAGCTGCTCTGCTTGTCGTCGGAGGAATAGTAGCTGCCGTCCTTGAGGTTTATCAGGTCGATTATCTGGTAGGGCAGGGCAAGGCGGTTTATGAGCTGATTGCGCAGTTCCTCCATGAATACTGCGCGGTGGTCAGCCACAATGCGACGCATTACTATGAACTGCGGATATTTTGCCGCAAGCTTCTGCTTCATCTTTACAAAGCGGAGATTCACCCAGTAGTAGTTTCCGTTGTACTGTATGCGGAATTCCCCGTGCACTTCGTCCGTGGAGCCGAAGCTGTTCTGGAGCGAATCTGCGTCTATAAGCTGAGAAAGCCGTGTGCGGTCATCGGGGTGTATTTTCCCAATAAGTGAAGATACCCACTTGCCGTATTCACACTCGGTGCCTGCGGCGGCGCTGGTGCCGAATGCGTCGTTCAGAATAAGCATTTTGTTGCTGGAAACGTCCGTCAGGGCGCACAGGGCAAAACTGTCCAGCAGCTTTTCCGTGAACAGTCTTGTTAGTAATTGCAGGTCAGGGTCGTATCGGAACAGCTGAGTCCTGTCCGCCGGTATTCCCTTGAAATAACCGTAGATGACGGCGCGTCCGTTTTCCTTGGAAGCGAGCATTCCGGAGCTGTACACGGTATAAAGTCCCTTGGTTTTATGGTTCCAGCGGTATTTTACCTCTGCCTTTATGCCATGGATAGTGCTGTCGATAGCTTCTCTCAGCAGCGGGATATCGTCCGGATGAACGCACTCGTGCCAGCGGACATAGTTGTCCTCCGGGTCGGAGTTGTCGGTAACGTCAAGCAGCTTCATGAAATCCTCGTCAAGCAGAAGCTGATTCGGGCTTCCGCCGCGTATTACCAGCCTGTATGTGGCGGTTATGATAGAATCCACCGGGAATCCCCCTTTTCAGAATTTAATCTCTGCTGTAAAGATCTCTGGTATATACCTTGTCCTTTACCGGTTCAAGCTCGCTGCTCATGCGGTTTGCAAGGATAACGTCCGCACGGCTGCTGAACTTCCCGAAGTCGTTGCATACCTCATAGTCGAAGAAGTTCTGACCGTCTTTCAGGGTGGGCTCGAAGATTATAACGTTTATGCCCTTTCTGGAGAGCCGCTTCATTATGCCCTGAATGGAACTCTGACGGAAATTGTCTGAGTTGGATTTCATCGTCAGGCGGTAAACTCCGACAGTTTTCGGGGAAGCTGCGGCGATATGATCTGCGATGTAGTCCTTGCGGGTCTTGTTTGCGGCGACTATCGCGCCGATTATGTCATTGGGCACGTCCGCATAGTTCGCAAGAAGCTGCTTTGTATCCTTGGGCAGGCAGTATCCGCCGTAGCCGAAGCTCGGGTTGTTGTAGTGGGAGCCGATACGCGGGTCAAGACCAACGCCGTCGATTATCTGGCGGGTGTTGAGCCCCTTCATCTCAGCGTAGGTGTCCAGCTCGTTGAAATAAGCCACGCGGAGCGCGAGATAGGTGTTGCTGAACAGCTTTACCGCCTCTGCCTCAGTGGGATTCAGATGTAGCGTGGGGATATCCTGCTTTATCGCGCCCTGCTGGAGCAGTTTTGCGAAAACGTCCGCACGGGCGGTGGAGTCCGCCCACTCCTCCGGAGCGCCCACGATTATTCTGGATGGATAGAGGTTGTCGTAAAGAGCCTGTCCCTCGCGCAGGAATTCCGGAGAGAAAATTATGCGGTGAGCGGCCTCGGGGTATTTCTCGTGAAGTCCCTTTGTATAGCCGACTGGCACAGTGGATTTTATCACTATAGTGCAGCCGCTGTTTACGGAAAGCACAAGGTCGATGACCGCTTCAACGGAAGATGTGTCGAAGTAGTTTTTCTCGGAGTCGTAGTTGGTTGGCGTGGCGATAACTACTATCTCCGCGTCTGTGTATGCAGTCTTTCCATCGGTGGTGGCAGTGAGCGTGAGCGGCTTCTCTGCCAGATACTGCTCGATGTACTTGTCCGCGATGGGCGAGCGGCGCCGGTTAAGCATATCCACTTTTTCAGGAATTATATCAACTGCGGTGACATCGTTGTTCTGCGAAAGGAGCACCGCCATGGAAAGTCCTACATATCCTGTTCCCGCAACAGCAATTTTCATATCTTATCCCCCTTGGGTATCTGTGTATTCCGCACCTGTTCTGGGTGCGATTTTCTTTGTTTTCCGGACAGCCGGAGTCGGATTATAGTTTAACTATTCTATTATAGTACTATCCGCGAAAAAAGTCAATACTTACAGTCAGCTTTTGCGGCAAATACCCCTTGATTTATCTGCTGGAATGATGTATAATGTAAAATGTGCTATTGTGTGCAATTTCATGAGTTTTAGGAGAAAAGACATGGATAACTTTATACAGGCGGATATCTACACATCTTCACAGGCGATAGACGGCATTACAGGAGCTCTGACAGATTATGGCATAACCGGCTTCATCATCACGGACAGCGCGGATTTTGAGAGCTTCCTCGCGGACAAAAACGCAAACTGGGACTACGTTGACGACGAGCTGATGGGTCTCAGCAAGGCGGAACCCCACATCACGCTGTACGTCCACGACAACGCCCAGGGCGCGGAGACCCTCGCGGCTATAAAGTCTCTCATCGAGGGCTGGAAAGCGAACAACGCCGACGGCTACTACGGCAATCTCCGCATGGAGCTGGAAAACGTAAAGGAAGAGGACTGGGCAAACAACTGGAAGAAGTACTACAAGCCCTTCCGCGTAGGAAAGACCCTTGTCGTCAAGCCCTCGTGGGAGGACGTGACTCCCGCTGCCGGAGACCGTATTCTTGAAATAGACCCGGCTTCCACTTTCGGAACTGGTCAGCACCACACCACAAAGCTGGTAATGGAGTCCCTCGAGGGAATCGTGAAGCCCGGCGACCATGTTCTTGATCTCGGCTGCGGAAGCGGTATCCTGTCCATTGCCTCCCTGCTTTTCGGCGCAGAGAAAGTAATGATGTGCGATATCTTTGAGAACGCGGTAAAGACCGCCTCCGAGAACGTTGAGAAGAACCATTTCACACATGAGCATTACACCGCATACTGTGGAAATATCATTGAGGACGAGGAACTCCGCGGGAAGCTTGGCACCGGTTATGACGTTATCTGCGCGAATATCGTTGCGGACGTTATCATCGGCATGAGCCCGCTGTTCGCTTCCTTCATGAAGCCGGAGGGAACCCTTGTTGTCTCCGGAATAATCGACGAGCGCCTTGACGAGGTGAATGCAGCCCTTCAGCAGAACGGCTTCGTCATCTCCGGGGTACGGAACGAAGAGGGCTGGAACTGCATTATCCTCCGCAGATAACGTATCTGGGATACCGCGCATATAATGCCGCAGGAGGCGGTATATATGCAGTTTATCTATATCTTTACGCTGATGTTCCTGTCCATATTCGGGCTGGCGGTGCTGATAAAGCTCATAGCGTGGGCTATACTCTCAAAGGGAGCGCACCGGCATGACGTCTACGTCCGCAGCGGCGAGGACATCGGCGGATTTGTGGAATCCGTGCGGCGGGACCCTCACGTTGCGAGGGTGGTGATCCTGTCCGCCGGAAACGACTGGGATAAGGAATCAAGGCGGCTGGCCGAAAGATACGGCAATGTGCATTTCCTGAACCAGGACTGAGCGGGGTGTTGACTTAAATGGACAAAGAAACGGGAGTTACCATATCGGGAACTGTCGAGGATGTTATATTCTTCAACGAGGACAACGGCTATATCGTGGTAGACCTTGACTGCGGCGGCGAGCTTGTCACGGCGGTCGGGAACCTCGGCGACGTCCGCGAGGGCGAAAATCTCACTCTGCTGGGGGAGTACGTCAACACGCAGAAATACGGCAGGCAGTTCAAGGCGGAGGTCTGCGAACGCAGCCTGCCGAGCAGCCAGAGCGCCGTGCGGAAGTTCCTTGGCTCCGGGGTCATAACCGGAGTGGGTCCGGCGATGGCAAAGCGCATTGTGACCGCATTCGGCGACAAAACACTCGAGATAATCGAAAACGACCCCGCGCAGCTTTCGGGAATCAAGGGGATATCCACGGAAAGCGCCCTCAAGATGGGCGAGGAATTCCGCAGGATAACCGGGCTCCGCAAGGCGGTGACGTATTTTGCAAAATACGGGCTGTCCCCGGCGGTGGTTGCCTCCGCGTGGAAGAAATATGAAATGCACACGGTCCAGGCGGTGGAGGATAACCCCTACTGCCTGTGCGGAACGGGTATCGAGCTTCCTTTCAGGGAAGCCGACCGGCTTGCGCTGGATATGGGCTTCCCGATGGACAGCGAGGAGCGCATACTCGCCGGGATAGTCTGGTGCCTGCGGCTGAATGCCGGCAACGGTCACACCTGCATTCCGGAGAACGAGCTTTCCGACCGTGTGTGCAGCGTGCTCAACGTCAGCGAGAAGCAGTACTGGAACGGGCTGACCATGGCGCAGGAGCGAAGCGAGATCGTGCTCTGCGACAAATACGACCGGAAATACGTGTTCCTGACGGAGTATTTCCGCGCCGAGGAATTCATAGCCGAAAAGCTGGCTGAGATGGTCAGGCGCGACGACTGCGGCGACGCCGATTTCGCGGATGAGATAGCGGGTATTGAGTGGGAAAACGGCATAGAGTACGAGGAGCTCCAGAAAGAGGCAATACGCGGCTGTATGAACAACCATATCTTTATCCTGACCGGAGGCCCCGGCACCGGTAAGACGACCACTCTTAACGCTGTTATCTCCCTCTGCCGCCAGCGTAAGCTCAAAATGAAGCTTGCGGCTCCAACCGGGCGCGCGGCGAAGCGCATGGCGGATCTTACCGGGGCCCCTGCGCAGACGATACACCGCCTTCTGGAGGTTGATTTCGGCACTTCCTCCCACGCGTTCAAGCGGCGCGAGGACAACCCGCTGACCTGCGACGTGCTGATAATCGACGAGATGTCCATGGTGGACACGCTGCTGATGGAATCGCTCCTGCACGCGGTGCGCCCCAGAACGCGGCTCATCATGGTGGGCGACAGCAATCAGCTTCCGTCGGTCGGCGCGGGAAATATCCTGCGCGATCTTATCTCCAGCGGCAGAGTTCCGGCGGTGGAGCTGAAAAAGATATTCCGTCAGGCGGCGCAGAGCCTTATAGTAACCAACGCGCACAGGATAGTCAGCGGAGAAATGCCGGTACTGAACGACCGCCGCAGCGACTTTTTCTTCATGGAAACCGCTTCCGAGGAGGAGACCCTCCGTCTGGTGATAGACCTCTGTAAAACCCGGCTTCCCAAGAGCTACGGGTATTCCCCGATGGAGGATATTCAGGTGCTGTGCCCGTCAAGACTGGGAGCCGCAGGGACCCAGAACATCAACAAGGAGCTCCAGCTCGCGCTGAATCCTCCGTCCAGGAATCACCCGGAGGTAAAGTTCGGGAATACGCTTTTCCGCACCGGCGACAAAATCATGCAGACCAAGAACGACTATGATGTTGAGTGGCGCAAGGGCGCGGAGCTTTCCCACGGAATATTCAACGGGGACATCGGAATAATCCGCCGCGCGGACAAGGTGAACAACAGGCTTGACATCGACTTTGACGGCAGGGCTGCGACCTACGACATCGAGATGATGAACCGCATTGAGCACGCCTACGCCGTGACGATACATAAAAGTCAGGGAAGCGAATATCCGGCGGTGATAATACCACTGCCTAACGGAATGGACAGGCTCTCCTACCGCAATCTGCTGTACACGGCGGTCACCCGCGCCAAGAAAACGCTGATACTTATAGGTTCAGTGAATAAGGTGAGGAGCATGGTCGCAAACGTCAGCAGGAATCAGCGGTACTCCTGCCTTCAGCCCATGCTTGAGGATATGTTCGTATGAAGGCGTGGGAGTTCAGGAGAGCCGCTGCGGCGCTGTTCCTGCCGAACCGCTGTCCGTTCTGCGGGGCGGTCATCGGCATACGGGAATTCTGGTGCGGGAGCTGTTATTCTTCACTTACGTTCACGGACGACCCGGGCGAAGCTCCGCCGGAAACGGACGGCTTCACCGCCGTGTGCCAGTATTCCGGCAGGGCGAGACTGGCAGTGCTCCGCATGAAAAAGGGCTGGTACCGCTATCCGATAGACGCGTTCGCCGTGCTTATCGCAGAGAATGCGCATGAGCTTATCCGCACGGCTGACTTCGTGACCGCGATACCCTCCGGGGCCGGGCGAAGCCGCGAGCTCGGATATGCTCATAGCGAGCTTATCGCGAAAATGGTGTGCGAAATGACCGGAAAGAAGTTCCTGCGTGTAATGGCTGTCAGACCCGGAAAACTCGAGCAGAAGCGCCTGAACGCAGAACAGCGCCGGGAGAACGCCATGCGTTCCTACAAGGTGACCGAGCCGGAGCTAGTCCGCGGAAAGTGCATTCTGGTGATCGACGATGTGTGCACCACAGGAGCAACGCTGGGCGCGGCGGCGCATCTTCTGAAACAAGCGGGAGCCCGCTCGGTGAGCGCGGCAGCATTTGCCAGGGTCCCGAAGCGCTGACTGCTTGATTTTTCGCGAAAAATGTGTTATAATCATATATTCAGAACCAAACAGAATTAAGGATAGTATAAATGACGACAAAAGTAACCGCCGCAGAAATAGCGGCACAGCAGGAATACACCCGGAAAGTCCGCGAGCTGAACTCCGCGCGTGAGCAGCCGCCGGTGGCGCACGTCCACAGCTTCGGCTGTCAGCAGAACGTCAGCGACGGCGAGAAAATAAAGGGAATGCTCGCGATGATGGGCTACGGCTTCTCGAATTCCGCGGACGACGCGGATCTGGTGCTGTTCAACACCTGCGCAGTCCGGGAGAACGCCGAGGACAGGGTGTTCGGAAATCTCGGCGCACTGAAGCACAACAAGCGCCGCAGGCCGGATATGCTGATAGGCGTGTGCGGCTGCATGGTTCAGCAGGAGCACATAACGGAGCGCATAAAAAAGAGCTTTCCCTATGTGGATATGGTTTTCGGAACGCACGTTCTCCATACCCTGCCGCAGCTTGTTTACGAGGCTATGACCACCCACAAGCGGCAGATATCCATTCCGCAGATGGACGGAGTTATCGCGGAGGGAATACCGCTGCGCCGCGAGAGCACGCTAAAGGCAAGTATACCGATAATGTACGGCTGCAACAACTTCTGCACCTACTGCATTGTGCCGTATGTGCGCGGCAGGGAGCGCTCCCGCGACCCGGAGGATATCCTGGACGAGGCACGCCAGCTTGTTGAAAGCGGCTGCAGGGAGCTTCTGCTTCTCGGGCAGAACGTGAACAGCTACGGCAGGGGCACGGACGTTGACTTCCCGGAGCTGCTGCGCAGAATAAACGCGATCCCCGGAGAATTCAAGATATGCTATATGTCCAGCCACCCGAAGGACGCAACGCATGAGCTCATTGATACCATCGCGGAGTGCGAAAAGGTCACGCGTCACTTCCATCTGCCGGTGCAGAGCGGCAGCAGCCGTATCCTGAAGCTGATGAACCGCAGCTACACCCGGGAGCACTATCTGGAGCTGATAAACTACGCCAAGGAGCGTATCCCGGACGTGGCGCTGACATCTGACATAATTGTCGGATTCCCCGGCGAGACCTACGAGGATTTTCAGGAGACCCTCAGCCTTATCCGCGAGGTGAAGTACGACTCGCTGTTCACCTTTATTTACAGCCCGCGCAGGGGAACAAAGGCGGCGGAAATGCCCGACCCCATATCGCAGGAGGAAAAGGGAAAGTGGTTCCGGGAGCTTCTGGAGGTTCAGCAGGAGATAGGCTGCGACGCATACCAGAGCTATGTCGGCAGGACGCTCCGGGTTCTGTGCGAGGGTCCGGGCAGGACGCGGGACGGCTGCCTCACCGGAAAGAGCATACAGAATATAATCGTTGACTTCGACGGGGACAAGTCGCTTATCGGCAGCTTCGTTGATGTAAAAATAACCGGCGCGCTCAACTGGGCGCTGCTCGGCGAATTAGTGTAAAGGAGAAAAAATCATGGACGCAATACAGGCAGTAAGAGAGCTCGGCAAGGCAATTCAGGCAGACGAGCGCTACATTGAGTACGCAAAGGCAAAGAAGGCGAACGACGAGGACGCCGAGCTCCAGAACCTTATCGGCGAGTTCAATCTTATACGTCAGAACGCGGCGATGGAGTACAACAAGCCCGAGGAGGAGCAGAACAAGGAGAAGCTTCAGGAGCTGAACGCGAAAATGCAGGAAGCCTACGAAAAGGTAATGACAAACGAGAACATGGCGCTCTTCACCGTGTCAAAGCAGGGTATGGACGACCTGATGAATCAGGTGAACACTGTTCTCACGCTGACGCTTCAGGGCGCAGACCCCATGACCTGCCCCACAACACAGGGCCCCGGCTGCACAGGAAGCTGCGCGACCTGCGGAGGCTGCGGCTGAGAAAGTGAATTTTGTCCGGAGGTGAGCTGAATGGCGCAGGAAGAAAAGCTGTCCCCGATGCTGAAGCAGTATCTTGATATCAAGCAGAAGTACAGCGATTATATTTTGTTTTTCCGTCTCGGGGACTTCTACGAGATGTTCTTCGAGGACGCGGAAAACGTATCCCGGGAGTTGGAGCTTGCGCTGACATCCCGCGCGGGTTCGCCAATGTGCGGCGTACCCTATCACAGCTGCGAGATATATCTCAAAAAGCTGATAGACAAAGGATACAAAGTCGCCATCTGCGAACAGCTCACCGACCCGGCGGCCTCAAAGGGGCTGGTGGAGCGCGATGTCATACGGCTGGTCACCGCTGGTACGGTCATCGAATCCAGTATGCTCAGCGAGGATTCCAACAACTATATCGCGTGTATCTGCACTGATAAGGCTCAGGGAGCGGCGGCACTTGTTTTCGCTGATATTTCCACTGGAGAGGTGCACGTTTTCCAGAAGTCCGGCAAGCAGCTCGAGCAGGATATGATATCCGAGCTGTCGAGATTCAGCCCGGTGGAGATACTTATAGGACAGGATTTTCTTGACTTCAGGGAAGTCAACGGCTTCGTCCGCGATCGCCTGAAGCGCTGCCTGTGTGAAATGCTGGACGACAGCAGCTTTGACGGCTCCGACATGAATATCATCACGGAGCAGTTTGAGAGCGGCGCAGAGCTCGGTATCTCCGAAATGCCGCTGGTGAAAAAGGCGCTTTGCGCGATGTTCCGGTATTTCGGCGAGACCCAGAAAGCCACCGTAAAGCGCTTCGTTTCGCTGACTGTCCATGCTGACGGGGAATTTATGGGGCTCAACCTTACTACCCGCCGCAATCTGGAGCTCACGGAAACGCTGCGCACCAAGGAAAAGCGCGGCTCGCTGATGTGGGTCTTGGACAAGACCGTCACGGCAATGGGCAGGCGGAAGCTCCGCGCGTGGATAGAGCAGCCGCTCATCGATCCCACCGCGATACTGAAGCGTCTGGGTGCCGTGGAGGCGCTCACAAAGGACGCGGCTTCGCTGTATGATATCTGCGACTCCCTGAACGGAATATACGACCTCGAGCGCCTTATGACCCGTGTGATGTACAAATCCGCTTCCCCGAGGGATATTTATTCTCTGGGGCAGACCTGTATGCGGCTGCCGGGACTGAAACAGTGCCTTTCCAAGGTGAAAAGCCCGCTTATTGAAAATCTGAACAACAGCATTGACGAGCTGAACGACGTTGCCTCGCTGGTTGAGAACGCGATAGTTGACGACCCGCCTCTCACCATGAAGGACGGCGGAGTGATCAGGGACGGCTTCAACGAGGAGATAGACCGCCTGCGCAGAATAACCGGCGGCGGAAAGGATATCCTTGCGGAGATAGAGGAGCGCGAACGCGCCGCTACCGGGATACGCACGCTGAAAGTCGGCTACAACCGGGTTTTCGGCTATTATATCGAGGTTTCCAAGGGACAGCTTGATCAGGTCCCGGCGCACTACATACGCAAGCAGACTCTCACCACCGGCGAGCGCTACATCACTGAGGAGCTGAAAAAGGTGGAGTCAGACATCCTCGGCGCGAACGATAAGATACTCGCGCTGGAGAATGCGGTTTTCGCAGAGGTGCGCGACTTCATCGGTACGCGGCTGGAGGAAATACAGGCTGCTGCGGCTTCCGTTGCGGCGGTGGACGTTCTGTGCAGCTATTCGCAGGTATCCATCGAAAACGGCTATGTCAAGCCGGAAATAACCCTGGATAACGTAATAGAGATACGCGACGGCAGGCACCCGGTAGTTGAAAAGGTGCTCACCGACCACCCGTTCACCCCGAACGACGCATACCTCGACACCGGAAACAACCGTCTTATGATAATTACAGGTCCGAATATGTCCGGTAAATCCACGTTCATGCGTCAGACGGCGATAATCGTGCTGATGGCGCAGATTGGGTGCTTCGTTCCGGCGGCTTACGCAAAAATAGGCGTGGTTGACAAGATATTCACCCGCGTGGGAGCCTCGGACGACCTGACCTCCGGACAGTCCACGTTCATGGTTGAGATGAACGAGGTCGCGGATATCCTGAAAAACGCAACGAAAAAGAGCCTTGTTATCCTCGACGAGATAGGCAGGGGAACCTCCACGTTTGACGGAATTTCCATCGCTAAGGCGGTCGCAGAGTATATCAGCGGAAAGAACATCGGCTGCCGTACCCTGTTTGCAACGCACTACCATGAGCTTATTTCCATGGAAAAGGAATACGAGGGGATACGCAATTTCAGCGTTGCGGCGGTCAAGCGCGGGGACGAGCTGAGATTCCTTCACAAGATATGCGAGGGCGGTACGGACGACAGCTACGGAATCGAAGTGGCAAAGCTGGCTGGACTCCCGCAGAAGGTCATAAACCGCGCCAAGGAGGAACTGAAAGAGCTGGAGGTCATGGGCAGGCAGAAGCTGACAGACACCCTCGAAAAGACCGCCGAGCACCAGTTCAGCTTCAGCGCGATAAACGAACAGAACGCCATCGCGAAGCTGCGCGCCGCGGATATAAACACCATGTCCCCGATGGACGCGCTCATGTTCATCAAGGACATAAAGGAAACGCTTTAAAAATTCGTATTGCCCGGACGGGCTTAGAACGGAGCAAAAATGCCAAAGATAAACCTGCTCGACAAGAGCGTATACGAGCTTATCGCCGCCGGAGAGGTAATAGAGCGCCCCTCCTCGGTGATAAAGGAACTTGCGGAAAATTCCATAGACGCGGGGGCGACTTCGATAACCGTGGAGATAAAGCGCGGCGGCATATCCTATCTTCGTGTGACGGACGACGGCTGCGGCATTTCCTACGAGGATATTCCCACGGCTTTCATGCGCCATGCAACGAGCAAGGTCTATACGCAGGACGACCTCGACAGCATAAATACGCTCGGATTCCGCGGGGAGGCGCTCGCGTCCGTGTGCGCCGTCAGCCGCGTGGAGCTGCTCACAAAGCAGCGCGAGGACAAGTTAGGCAGCATTTACCGCATTGAGGGCGGCGAGCCGCTGGAATACGACCGCGCCGGCTGTGCGGACGGAACCACCATAATAATCCGCGATATTTTCTTTAACACCCCGGCGCGGCTGAAATTCCTGAAAAAGGACGTCACCGAAGGAAACTACTGCGCCGCAGTTATTGAGAAGCTGGCGCTGAGCCATCCGCAGATCTCGTTCAGATTTATCCGGGACGGCAGGCAGACAATGCTCTCCAGCGGCGACGGCGAGTATTACAGCGCGGTGTACGCGGTGTTCGGAAAGCAGTTCGCGGCGGGGCTTATCCCGGTGGAGAACGTTTATCAGAACACGGCGGTAACCGGCTTCGTTTCCTCGCCGCTGTTCACCCGGGCGAACCGCTCCATGCAGAATTTCTTCGTCAACGGAAGAAGCGTGAAGAGCCCGCTGTGCTGCGCGGCTCTTGAAGAGGCGTTCCGCAACACCATCATGGTTGGGAAGTTCCCGTCCTGCGTGCTGTGCGTGAATACCGACCCGGCGCAGGTGGACGCGAATATCCACCCGACCAAGACGGAGGTGCGCTTCACCAACGAGAAGCAGGTGTTCGACGCGGTGTATTTCGCAGTGAAGAACGCGCTGATGGGCTATAACGAGAGCCGCGAGATAAAGCTCACTCCTGCTCAGCCGCAGAACACTCCCGAGCCGGAGCGCGCCCGCGCTGTCGAGCCGCAGAGGACCGCCTCCGCCGAGGTGATAGAGGAGCCGCCTAAAACGCTCCCGATACCCTCCGGCAGGGACGCGGTCATTTATCCGCAGACAGTCCCGGAGCCGCCGAAATTCACGCTGCGGCAGGAGAACCCGTTCCGCATGAAAACGGAAGCCCCCGCAGCGGAGCAGACGTTTATTCCGGAGCTCCAGCCGGCAAAGAAGCCGGAGCCCAGGGAAACCCCGCTTGCGGAACTTCCGGGCTTTGCGTTCCTGTCGGAAAAATCCTTCGAAAAAAAGCCTAAACCCGAGCCGGAGCCGCAGGCTCAGCCCGAGCAGAGCACCGCGGTTCTCGCAGAGGAGAAGCCGAAAGAGCAGATACGCATAGTGGGGGAGCTTTTCAGGACCTATATCGTCTGCGAGAGCGCGGACAGCATGATACTTATAGACAAGCACGCGGCGCACGAGCGCGTGAACTTTGAGAAGCTGAAGTCGCGTTTCGACAGTTCCGCGCAGTACATAGCCCCGGTGGAAGTTTATCTCACGCCGGAGGAATACAACGGTCTTTCCGAGTATGCCCCCAAGCTTGCGGAGATAGGCATACTCATGGAGTTTTCTGACGGAAAGGCGACAGTCACCGGACTTCCGCAGATGCTTGACCAGTCCTCTGCCGCAGAGGTCATCGGCGAGATAGCCAAGCTGATAGTCAACGGAAACACCAACGCGGAGGGACAGCTTTTTGACGATATGCTCCACACGGTTGCCTGCAAGGCTTCAATCAGAGGTAATGAGGACAACAATATTCTGGAACTTCAGGTGCTGGCGCAGGAGGTTTTCAATAACCCTGCGATACGCTTCTGCCCGCACGGCAGACCTGTCATGACCCAGATATCAAAGAAACAGATAGAGCGGTATTTCGGCAGAGTCACCTGACGACCGCCGGACGCGACCTGAACAGGAGGCAGTATGAACAAGATTATAGTTGTCAGCGGACCTACCGCCTCCGGGAAAACGGCGCTGGCTGTGGAACTCGCGAAGCGCTATGACGGAGAGGTCATTTCCGCCGACAGTATGCAGATATACACTGATATGGACATTGCAAGCGCAAAGGCAACTCCGGAGGAACAGCAGGGGATCACGCACCACCTGATGGATTTCCTTGACTCGTCCGAGAGCTTTTCAGTCGCCGACTGGGTAAAGCTTGCCGGGGAGTGCGCTGACGATATCCTGAGCCGGGGGAAAACTCCGGTGATATGCGGCGGGACGGGGCTTTATATCTCGTCCTTCGTGGATAATCTCCGGTTTGACGACTCCGTGTGCGACTATGGATTCCGCGAGGAAATGCGCAGATTCGCTGAGGAAAACGGAGCGGCGGCGCTTCTTGAAAAGCTCCGGGAGATAGACCCGGAAACCGCCTCAGAGCTTCACGAAAACAATGTCCCGAGGGTCATTCGGGCGCTTGAGGTTTACAAGACCACCGGGCACACCATCGCTGAGGCAAAGCGCGCCTCACGAGGTACGCCGTCGCCGTATCAGTTTATCCTGCTGACGCTTGATTTTGAGGAACGTTCGCAGCTCCACGACAGGATAAACCGCCGCGTTGACCAGATGATGGCGGCTGGTCTGGAGCAGGAGGCGCGATCCTGCTTTGAACAGCCGAACCGTCCCACGGCGGCTCAGGCGATAGGCTGCAAGGAGCTGTACCCGTATTTTCTGGGTGAGAGAACCCTTGAAGAGTGCGTTGAAGAACTGAAGCTCCGAACAAGACAGTATGCAAAAAGGCAGCTTGTGTGGTTCCGCCGCGATAAAAGATTTCACAGGATAGTGGTGCGTCCAGGTGACGGTTTTGAAGATATTCTAGCCAATGCTGTCGATATCATAGAAAGTGAAAAATAATACAGGAAATATACAGTATATGGATAAAACCCGGGAATCATTCCGGATTTTTATGAATAATAGCAATTTTTTTCGTTAATTTCCTAAAAAATTTCGAAAATTATATAGCTTTTTTTGAAAAAGTATGCTATACTAGTCTATATAGGAATAGCTATGCGCGTTTTGCGACGCGCAGTTCCGACGCGCCGGCAGGGGAACGCCGGCGGCGTATTATTTGCAGACAGAGAGAAAAGGTGATTCAAATGGCAAAAGACATTAACCTTCAGGACGTTTTCCTTAATCAGGCCAGGAAAGACAGGATCCCCGTTACTATTTATATTACTAACGGATTCCAGTTCAAGGGCGTTGTTAAGGGGTTCGATAATTATACGGTGATCCTTGATACCGACGGAAAGCAGAATCTTATTTATAAGCACGCTATCTCCACTATCACACCGCTCAAGCCCATTTCTATTCTCGACGCCTACGAAAAGGCCGAAGAAGAGTAATGGAATCCCGTTGGACGTCTATAATCATTCTCATGCTGTCGCTGTTCGTGGTGATTTTTTTTCTGGGACAGGCTTTCTTTTCCGGAAACGAGAAGGTAGTTACCGAGACTGCGTTTACATACAGCATGACCGAGGACGTTCCGTTTGAGGGAGTGTTCCTCAGAGATGAAACGGTGGTTTACAGCAGCGGCAGCGGAGTTATAGACTACGAGCATTCCGACGGCTCAAAGGTCGGAAAGAGCTCGGTCATTGCAAGGCGCTATCGCAGCGAGCTCGACATTGAGCGCCGCCGAGAGATCGAAAAGATAAACGAGCAGATAAATGTCCTCACCGACGCGCAGAAGCTCGCCGGAACCGATAATAATCAGCTTGAGAATATCACAAACCAGATAAACGAGCGGCATTCGCTCATTCTTGAAAACCTGATAAGCGGCGATTACTCTGCGGCACAGGATATGGAAAATTCGCTGCTCGGCGTACTTTCCAAGCGAGAGATATCCCGCGGGGACGTGGACAGCTACGAACCGAAGCTTGCTTCCCTGAGAAGCCGTGCGGCTGAGCTGGAGACGCTTCTTTCCGGAGATGTGGAGAATATTTATGCGGACGGCACGGGCTATTTCGTCAGCGGCGTTGACGGCTATGAAACAAGGCTCACCCTTGCTGATTCGGCTGATATCACCGCTGAACAGATAGAGGATATCCTGAAAAAGCCGAATCTCGGCGGAAGTCCTAGCGCAGTAGGCAAGCTTATCGCCGATTATCGCTGGCGAGTAGCCGCCGTGATAGACAGCGAGCAGCTCTTTGGCTGTTACGAAGGCGGTCAGGTGACTCTTCGGGTAAAGAACGATCCTACTCCCATTGAGGCTGAGATAATTTCGATAACAGACACCGGGCGAGGCGACGGAACGGCGGTTTATGTGTTCGAGTGTGCAACGCTGACATCAACGGTCGCTTCCGGCAGGACGGCGCAGTTCAAGTACATTGTCAACAGCTACGGCGGTCTGAGGGTTTCAAGGAGCGCGATACGCTATAACGACGATGGGGAACGCGGCGTATTTGTCGTGCAGAGCGGCAAGCTTGTATTCAGGAAAATCGATGTTGAATACTGGGGCGATGATTACATCATATGCCGGTCAACGGGTGACGACGGATATCTGAAGCTCTACGATAAAATAGTAACAGAAGGCAAGGATTTGTATGCAGGAAAAGTTGTTGAGTAATACACAGACCAGCTTTGACGACATAAAAGAAAGCTATGCCGCAATCTGCGAAAACATAGAAAAGGCAAAGTCTGCCGCCGGGCGCACAGATGATGTGCGTCTGATGGCGGTTACAAAGACCGTAGACCCTGCGCGTATCAATTACGCGATAGGTCTCGGAATAGACCTGCTCGGCGAAAACCGCGTTCAGGAATTCATGGACAAGCGGGAGCAGTATTCTCCGGCGGAGGTACACTTCATCGGAGGATTACAGACGAACAAGGTCAAGTATATCATCGACAAGGTATCAATGATCCAATCCGTAGATAATCTGCGGCTTGCTGAGGAGATCAGCAAAAGAGCGGGTCAGCACGGACTGGTCATGGACATTCTCGCTGAAATAAACATCGGTGGGGAGGATACAAAGGGGGGCGTCACGCCTGAGAGCGCCGGGGAATTCTGCGCTCAGGTCAGGGAGCTTCCGCACATCAGGCTGAGGGGTCTGATGACGATACCGCCGCCCGGCTGCGGGGAGGACGCCTTTGAATCAATGCAGAGGCTGTTCAGTGACATGCGCGCGGATAAATCCGTGAACGCGGGCGCATTCGACACTCTCTCAATGGGAATGTCAGGGGATTACGCAACGGCGGTAAAGCATGGGTCCACAATTGTCCGGATAGGCTCAGGTCTGTTCGGATACAGAAAATATTTATAATTGGGAGGAAATATCATGAGCTTTAAGTCATGGTTCGCAGGACTGCATCAGGACAACGAATACGAGGACGAGCAGGACTACGAGAACGAGGGCAGCTACGACACATCTTCTTCTGCTGTAACAGAGGAGGAGGCCGCAGCTCCGTCAAGATTCTCTTCACAGAGAAGCGAAAAGGTCATCAATATGCACAGCGGCAACAGCCTGCGCGGTTCGTCCGTCAAGGTGGTTCAGCCGCTCAAGTATGATGACATTATGAAGGAGCCGGTACGCTTCCTGAGAGATAACATGAGCGTTATCCTCAATCTCGAGAAGGTTGCAAGCGTTGATTCCAGAAAGAGGATCGTAGATTTCATGGCAGGTGTTGTAGCAGCAATTGACGGCAGGATCGTAAGAGTTGCTGAATGCACATACATCGTTGTTCCCAGCACTGTTGACCTCAGCGGCGACATGATGGAGAACGAGGAGCAGTTCTGAGAAAATGACAGGACCGCTCAATGAGGAGGAACGCTACCTCTCCGCGCACATAGCCGATATGCAGAGGCTGGCTCATCGCTCTGGTGTGCCAAGATTCTCAATGTTCCTGAACGAGCGCGAGGCAGATGTCGCCAGATGCGCCGTAAAGGGAGAACTGCGCTTCTATGGGGGCTACGATGGCTCGATGAGGACAGTCTGCGGAGTTCTTGACCAGACCTACGCGGAGGAGCTTTCACCGGAGGATATCTTTCCAGTCAGGGCTGTGACGTTCAACTTCAGAAAAGGCGATACGCTCACCCACAGAGATATTCTCGGTGCCCTGATGGCACTGGAGATAAAAAGGGAGATGCTGGGTGATATTCTGACAGCAGAGGGCTGCGCGGTGGTTTTCGTACACGAAACCGCCGAGCAGCTTATACTGCATATAAACAAGATAGGCAGGGTGGGAGTTACCGCTGAAAGCGGCATTACGGTTCCCTTGCCGGAACAGAAGATGCAGCGGATAGAAGCCACTGTGTCCTCGCTGCGGCTGGACTGCGTCGTCAGCGCCGCTGTAAACACATCAAGAGAACGCTCCGCAGAAATGATAAGATCAGGTCTTGTGAGCGCCGGCCATGTTCCCTGTACCAGCGTCAGCGCTGAGGTCAGGGAGAAAATGATAATATCTGTCCGGGGAAGCGGCAGGTACCGCGTTTCCGAAATTAATGGAGAGACCCGCAGGGGCAGGCTCCGCATTACTATCGAAAAATACATCTGACCGCAAGGTACGGTGTGACTATATTAGAACGGCTTCGCCGCATGAGCGGCGGTACAGGAAGGAAGTATCACTAAATGAATGCCAAGGATATTTTGTCAAGACGATTCGAAAAAGCGACATTCAACGGCTATAAGACAGACGACGTAGATGAGTTCCTGCGTGAGATATCCAGCGAATATTCCCAGCTCCAGAAGGATAAGAACGAGCTCGAAAGAAAGCTGGAGGTCCTCGCCGACAAGATTCGTGAATACCGAGACGATGAGGACGCGCTGAAGGACGCGCTGCTCCTTGCACAGAAGCAGGGAAACCAGATCGTGAACGAGTCCAAGGCGGCTGCTGAGAAACTCCGCCAGGAAACGCAGGAAGCCTGCGACAAGCAGCTCAGGGAAGCTCAGGAGAAGTCTGACAAGCTGACCTCCAGCGCTGACGAATATTCCAAGCGCATGATCCGCGAAACCAACGAGCGCGCCGACAAGATGATCAAGGACGCCCGCGCAAAGGCGAACGAAGTCGATCAGATGATGAAGAAGCAGACGGAGATCCAGCAGAACATTCTCCAGAAAACCCGCCGAGAGGCTGACGAGTACAGAAAGCGCCTGCTTACTGCGTATAAATCCCACATGGACCTTATCGCAAAGCTACCGGAGATGTGTGAGAACGAGTACGTCCGCATGACCGCCGATGAAGTGGAGAAGCGCGAGGCTGAAAAGGCTAATACACCTGTAAAGCCGGCGGTTCCCGCAGCTGCTCCGGTTGCTGAGAAGTCCGCAGAAGCTCCCGCCGAGCCTGCAAAGGAACCGGTTGCCGCCGGTGCTGCTCCCGCTCCCGCTGAGGAGCCGTTCAAGGCTATGCCTCAGGAAGCTGAAAAGTCCGCAGAAGCTCCTTTCTTCAGCGCCGCGCAGGAGAGAAAGCCCCGCCATACTGATCTTCAGTTTGGTAAGGGTAACACGATGGATAACTGATAATTTTCTCGGCTGACCGGGGAAGAATATAAATAACCTCCGCGTGCGGAGAAACATATAAAAACAAGGAGACACAGCTGATGTCAGAAGATTACAACAACACCCTGAATCTCCCGGAAACCGCGTTTCCGATGAGAGGAAATCTTCCGCAGAGAGAGCCTGAGATGCTCGACAAGTGGGAGAACGACAGACTTTACTATGCCCTGTCCGAGAAGAACAAGGGCAAGCCCTCCTATACTCTTCACGATGGCCCTCCCTATGCTAACGGCAATATCCACATGGGAACCGCGATGAACAAGGTCCTCAAGGATATCATCGTAAAGTACAAGAGCATGACCGGCTTCAACGCGAATTACGTTCCCGGCTGGGACTGTCACGGTCTGCCGATCGAACTCAAGGCTATCAAGCAGATAGGTCTTGACAGCGGCACCATCGACCCGGTAACTCTCAGAAAGAGCTGCCGCGAGTTTGCCCTGTCCTGCCTTGACGGTCAGAAGAAGCAGTTCAAGCGCCTTGGCGTATGGGGCGATTTCGATAATCCTTACCTTACCATCAGACCCGAGTTCGAAGCAAAGCAGGTCGAGGTATTCGGCAAGATGATGCAGAAGGGCTACATCTACAAGGGATTGAAGCCCGTTTACTGGTGCGCAGACTGCAACACCGCCCTCGCAGAAGCTGAGATCGAGTATCAGGACGATCCCTGCTATTCCATCTATGTAAAGTTCCCGATAACTGACTCCAAGGGCAAGTTCGACGATCTCGGCATTGACCTTTCCAAGGCGTATGTCGTAATCTGGACGACCACAACATGGACTCTGCCTGGCAACCTCGCTATCTGCCTCGGTCCTAATTACGAGTACACATTCGTTAAGGTCGAGGACGAGGAGAGCAAGTCTTTCGGACAGTATCTCCTGATGGCGACCGAGCTGGTTTCCACAGTTATGGAAGCAGTCGGCATAAAGAAGTATTCCACTGTTGGCAGCTTCACTGGCTCCGAGCTGGAGCTCATTGAGACCGACCACCCGTTCATGGGCAGAAAGTCTCCGGTCATCGTAGGCGACCACGTTACGCTTGACAGCGGTACAGGCTGCGTACACACCGCCCCCGGCTTCGGTCTGGAGGACTTTGAGGTATGCAACAAGTACAAGGGAATGTTCAAGATAATCGTTCCCGTAAACGAAAAGGGCGTTCTGACTGAGGAAGCCGGCGATTTCGCAGGTCTCAAGACCGCAGACGCAAACAAGGCGATCGCAAAGCGCCTTGAGGACGACAACACCCTGCTTGCAATGCAGAAGATCGTCCACCCCTATCCGCACTGCTGGCGCTGCCATGAGCCTATCATCTACCGTGCGACCGACCAGTGGTTCTGCAACGTTGATATGTTCAAGCCCGAGACCATCAAGGCTATCGAGGACGTCAAGTGGATCCCTGAGTGGGGCGAGGAGCGCATCAAGAACATGGTCAATATGCGCAGCGACTGGTGCATTTCCCGTCAGCGCCGCTGGGGTGTTCCTATCCCGATACTCTACTGCGAGGACTGCGGAAAGGTCATCGTGAACGACGATACCATCAAGGCTATTTCTGATATGTTCAGAAAGGAGAGCTCCGATTCCTGGTATTCCAAGGATCCGTCCGAGTTCATTCCCGCAAGCGTTAAGTGCGAGTGCGGCTGCAATAAGTTCCGCAAGGAAATGGATATCTTCGATGTCTGGTTTGATTCCGGCTGTACTCACGCGGCAGTTCTTCAGGAGCGTCCCGAGCTCAGCTGGCCGGCTGACCTCTATCTCGAGGGCTGCGACCAGTACAGAGGCTGGTTCCAGAGCTCTCTGCTGACTTCCGTTGCAACCACCGGCAGAGCGCCCTACAAGGCAGTCTGCACACACGGCTGGGTAGTTGACGGCAAGGGCGAGGTAATGCACAAGTCCAAGGGCAATGTTGTCCTGCCCGAGGAGGTAATCAGCAAGTACGGCGCTGACGTGCTCCGTCTGTGGGTGGCGTCCCTTGACTTCCACAATGATGTAAGGGTATCCCCTGAGATGCTCAAGCAGCTCTCCGAGGCTTACCGCAAGATAAGAAACACCGCAAGATTCATTCTTGGAAACCTCTGCAACCGCGGCGGCTTCAATCCTGATACTGATATGGTTTCGCTGGACAAGCTGAGCGACTTTGACAAGTGGGCTCTGGCAAGACTTGACGGCGTTATTGAGAAGGTAAAGGCTTCCTACGAGAGCTTCGACTTCTACCTTGCATACCACGCAATCCACAGCTTCTGCGTAGTTGATATGTCCAACTTCTATCTGGATATCGTCAAGGATACGCTGTACTGTTCCGCTGAGAAGTCCGAGGAAAGAAAGGCTGTACAGACAACAATGTACATCATTCTTGATTCTCTCGTAAAGCTGGTAGCTCCTATCCTGACATTCACATCCGACGAGATCTGGAAGTTCATGCCGCATAAGTCCACAGACGACCTGCGCGGTGTTCCGTTCAACCAGATGCCTGAAAAGACCGGCGTTACGATCGACGCTGCATTTGAGGCAAAGTGGAACAAGATCCACGCAGTTCGTGATGATGTGCTGAAGGCTCTCGAAGAAAAGAGAACCGCAGGCGTTATCGGTAAGCCGCTTGACGCGGGGCTTACCATTTACGCTGACGAAGCGAACTTCAAGGAGCTTTCTTCTTATACTGAACTTCCGCAGGCATTCTCCGTTTCTTATGTAAACGTAAAGCCGGCTTCTGACGGCGAGGGCGAGTTCAAGGGAGCAGCAGAGGGCGTATCCGTCACCGTTGAAAAGGCGGCCGGCGAGATGTGCGAGCGCTGCTGGAGTCATGCTCCGACAGTGGGCTCTGACGCTCAGTTCCCGCATCTCTGCGCACGCTGCGCGGCAGTTATGAAGCTCAATCTGGGCTGATACCAAACCGGCAGGGGGAGGGGTTCGTCCCCTTTCCCTGCTTTTTTAGGGCAGTGGCATTACAGTTCGGAGAAATATATATGAAAGCATTTTTGAGCAAATACAGGCAGTATGCCGCGCTGGTTCTGGCGGCGGTGCTTGTGGGGATTGATCAGCTCACCAAGTGGCTGGTCGTGCAGAACCTTACAAAATATGAGACGGTAAATCTCATAAAAGCCGGGGATACTGAGGTGCTCAACCTTTATTACTGCACCAACAATGGCTCCGCGTTCAGCATGATGGAGGGGAAAACTGCATTTCTTATCGCAATAACCTCTTTGGTATTGATAGTGTTGACAGCTGGTCTGCTGATGAAGAAAATACAGCGCCCTGGGTTCGTGGTCGCGGTTTCACTTATTATAGGCGGCGGAGTTGGCAATCTTATCGACAGGCTGTTTAACGGCGGTCTGGTAGTGGATTTTATTGATGTCAGGATAATCAATTTCCCGATATTCAATTTTGCTGATATCTGCGCAGTTGTGGGAGGAATACTCCTGTGCCTGTTCGTGGTTATTGACGAAATAAAGGAGAGTCGCCGGAAGAAGCTGGCGAAGTCCTCCGAAGCCCCGGTTCAGGGTGAAAACCATGGAAACGATTGAGCTGACAGCGCCTGGAGGAGTCCGTCTGGATAAGCTCATCGCCGATGAAACGGAGCTTTCCCGGAGTGCGGCGGTCAGGCTGATAGAGCAGGGAAATGTGCTGGTGAACGGCGCTCCCTGCGGGAAAAAGGACATTCCGGCGGCTGGTGCGGTCGTGGAGATAACCCTCCCGGAGCCCCAGAGCACCGATATCCTCCCGGAGCCTATCCCGCTTGAAATAGTGTACGAGGACTCCGACCTGCTGGTGGTCAACAAGCCAAAGGGAATGGTAGTCCACCCGGCGGCGGGGCATTACTCCGGAACTCTCGTGAACGCGCTGATGTACCACTGCGGCGATAGTCTTTCCGGAATTAACGGCGAGATACGCCCGGGAATAGTCCACCGTATCGACAAGGACACCAGCGGTCTGCTGATGGTCGCGAAGAACGATTTCGCGCACCTCAGGCTTTCCGAGCAGATAAAGGAGCACAGCTTCACCCGGGAGTACGAAACCGTCGTGTGCGGAGGGATAAAGGAGGACGGCACCGTGAACGCCCCGATAGGGCGTCACAGGACCGACCGCAAGAAGATGTGCGTGACTCTGGAGAATTCCCGCGAGGCGGTGACGCATTATTTCGTGCTGGAGCGCTTCCCGGGGTACACCCATCTGCGCGTAAGGCTGGAGACAGGGCGAACCCATCAGATCCGCGTACACATGGCATATCTCGGGCATCCGGTAGCCGGCGACCCGGTCTACGGGAACGGAAAACCCGCATGGCTGGAGGGGCAGTGTCTCCACGCGAAAAAAATCGGATTTATTCATCCGCGCACCGGAGAGTATATGGAGTTCGACAGCGAACTCCCCGATTATTTCAAGAAATTTCTAAAAAGCATAGAGGGCTGATAAATGGATTTCAGCAAGGTAATACTGATGACGGATCTTGACGGAACTCTGCTGACTGACGACAAGCAGATTCTTCCGGTGGATCTTGAGGCGATAGACCGCTTCCGCGCAGGCGGAGGGCTGTTCACGATGGCAACCGGGCGCGGCTACGAAATGGCGAAGCACGTTGCCGACAAGCTCCGGCTGGACTGCCCGGCGGTGGTCTACAACGGCGCGGCGGTGTATGATTTCCAGCAGGACAGATTTCTGTGGCAGTGCGAGATAGGCGACAGGGCGGTCTCCATAATAAAGCACATCGCAGAGCGCTATCCGGATATCGGCGTTGAGGTGCTGCGCGGGAATGTGGTCCATGTTCCGTATCTCAACGAGATGGAGCAGTGGCACCTCGATCTGGAGAGCGTCCACGCAGATTTCAGCGCGCTTGACGATATACCCCGCGGCGGCTGGCTGAAAGTCCTGTTCGCGTATCCCCCGGAGAAGCTGGACGGGCTTCAGAAGTACGTTGAGAACGCCCCGGAGCTTCGCGGAGTCCACTGGGTGCGCTCCGCGCCGATGTTCTTCGAGTGTCTGCCCGAGGGGATCGACAAGGCGGCTGGCTACCGCGAGCTTATAAAAGCCATACACGCCGGGGACAGATTCACAGTCGGGGTCGGGGATTTCATGAACGACTACGCGATGATAAAGTCTGCGGATCTGGGTGCGGCGGTCGCTTCCGCACTCCCTGAGGTAAGGGAAGCGGCGGATATCGTGCTCTGCGACAACAATTCCGGGGCGATGGCGCAGCTTATCGACTATATTGAAAGGTTGTGAGCAATGAAAAAGGCTGTCCGTTGGCTGAAAATAACAGGTATAGTGATATTGTGCCTGCCTGTTGTGTTGGCGGCGCTGCTGCTCTTGTGGGAGGGATTCTGCGCAGCGGTGAATAACATCAGCGGCTTTTTTCACACGCAGGACGTGCTGAACGGTTACAGCAACACACGGGATGTTGAGGTTCTTGGCAATGTGACGTTCGTGGGGAACACCACCGGAACCGGAAACCACACCGAGGTGCGCTCCACGGTTCTGGTGAGAGCCGAAAGCCCGACCGCCGTTGAATACTGGACGAACGGCGACAATTACGAGTTATACCCGCTGTTCCAAAAAGTCCCGGAGGAGAAGCTGAAGCGCTGGGACAGGGAGTTGGAGCTTCCGTATGTGAGCGATGGCTGCTATGTCGTGGAGGTCTATGGCGACGTGCCGTTCCCGGATAGTATAGCGGGGCATTAAGTATTTTGGCAATTAGGCGGGAAACCGCTTGATTTAATAGACAATAAGGCGAAAGCCACAAAAATCACAGGAGGTCTATATGGACGCATTACTGAAAAAGCAGCTTGAAATAGCTGCAACAAAGGTCAGAATGGGCGTAATCGAGGGAGTACACGCTGCCAAGGCTGGACACCCCGGCGGTTCTCTTTCCATCGCTGACACACTGACTTATATCTATATGCACCGCATGAACGTAAACCCGGAGCAGCCTGATATGCCCGAGAGGGACAGACTGGTGCTCTCCAAGGGTCACACCGCTCCGGCACTGTATGCAGTTCTGGCTGAGAGAGGTTTCTTCCCTGCTGAGGAGCTGAAAACCCTCCGCAAGATAGGCTCCAGGCTCCAGGGTCACCCCTCCATGGGCAAGCTCCCGGGTATCGACATGAGCACCGGCTCTCTGGGTCAGGGAATCTCCGCTGCCTGCGGCATGGCGCTTTCCGGTAAGCTGTCCGACGATTATTACAGAGTATACGCTATCCTCGGCGACGGCGAGATAGAGGAGGGTCAGGTATGGGAAGCTGCGATGTTCGCGGCTCACTACAAGCTTGATAACCTGGTTGCAGTCGTAGATAACAACGGTCTTCAGATAGACGGCAAGATCTCCGATGTAATGTCCCCGTACCCCATTGACGAGAAGTTCAGGGCATTCGGCTGGAATGTAGTATGCATCGACGGTCACGATTTCGACCAGATCGAAAAGGCGTTCGACGAGGCGGAGCGCACCATCGGCAAGCCTACCGTAATCATTCAGAAGTCCGTTAAGGGCAAGGGCGTATCCTTCATGGAGAACCAGGTCGGCTGGCACGGCAAGGCTCCTAACGATGAGGAATACGCAGTAGCAATGAAGGAGCTCGGCGACCACCTCGCAGCCCTTGAAAAGTAATTACAGCTCGAAAGGATAATATAGACATGGAAAAGAAAGCAACTCGTGACAGCTACGGCGAAGCTCTCGTAATGCTCGCTGAGAAGCGCCCTGACCTCGTAGTAATGGACGCAGACCTTGCCGCGGCAACCAAGACCGGAACCTTCAAGAAGGCTCACCCCGACAGATTCATCGACTGCGGTATTGCAGAGGCTAATATGATGGGCGTGGCTGCCGGTATCGCAAGCACCGGCAAGCTGGTATTCGCAAGCTCCTTCGCAATGTTCGCAGCAGGCAGAGCGTTCGAGGTAGTACGCAACAGCATCGGCTATCCCCACCTGAACGTAAAGATCGGTGCTACACACGCCGGTATCTCCGTTGGCGAGGACGGCGCTTCCCACCAGTGCAACGAGGATATCGCGCTGATGAGAGCTATCCCCGGTATGACCGTTATCAACCCCGCAGATGACGTCGAGGCTAAGGCGGCGGTTCTGGCAATGGCTGACTATGTAGGTCCCACCTACATGAGATTCGGCAGACTTGCCGCTCCCATCTTCAACGACCCGGCGACCTACAAGTTCGAGGTAGGCAAGGGAATCCAGCTCAGGGACGGCAAGGATATCACCATCATTGCGACAGGTCTTATGGTTGCCGAAGCTATCGAGGCGGGCAAGGCTCTTGCAGAGCAGGGAATTGACGCGCGTATAATCAATATCCACACCATCAAGCCCATCGACCGCGATATCATCGTCAAGGCTGCCAGGGAAACCGGCAAGATCGTTACAGTCGAGGAGCACAGCGTTATCGGCGGCCTTGGCTCCGCAGTGGCTGACGTTGTTACCGAGGAATGCCCTGTTCCCGTTATCAAGATCGGCGTAAAGGACGTATTCGGTCATTCCGGCCCGGCGGTTGATCTGCTCAGGGAATTTGGTCTGTGCGCCGAGAACATCGTTGCCGTAACAAAGGCTGCTCTCGGGAAGTAAGTTATCGAGGCAAAGCACAATTTATGCGGGCTGACTAAAACCAGCCCGCATTTTAACGTGGTAGGCAGATGTAACCTTTTGCTGTCTGTGGCTGTTATATAGATGGTCACCTCTCAAAACCTTGTTTGAGTGAAAATGTGTATAGCACACCGACTGCTTCTTTCAACGAGCGAAATTTCTGATGCGACGGCGTCCATGCCGTCGCCTGGTTATTTCGCTTTGCAACATCGTGTTGCACCTCCTCGTAAGGCATACAGCCTTACTTCGTCGGCTTTCATCGCATTCGGCGCACTCTACCCATTTTCACTTTTCAAACCGGTTTTTAGAGGTGACCAGATATAAAATGCAGACAACGCGTGAAAGGAAGATGACTCCTATGGATCCACAGCTCTGGAAAAACGTCCTTGATGATCTGGACGAAGATATAGTGAATTCAGCAGCGGAGCGCTTCGGCAGCGCCCATTATTCGGACGAATCCCCCGAAAGCTACCCGGCTGACAATGAACCGACGATATACAGCTATCCTGAGAAAAAGAAATCACGCAGACGACTCTGGGCGGGAACCGGAGCGTGCGCTGCCGCCGCTGCGTGCATTGCGGCAGTAGTGTGGGTTACGATGAAATACAGGCCTGTGCAGGATATTGTACAGCCGCTTTCCGACGGAGCCTCCATGAAAACATCGTCAGCTCCAAGCACAACGGCGCTGGAAGTAAAAGACTCAGCAGCGCTTGAGAGCTCGTTTGCATTGCCGATTCTGCCTGAAGATTTCCCGCAGGGATTCTCCGCTCCGGAGCTTACTCTGTTTACGGAGTACTTCTATGGTGAATGGTCGGGGGATAATTTTACCGTGATCCTGAGCTGGAGCGCTGATTCAGCCTTTGGCAACGGCTATACCTGTTCTGGAATAGAGCAGACGGACGAAGGCTGCTACATGGGTGCATATGACGGCTCAGAATATGACCTGTGGTTCGTACCAGAGAACGAACGCGGCACTCTTTACGTTTACCGCGGGGTTTCCGTAATCGATGGAACAGTTCAGCGCGACAGCTCCGGAATAGTCTGTGAAAGTGTGGATATACTGAGTATTTCAGGCTCGCCTCAGGAGGGAAGCACGCTCGGTTACTTCAGCAGGATAAAGCTGGCGGATTCCATGGGAATGACGGCTGATACGATGTTTAACAAGATTCAGCTTGAAACCTATGAGGGAAGCGACAGCGGCGCAGACACATGGACGCGCGCTGAAAGCTATGAGCCGATATGGGACAAGGCAGTGCTGAAAAGCCAGACAGATAACGATGTAAAACTGTCTATGGCGTTCACAAACAGCGAAAATATCACGCAGTATTTTGATATTGACTGGACCACTGCCGATGATGGAAGCTGGTATATTTATTCCATTGAAAAATCTATGGACGTTTTCGCAAGAACGGCTGACGATATGAAGGTTACGCTGACGATGAGCGACCTGGATATTTTCGAGAACTATTATTGCGGAAACTGGACGTCTGAAAGCGGAGACATCACGCTGAGCTATGCACAGGATATTTTCGGCGCTGGCACCTACTGCGGCGGATTCTACGCAGGCGCCGACGGCTGGAGTATGTACAGCTATGCGGGCGAAAAGGTTCAGGTGTATTACATAAGTTACAGCGACCCATTCACCATGTTCCTGTATGAGCCGGACAAATTCGGCTACGCAGCTCAGGGGGACTACATTGCTGAGTACACCCACACGGATTACGGCTACTCAGAACTGGACGTGTCAAATATGTCGTGGCTCGGGCTCCAGCAGTGGATACTTGATACTGGCAGCTCAACAGACGAAACCTCGCTGGCACATACAGTGTATTCAGCCATGAAGCAGAGCAGAAATGACTTATGGTCTGACGAATCCGACACCGCCGGACTTTTTGAGGGCTATAAAATCAACGCGCTGTCCGACAGTCAGTATCAGTTCATGTTCCAGCAGTTCAGCACCGACGGAGAGATCCAATGGGTGACTATGGTGCTGAGCTTCATAGATAACGCGTGGGAAGTCCTGCCGGCGGACGGAATTTCAGTGGAAGTTTCCGGCTGATAATATCAAGATAAGAGGGGAGGGGATACCGATAGATGACAGCTTGATAATCGACCTGTATTTCGAGCGCAGCGAACAGGCAATAGTTGAGACCCAGACGAAATATGGCAGGCTGTGCGGAAAAATAGCCTCCGGTATCCTGACCCGTCCCGAGGACGCGGAGGAAGCGGTCAGCAGCAGCTATCTGAAGCTGTGGAACGCGATCCCGCCCAAGCGCCCGGAATCCCTTTGCGGATACCTTTGCAGAATAGTCAGGAACACGGCGCTGAATCTTTATGATACTCTGCGCCGGCGCTCCTGCGAGGAGCTTTACGGCGAGCTTGCGGATGTGCTTCCTGACAATATATCAGTGGACGAAAAGATGGACAGCCGCGAGATAACGCGTCATCTGAATGATTTCCTGCACTCCTGCAATAAAAAGAACCGCGATATTTTTACAGGCAGATATTATTTCAATATGTCCCTGCGGGATATAGCGCAGGGCATGGGAATGACAGAAACCGCAGTCAAGACCCGCCTGTGCCGCATTCGCGCGGATCTGAAAAGGTACCTCGCCGAAAACGGTGTCTGCGTATAAATTATCCCGCCGGATTTCCTTTCCGGCGGGATTTTGAATTAAAATTTAAAAAAAATAAAACTAGACCTTGACAAAATTCGGATTTTATGATAAAATAACAATGTTGTAATGCCGCTGTGGTGAAATCGGCAGACACAAGGGACTTAAAATCCCTCGGTAGAAATACCATACCGGTTCAAGTCCGGTCAGCGGCACCATTTTTTATTCCCCTACTCAAAAATATGAGTAGGGGAATTTTTGTAATATTACAACCAAAAATCAAAAAGCTCCCTAAAATCTGGGGAGCTTTTTGAGATTATCTTATTGCGTCTTTCATGGACTTCACATACTCATAGATATGCTCAGGAGCTTCGCTTCCGTACTGTGCAACGAGCTTCACTATTGCACTTCCGACGATAACGCCGTCTGCCAGCCCGGACATCTTCTTAGCCTGCTCTGGCCTGCTGATTCCGAATCCGATAGCCGCAGGAACCTTTGCGTACTTCTTTACAGCCTCCATGATGTGGCCGAGGTCGGTCTTTATCTCGCTGCGTACTCCGGTAACGCCCATTGAGGAAACGATGTAGATGAAGCCTTCTGCTTCGCTGGCGATCATCTTTATGCGCTCCTCGCTGGTCGGCGCGATGAGCGAAATAACGGAAACTCCGTACTTCTGTGCAACATCGGCAGCCTCGTGCTTCTCCTCAAAAGGCATATCCGGGCAGATAAGACCGTCAATGCCTATCTCCCTGCACCGAGCAAAGAATCGGTCGTAGCCGTACTTGAACACCGGATTCAGGTAGGTCATGAAGCATATCGGGATATCCGTGCCCTGGCGTACCTTTTCAGCAAGCTCAAATGCACGGTCCGTGGTCATTCCCTTGCTGAGCGCGCGGATATTCGCCTCCTGAATTACCGGACCCTCTGCGATTGGGTCGCTGAACGGGATACCGATTTCGATAAGGTCGGCGCCTGCCTTTACCATCGCCATGATATTGTTGTAGCTGTCCTCAAAAGTCGGGTCTCCGGCGGTGAGGAATCCTATGAATGCCTTTTTGTTCTCAAATGCGTTATGTATCTTATTCATGCAGATCTATCCCCCTGTATCTTGCGATTGCCGCAACGTCCTTGTCGCCGCGTCCGGACAGACAGCAGATTATGATGTCGTCTCTGCTCATTGTCGGAGCTATCTTCATCAGATGTGCAACGGCATGCGCGCTCTCTATCGCGCAGATTATTCCCTCTGTGCGGGCGATGTACTCGAATGCATTTACCGCCTCGTCGTCAGTTACCGGAACATACTCCGCCCTGCCTGTCTCGTGGAGATAAGCGTGCTCCGGACCGATTCCGGGATAGTCAAGACCAGCGGAGATGGAGTAAACCGGCGCTATCTGACCGTATTCGTTCTGGCAGAAAAGAGACTTCATTCCGTGGAAGATACCCAGCGTACCGGTAGCGATGGTAGCCGCCGTCTCGCCGGTATCTACGCCGCGACCTGCCGCCTCGCAGCCGATAAGACGAACATCCTTGTCGTTGATAAAGTTGTAGAACATACCCATCGCGTTGGAGCCGCCGCCCACGCACGCCATAACGGCGGTAGGGAGTCTGCCCTCCTTCTCTAGTATCTGCTCTCTGGCTTCCTTGGAGATAACGCTCTGGAAATCGCGCACTATCATCGGGAACGGGTGCGGACCCATTACCGAGCCGAGAACATACAGGGTGTCGTCAACGCGGGTCGTCCAGTCGCGCATAGCTTCGTTTACTGCATCCTTGAGGGTCATGGTTCCGGTGGTGACGGGGTTTACCTTTGCACCGAGGAGCTCCATGCGGTAAACGTTCAGAGCCTGGCGGACAGTGTCCTCCTTACCCATGAATATCTCGCATTCCAGCCCGAGCAGAGCCGCCGCGGTAGCCGCCGCAACTCCGTGCTGACCTGCGCCTGTTTCAGCGATGATTCTGGTCTTGCCCATCTTCTTTGCAAGCAGAGCTTGCCCCAGCACGTTGTTTATCTTGTGGGAGCCCGTGTGGTTGAGGTCCTCGCGCTTGAAGTATACCTTCGCGCCGCCGAGGTCCTTTGTCATTTTCTCCGCATAGTAGAGCAGTGAAGGCCTGCCGGCGTATTCCCGGAGCAGAGTGTTCAGTTCATCATTGAACTGCTTGTCGTGCTTGTAGAATTCGTAGGCTTCCTCCAGCCTGTGTATTTCGTTCATGAGCGTTTCGGGGATATACTGTCCGCCGAAATCGCCGTAGCGTCCATTTGCCATCTGTATTTTCCTTTCAGTCCTGTATTTCTCTTGCCGCTCTTACCGCCGCAAGCATTTTTTCCTTGTCCTTTAATCGGTTTGATTCCACGCCGCTCGACAGATCCACGCAGTAGGGGCGTACAGCCTCCGCCGCCTGCTTCAGATTGTCCGGGTCGAGTCCCCCCGCGAGAAAAAACGGCTGGCGTATTTCCACGCCGTCAAGCAGGGAATGATCAAACATTTTCCCGGTGCCTGTGCCGTTGTCAAGCAGAATAAAATCCGCACCGAGCTCCTGCACCTGTCCGATGTCCCCGGAGCTCCGCACCTTTGCCGCCTTGATTATCGGCGCGCCGGTGAGCTTCCTCAGCCGCGATATATAGTCGGCGTCCTCGCTTCCGTGGAGCTGAATCACATCTATTATACCACAATTTGCATACTCTGCGCAAGTGGTTTCCGGGGAGTTCACGAAAACTCCCACGGCTTTTATCCCGGGAGCCAGCCGCGCCCGGAGCCGCTTCGCCGTATCAAAGTCAATGCTCCGGTGGCTTTTCGGGAATTCCAGCACGAACCCGATGTAGTCCGGCATTGCTTCGTTCGCGTAATCTATGTCGCATTCGCGGAACATTCCGCACAGCTTTATCTTCATTTCAGTGACCCCTGAGTTCTTCCAGAGCCGCCTTTTTATCCGGGCTGCGCATGAGCGTTTCTCCGATGAGAACGGCATTTGTTCCATTCTCCCGGAGCGCCGCAACATCAGCGGCTGTCCTGATACCGCTTTCGGAAACGAACAGAACCTCCGGCGGGACCAGCTTTCTCAGCCTTGCGGAATTGTGTATATCCACGGTGAATGTTTTCAGGTCGCGGTTGTTGACCCCGATTATTCCCGCGCCGACCGAAAGAGCAGTTCTGACCTCTTCCTCGTCGTGAGCCTCAACCAGCGCTGAAAGTCCCAGACCGTGCGCAATTCCGAGGTATTCCGCAAGCTGTTCGCGGCTCAGTATCGAGCAGATAAGCAGCACTGCGGAAGCTCCGAGGGTCTTTGCCTGATAGATCATGTACTCGTCCACGGTGAAATCCTTGCGGAGAACCGGGATATTCACGGCGTGTGATATTTCGGTCAGATACTCGTCCTTTCCCTTGAACCAGAACGGCTCAGTAAGGCAGGATATCGCGGAAGCGCCTGCACGCTCATAGTCCTTTGCAATTTCAAGGTACGGGAAATCTTCCGCGATCATTCCCTTGGACGGAGAAGCGCGTTTAACCTCGCAGATAAAGGAGATGTCATCGCCGCCGAGCGCTTTTTTAAATGGAAATCTGGTGTTTGCGTCCATCGCGAGAGCGCGTTTCTTCATCTCCGTCAGCGGGACTGCGGATTTTTCCTCTGCAATGCGCTGTCTGGTGCGCTCTGCTATTTCGTCTAAAATCATGCCTTTACCTCGTTGGAGACCTTAATATACTTGTCCAGAGTGCGGAGCGCCGCGCCGCTGTCGATTATCTCAGCCGCCAGACGTATGCCTTCTTCCATGGATATTTCTTTCAGAATATGCAGAGCCGCGCCCGCATTCAGGAGCACAGCGTCCCTGCCGGCGCCCTTTTCTCCTGAAAGAATACGTCGAGCCGCGTCAGCGTTTTCAGCCGGAGTTCCACCTGCAAGCTCGGATTTATCATGCCTTGTGAATCCGAACTGCTCCGGGGTGATTTCGTACTTTTTGAACTCGCCGTCCGCGAACTCCACAACGAGAGTAGCGTCGCTGACGGAAATCTCGTCCAGTCCGTCCGTACCGTAGACCGCCATACCGCGCTTTACTCCGAGCTTCATCAGGGATTTAGCCATCGGCACGAGAAGCTCCGGCTTGTAAACTCCGAGAAGCTGGAAGTTTGCGTGCGCGGGGTTCGTGAGCGGTCCCAGAATGTTGAATACTGTCGGAATGCCTATCTCCCTGCGGACGGGTCCGACATACTTCATTGCGCTGTGGTACTTCTGCGCAAACAGGAAGCACATTCCCACCTCGTCGAGGAGCTTCACGCTTCCCTCGGGTTCGGTGGAGATGTTCACTCCGAGAGCCTCAAGGCAGTCAGCTGTGCCGCACTTGCTGGAGGCCGCGCGGTTGCCGTGCTTTGCGACCTTTGCTCCGGCAGCAGCGCATACCAGCGCAGAAATAGTGGAAACATTGATCGAGTTGGAGCCGTCGCCGCCGGTGCCTACTATCTCCAGAATGTCGCCGGGATAGTCCACCCGGAGCGCGCAGTCGCGCATGACATAGGCGCTTGCGGAGATCTCGTCCGCAGTCTCGCCCTTGATGTGGAGCGCCGTCAGGTAAGCCGCAGTCTGTGCCGGAGTTGTGTTTCCGGTCATTATTTCGCGGGTGACTTCCGCGGCCTCGTCGTATGTGAGGTCGGTTCCTGCCGCAGCCTTCTTTATCATATCCTTTATCATAATGTTACCTCCAGAAAATTCTCAGCCATTTTTCTTCCGTTCTGTGTAAGTATTGATTCCGGGTGGAACTGTACCCCGAAAATCGGGTAGTTTCTGTGTTCCACCGCCATTATCTCGCCATCGTCCGTGCGCGCCGTGACTTTCAGGCACTCCGGGAATCCGTCCTCGGAAGCCGCGAGGGAGTGATACCTTGCGACCTCACATTTCTCAGGAAGCCCACGGAACAGCGTGCTTTCCGTGTCCAGCTCCGTGAGGGATTTCTTTCCGTGCATGAGCTTCTTCGCGTAGGTTATCTCAGCGCCGAAGCTCTCGCAGATCGCCTGATGTCCGAGGCACACGCCCAGAACCGGGATCTTTCCGGCGGCAGCCTTTATCACGTCCTCGCAGACGCCTGCGTCGCAGGGACGTCCTGGTCCCGGGCTTACAATGATATGGGAGGGTTTCATCGCGAGTATCCCATCGACCGACATCTCATCGTTGCGAATGACCTTTATGTCCGGATTTATTCCGCCGATGAGCTGATAAAGATTATATGAAAAGCTGTCGTAATTGTCTATCAGAAGTATCATAAGTTCTCCTCCTGTGCGATGGTGAGCGCGTTCATTACAGCCTTTGCCTTGTTGATGCACTCGTTGAATTCGTTCTCGGGAACGCTGTCAGCAACGATTCCTGCGCCGCTTCTGACGAAAACTCTGCCGTTCTTGCGGAACGCAAGGCGTATGGCAATGCAGGTATCGAGATTTCCGCGGAAATCGATGTAGCCGACCGCGCCGCCGTAAACCCCGCGCTTGTTGTTTTCCAGCTCGTTGATTATCTCGCACGCCCTGAGCTTCGGAGCGCCGGAGAGCGTTCCCGCCGGGAGGATAGCGTCCACCGCGTCCAGCGCGGATTTGCTGTCGAGTATCTCGCCGCGTACGGTCGAGCCGATGTGCATGACGTGCGAATAGCGCTCTATGCACATATATTTCTCGACCTCAACGCTGCCGAATTTGCTTATCTTTCCGATGTCGTTCCTGCCGAGATCAACCAACATATTGTGCTCGGAAAGCTCCTTTTCATCGTGGAGGAGCTCGGTTTCAAGAGCCTTGTCCTCCTCGTCCGTTGCGCCGCGGGGGCGTGTTCCGGCAAGCGGGAACGTGTGGAGCTCGCCGTTTTCGAGCTTAACGAGGGTCTCCGGGGAAGCGCCCGCTATCTCCATATCGTCGCTGGAGAAGAAGAACATATAGGGTGAAGGATTTGTCGCGCGGAGCACTCTGTAAGCGTCGAACAGGCTTCCCTCAAAATCCGCGTCAAGACGGTTGGAGAGAACAACCTGAAAGATATCGCCCTCGTAGATGTAGTGCTTGGCTTTCTCTACCATCTCGCAGTATTGCTCCTTGTCGAACAGCTTTCGGAACTCCGATGTGAGCTTTCCGTGCGGGATGTCCGCAGGTTTTCCGGAGCGGATAAGCTGCTCCATTTCGGCAAGCTCCTTTTCTGCTTTCGAGTACTCGCTGTCGATGTTTTCAGAGGAAATATTGGTTATCAGCATTATTTTCTGGTGGATATTGTCGAAAGCGATGACCTTGTCGAACAGCATGAGGTCAACGTCCTTGAAATGCTCTTCGTCCTTTGCGTCAAGGTTCAGAGTAGGCTCGCTGTACTTGATGTAGTCATAGGAGAAGTACCCGACCAGACCTCCGGTAAAGGATGGGAAGCCTTCCAGCGCCGGACTGCTGTAACCCGCCATGAGCTTCTTTATGTAGTCCGCCGGATGGGACTGCCTGGAGGTTTCGACTGTTCCAGTGAGAACATCCTTTACGGTGAGCTCGCCGTTTATGCAGGTTATCTCCAGCTTCGGATTATAGCCGAGGAACGTGTAGCGTCCCCATTTTTCCTGATTCTCGACGCTTTCGAGAATGTATACATGGCGGCTTACCCTGCGCAGCTTTTTAAGCACCTCGATGGGTGTTGTGAAGTCGGAAAGAATTTCGCGGCAGACGGGGATAACGCTGTATCCTGTGAGTTCCTTTGCCCGTTCAAGTGTAGGTTTCAGCATTGTCGTGCTCCTTTCAGAAAAACAAAAACTCCGCCCTTAAACGCAGAATTCCTCTGCTTCTAAGGACGGAGTATACACTACACCGCGGTACCACCTTAATTTACGGCACAACAGCCGCACGCTCGCCGGATACTGACATATCCCTGCAATTAACGCTTGCGCACGTCGCAGAATACTCGGACGGCTTTGGACACCGCCTTTGACTGCGCCCTCAGTGGTCCATTTGATATGCTCTGCGTTCTGCGGTATTCTCAGCAGCGACCGCTCTCTGGAAGTGCACAAGCATTTTTATCTCCACATCACAGGTTTGTAAGGGCGTATTGAATTGTGGGAAGCCGGAACGGTTTGGACGCCGGCGGCTTCATTCTTTGTGATTATGATATCACAAATTCATCTGCTTGTCAATAGGTTTCTGAATTTTTTTTCGTCATTTCCTGCAAAATATTTTTGCATGGAATTGCAGATTTTCCGCTTGAAAAATCCTGATATATATGCTATACTATACCTGTCCGATATTCCGGAAAATCACATTTTAAGAGGTATCCTGATGCCGATAATCTATGACGAAAAAAAGCGCGTGTTCAAGCTGGACACGCCTGATACTACCTATGCGTTCCATGTAACGAACTCCAACCATCTTCTGCACCTGTACTATGGCGCATACATTCCCGAGACAGACATCACGCATATGCTGCGTATCCCAAATGACGAGCCGTTCGTGCCATCTACCCATGACGGAATGGGTCCGCATTCCTTTGACTGCGCGGCGATAGAGTTCCCGACCAGCGGCGTTGCAGATTTCCGCGAGCCGTGTATGCAGCTCATGGACAAGTACGGTATGAGCGCCTGCGAGTGCTACTACGACAGCTATCGCATCTACAGGGGCAAGAAGAAGCTGGAGGGTCTCCCTGCGACCTACGCCAACAGCGACGACGAGGTAACGAGCCTTGAGGTATACTGCAAGGATCCCCACAACGGTCTTGAGATAACGCTCCAGTACAGCGTTTTCGAGAAGCTGAACGTAATAACACGCGCCGTAAAGGTAAAGAACGGCGGCTCCGACCCCATAGAGCTGCGCCGCCTGCTTTCCACCTGCGTGGAGCTTGACAGCAAGGATTACGACATGATAACCCTTTACGGCACATGGGCGAGAGAGCGCCATGTGCAGCGCAACCCGCTGCATTTCGGAAAGCAGATCGTTGACAGCTGCCGCGGATCCACCAGCCATGCCCACAACAACTTCATCGCGATAGTTGACCACAAGGCTACCGAGGACTACGGCGACTGCTACGGTTTTGCGCTGTGCTATTCAGGAAGCTTCGTTGCCGGCTGCGAGGTAAACCAGTACGAAAAGACCCGCGTATTCTCCGGAATCAACCCGTATGATTTCAGCTGGCACCTTGACCTCGGCGAGGAGTTTCAGGCGCCTGAAGTCATCATGGTGTTCTCCGCGGACGGTATCGGCGATATGAGCCGTACATTCCATGATGTAATGCGCAATAACCTCACCCGCGGAAAGTGGAAGGATATCCGCCGTCCAATACTCATTAACAACTGGGAGGCTACCTACTTCAACTTTGACACGGACAAGCTCCTTGACATTGCCCGCGAATCCGCAAAGGCAGGCATTGAAATGCTGGTAATGGACGACGGCTGGTTCGGCCACAGGAATGACGACCGCTCCTCACTCGGCGACTGGTTCGTAAACGAGAACAAAATAAAGGGCGGACTGAAACATCTTGTAGACGAGGTGAACAAGCTTGGTCTGAAGTTCGGTATCTGGTTCGAGCCGGAGATGATAAGCCCGGACAGCGAGCTATACAAGGCTCACCCTGACTGGTGCATTCATATCCCGGGACGTCCCCGCACCACCTGCCGTTCACAGCTAGTTATCGACTTCTCCCGCAAGGACGTCCGCGATTACATCTACGACCAGATGTACAAGATACTGTCCTCCGCGAACATTGAGTACGTCAAGTGGGATATGAACAGACAGCTCTGCGAGGTAGGAAACGAGGTGCTCCCGCCGGAGAGACAGCGCGAGATATGGCACCGCTACGTTCTCGGCGTTTACGAGATCCAGGAGCGCCTGCTGACTGATTTCCCCGGCCTGCTTCTTGAAAACTGCGCAGGCGGCGGTTCCAGATTTGACGCAGGTATGCTGTACTATTCACCTCAGATCTGGTGTTCCGACGATACCGACGCGATCGAGAGACTTAAGATACAGTACGGTACATCAATGTGCTATCCCTGCTCCTGCTTCGGCGCGCACGTTTCCGACAGCCCGAACCACTGTGTCGGCAGGATCACGCCGTTCGAGACCCGCGGCAGAGTCGCAATGGTTGGAACATTCGGCTATGAGCTGGATATCACCAAAATTTCCGACGACGACAAGTGGAATATCCGCAGGCAGATAGAGGAGTTCAACAAATACAATCCGCTGGTGCGCACAGGCGACCATTACCGCATAGGAAATCCGTTCGACAACGACCGCTTCGACGCATGGGAATTCGTTGCCAAGGACAAGAGCGAGGCGCTTCTGGAGTACATTCAGGTGCTCAAGGAGCCGAGCGTGTTCCTTCACAGATTACGCCTTGTCGGCCTTGAAAAGGGCTGCTGTTACCGCCACGAGGAGACCGGAAAGGTATACAGTGCGGAAGTCCTTATGAACAGCGGCTTTGATATCCCGTCCCTGTGGGGAGATTTTCAGAGCTATATCGCACATTTCATCAGGGTTACGGAGTAAAGATCCTTCCCGGCTCTCCGCCGGGGATTCGGGCTGCCGATAAGCCGAATGGCTTCCCGGCAGCCCTGTTTTGAATAACGAGAGGGGCGTCAGGATGGAGCTTGACAGCATATATATTCCAAGACGGATAAGCGGTCTGCTGCGCGGTATCTATTCGAACCGCGTGACCGTTGTCTGCGCCCAGGATGGAGCGGGTAAATCCACGCTCCTGCGCGAGTTTATCCGCCGCACGCGCCCCTCGGGAATATCCGTAAAATACGTCGTTTCCTCAGAAAATACAGGCGACTGCTTCTCTCAGATAATGTCTCATCTTCTTGGCGAGCCAGCCAATGAGCCACTGACGGACAGCGAGTACACGGCGCTTCATAAGCGCCTGAAATCAGCTTCCACTGCGCGTGAGTTGCTGATAATCGTGGACTGCCCTCTTGCCATACAAACTCTTCTGGGAAACCGGCGTTCTGCCAATCTTTTCAGCGAATGTTCCTGCGCGCGGTTTGTTTTTGTCAGCGACAGCATGAAAAGCGCCTACCGCAAGCTTGCGGTGAAGCTGCGTTTTCTCCTGCTGGAGCGCCAGCAGCTCTCCCTTGATATCAGCGAAATAAAGTCATATGCGGAAAAGGCAGGCGTTGAGGTAAACGCTTCTGCGATTTTCAGCGCCACCCGGGGTTCCTTTCTTGGAACACGTCTGTGTTTCATGCTTGTGGAACAGGGAGAGAGGTTCTCGAATTCCACAACGGAGGACAGGCTTATCCGTGCAGTATTGCAGCGTCTTCCAAAAAAAACATGGGGCGCTCTTATCGCGGTTTCGACATTTCCAGACCAGCCGGAGGGCTTCTGTCTGGATTTGAACGCGTTTGCCTCCGTGACCGCTTACTTCGGGAGCGGTCTCTCCGATCCTGACTGTATACTGCGCGAGATCGACCGTATCAATGAAATTATACCGCTGGCTTCCGTGAACCACCGCTCCCGCTTAGTGAATATCCACCCGGTGCTCAAGCGTACCGCGTATATGTTATTTTTCCGGCTGCCGGCGAATGTTCAGCACGATCTGAGAATATGCTTTGCCCGTGAGTACCGCCGCCGTGCAGACGTATTCCTGTGTTTCTGCGAGTATTATCTTGCCGGCGAATATGAGCTTGCCGGTGCGGTTCGCACCTACGACAGTATATCCTATTCAATGATGATACGCTCTTCAAAGCTACTTCTGGATTTTGTAAAGAACTGTCCCCTTGACGCCAAGGGGATACTTCCGAGACTTCTGCGAATACTGGCGCTGCTCATGCACACTGACGTGAAGCCTTTGCTTTCCGGCAGGTTCGGCGAGGTGATCAGCTTCCTGAAATCCAGCCCGGATCTCGATGAAGCGGACAGGCGGTCGCTTCTGTGCTACGCCTATGCGCTGCGCACTAATGAGGATTTCTATATTCTTGACAAGATGGGCGCGGACATAATGCGCGCCTATGATCTGTTCAAGGATGTGCGCAGATTTGAATCCCCTATGTTCCCGTGGTGTATGTATTCACCCTCGATTTTTGTGCTTGTTCACCGCCGTGGTTATTCGCTCCAGACGGAGAATTCCCAGTTCAACCGTTATCAGCGTATGTATGCAGAAATGCTGAATCACGGAAAATTCACGCAGAATATATTTGCCGGCGAGGTGCGGTATTATCAGGGTGATCTGCATGGCGCGCTGGATCTTCTTACATCTGCCGCAAGATCCTGCGAGGGCATGCCGGAAACGCAGATCTGTGCGCTGTATAATGCCGCAAAATGCTGCCTTTTTCTCGGAGATTATCTTAGATTTTTCGGGTTCCTGTCGCAGATACACGCCATTGAGCGGCAGAACCTAAATAAGGAAGAGGGCGATTTTGCCAAGCTCTGCCTTGGAATGCTCAGCGCCATGCGCGGAGGAGGAATAGAAGACAGTTGGTTCGCACTCAGCACTGAAGATACCGACGTCATGTACAACCGCTACACTGCGCCGTATTTCTGCATGACAAAATCCGCGTTCTGGCTTTCAAGGGGAAATTACGCCCGGGTCGCGGAGGAGTCTGAGAAATACATCACCGCTGCGTTCGCTGCCGGGAACGAAATTGCCGGAATAAAGCAGCGCATTTACTCCGCTGAGGCGTACATGATGCTCGGCAATTTTGACATGGCGGCTAATCTCCTGGGCGACGCCGTCTACTCGGCGGAGGATAACCATATCCCGACCGTTCTTGCGGAGGTATGCGCTGCCCACGCAGATGTGTTCGAACATCTGAAGCCCATGGTGCCCGCCGAGCTTATTCCGGCAATAGAGAGAGCCCGGCAGCAGGGGGCACAGTTCCGCCGCGGAATGGAGGTCGTCCGCACCTACGAGATCACATATCTCGACAATGCGCGCAGAGATAATTATGCGGAGCATTACCTGAAACCCCTTGAAAGGCTGATATCCGTAACTCAAAGCCGCCGTACGGAGCTTGGGCTTACCCCTGCCGCGTATTCATACGCGATAATGGCGGCGTCCGGGATATCCAACGCGGAGATAAGCAACCTGTTCGGCGTCAGCATAGACAGCGTTAAAAGCAGCCTGAAGCGCACCTGCGCAGTCGTTGGGGCGAAGTCCCGCCGGGAACTTTCCAATTATCTCCCCACGTTGAAGTAATTTTTTCGATTCCGTTGTTGACATATCCATGGCTCACAGTTATAATAGATACAGAATATTATTTCCAGAAAGGAACTATGCTATGACAGTAACTACTGAAAACAACCGACTTACTGCTGCCTTCGGAGGCGCGAGGCTCATCGTTGAGCCGTGGGGGGAAAGCTCCGTCCGGGTGAGAATGTACCCGGCTGCCGGAGATATCCCGGAGGACGAGCGCCTGAGCGCATCGCCGTATTACAGCGCCCTGACCGAGCCTGTGACGCATTCCTGTGCTATCCGCAGCGAAACAGTTGACACCACTGACCCGTGGTATAAGGGCGAGGAGTATGCTCAGTACCACCAGACCGGCACTGACTACTACCTCACCAACGGAAAGCTCACTGTAAAGCTTGACAACGAGGGCAGGCTGAGCTTCCTGAATCAGCGCGGCGAAGTGCTCACAGAGGAATACTGGCGCAACCGCAACCGCATAAACCGCTACTGCGTTCCGCTGCGCATTGACGGCAGGGAGTTAAAGCCCAGACAGGGCGGAACTGACTATGAACTGTGGGCGCGTTTTGAGGCTTACGACAACGAGAAGATTTTCGGCATGGGTCAGTATCAGGACAGCCATCTGGATAAAAAAGGCTCTGTCCTTGAACTGTGCCACCGTAATTCACAGGCGAGCGTGCCGTTTTACATATCCAGCCGCGGATACGGATTTCTCTGGAACAATCCCGCAGTAGGCACAGCGTCGTTCGGCATGAATAAGACCGAGTGGTACGCGAAGTCCACGCATTATCTGGACTATTTCCTGACCGCCGGCGACACTCCCGCAGAGATAACCGAGCACTATACTGCTGCGGCGGGCAGAACCCCCAGAATGCCTGAGTACGGACTTGGCTACTGGCAGTGCAAACTCCGCTACCGCACGCAGGAGGAGCTCCTCGCTGTGGCAAGGGAGCACAAGCGCCGCGGACTTCCGATGGACGCGATAGTCGTGGATTTCTTCCACTGGACGCGTCAGGGTGATTTCAAATTCGAGCCGCGCGACTGGCCCGACCCGGAAGGCATGGTAAAGGAGCTCCGCTCGATGGGCATTGAAACGGTGGTTTCCGTATGGCCGACAATAGACGAGCGCAGCGAGAATTTTGGCGAGATGGCCGACAGGGGAATGCTGGTTTCCGCCGACCGTGGAAACGGACTTCACATGACATGGATGGGCAACACCATATTCTACGACGCAACTAATCCGGAAGCCCGCAAATTCGTCTGGGAAAAGTGCCGCGAGAACTATTACAGCAAGGGGATACGCTGCTTCTGGCTGGACGAGGCAGAGCCGGAGTATGGTCCTTACGATTTCGACAACTACCGCTATTATGCGGGAACAGCGCTCCAGTGCACGAATATTTACCCGCTGATGTACGCAAAGGGCTTTTTTGACGGCCTGAAGGATTCCGGCGAGCGCGATGTGCTCAGTCTTGTACGGTGCGCATGGGCAGGAAGCCAGAAATACGGCGTGCTCACATGGTCCGGAGATATCCACTCCAGCTTCCGTGCAATGAGGGAACAGCTTCAGGCGGGACTTTCGATGAGCGTTGCAGGTATTCCATGGTGGACGTCCGATATCGGCGGATTCCTCGGCGGCAATATTCAGGACGAGAGCTTCAGGGAACTTCTGGTGCGCTGGTTCGAGTGGGGCTGCTTCTGCCCGGTATTCCGTATGCACGGCGAGCGTTCTCCGTGGTACGAGCGGGAAGAGGAGTTCATTAACGGAGTGCGTCAGCTCACCTCCGGTCAGGATAACGAGGTGTGGAGCTTTGGCGAGGACAATTACGAGATACTGAAAAAGTACCTGTTTGTTCGCGAGAATCTCCGTCCGTACATGAGAAAGACAATGGACGAGTGTTCCGCAAACGGCGCTCCGGTAATGCGTCCGCTGTGGTATGAATTCCCGAAGGATCCCGAAACGTGGAACACCGAGGACGAGTACACCCTCGGCGCGTCGCTGCTGGTGGCTCCGGTAACGGAGGCGGGCGCACAGGAGCGCAGCGTGTATCTTCCGGAGGGCACCGTCTGGAAGCACGCAAGTACCGGGACGGTATATAAGGGCGGTCAGCGTGTGACAGTTCCGGCACCGCTTGACATTATCCCGATATTCGTCCGCGGAAACGAGGATATCGAAGTATTTTGAGCCTCCACTACGATGATACAGAGCGCGGAATCTTCCTCCGCAGGGTGAACCGTTTCGTTGCAGAGGTCCGGACTGATTCCGGCGTGAGTACAGTCCACGTCCGGAATACAGGCCGCTGTACCGGAACCATATCCCCTGGGGCGGAGGTCAGCCTGCAAAGAAACAACGATCCAGCCCGAAAGACCGCCTACACGCTTATTGCAGTGAATACCCCGGAATACGGCTGGGTGAACCTTGACAGTCTTGCTCCGAATAAAATGGCGGCTGAATGGCTGAAAACTCAGGGATTTATGGACATCAGACCGGAACAGCGGTTCGGCTCCAGCCGGATAGATTTTATGGCTGTGCGCGGCGGGGAAAACTGGCTTATCGAGGTCAAGGGCTGCACTCTTGCCGAAAATGGGACCGGGCTCTTTCCGGACTCGCCAACAGACCGTGGTGCAAAGCACCTCCGGGAGCTTTCAGCCGCAGCAGGCCAGGGATTTCGTCCGGCGATAGCCTTTGTGATAATGCTTCGCGGGGTGGAGAGGGTAGTCCCTAATTCCACCATAGATCCGCAGTTTGCCGAAGAATTCAAAAAGGCGCTGACCTCAGGAGTTCAGGTATTCTTCATTCCGTGCAGATGTACTGATTCAGATGTGTTCCTGAAATAGAAAATCTCCCTCCTTTTTTACAGAGGTCATCAAAGGGATATAGTAGCAAACCCGCATTACAAAAGGAATTGTAGTGCCGCATAACCAACGCAGACCATACCCTAACCAATAATAAGGACGCTTTTCACTGAAAGACGTCCTTTTTCTATATATAAATATAGTATAGACATTCGGCAAACCAGAAATCGAATGGCATAAAAGGGAGAGTTTTTTCAAGCTCTCCCTTTTTGCTGATAAATCTGCCTGTTGCTCAATTTTTAGCATAAGCGCTTGTTAATAAATAACAAAGATTTCATCGCCACGCACAAAACGCAGACGAACTATTTGGCATAATAACCGAAATTTGTTTGCTCCACAATATACCAAAACAATCCAAAAAGGAGACTATTATGTTGAACATTCTCTATAACACCAAGTCGCCCCGCTGCAATTCCAGTAAGTGCTTTGCCTA